>CAMVMU010000009.1 GCA_947168655.1 uncultured Oscillospiraceae bacterium
GCGTCCTCGATGCGGAGCTTCTTCTCCTTCATCTCGGTCTCGGTGGCTGCGCCGACCTTGATGACGGCCACGCCGCCGGCCAGCTTGGCCAGACGCTCCTGCAGCTTCTCCTTGTCGTACTCGGAGGTGGTCACGGCGATCTGGCTGCGGATCTGGGCCACGCGGTCGCGGATGGCCTGGGGATCGCCCGCGCCGTCGACGATGATGGTGTTCTCCTTGGTGACCTTCACCTGGCGGGCACGGCCCAGCATGGTGACGTCGGCGCTCTTCAGCTCATAGCCCAGCTCCTCGCTGATGACCTGGCCGCCGGTGAGGATGGCGATATCCTGCAGCATCTCCTTGCGGCGGTCGCCAAAGCCGGGGGCCTTGACGCAAACCACGTTCAGCATGCCGCGCAGGCGGTTGACGATCAGGGTGCTGAGAGCCTCGCCCTCCACGTCCTCGGCGATGATGAACAGCTTCTTGCCGGCCTGCACCAGCTGCTCCAGCAGGGGCAGAATGTCGCTGATGACGGAGATCTTCTTGTCGGTGATGAGGATGTAGGCGTCGTCGATGACGGCCTCCATCTTCTCAGTGTCGGTGACCATATAGGGGGTGATATAGCCTCGGTCAAACATCATGCCCTCGACGACCTCGCTGTATGTCTCGGCGGTCTTGGACTCCTCGATGGTGATGACGCCGTCGGCGCTGACCTTCTCCATGGCCTCGGCGATCAGTTTGCCGATGGTCTCGTCGCCGGAGGAAACCGTACCCACGCGGGTGATGTCCTTGGTGCCGTTGACGGTCTTGCTCTGGGCCTTGATGGCGGCTACGGCGGCCTCCACGGCCTTGGCCATACCCTTCTTCATAACAATGGGGTTGGCGCCGGCGGCCAGATTCTTCAATCCCTCGCGGATCATGGCCTGGGCCAGCAGGGTGGCGGTGGTGGTGCCGTCGCCGGCCACGTCGTTGGTCTTGGTGGAAACCTCGCGCACCAGCTGGGCGCCCATGTTCTCAAAGGGATCGTCCAGCTCGATCTCCTTGGCGATGGTCACGCCGTCGTTGGTGATCAGCGGCGTGCCGAACTTCTTATCCAGCACCACATTGCGGCCCTTGGGGCCCAGGGTGACTTTAACGGTATCGGCCAGCTGATTGACGCCGGCTTCCAGAGCCTTGCGGGCTTCATCCCCGCGCTTGATGATCTTTGCCATAATAATTGCCTCCTATTTTACTCCACAATGGCGAGAATGTCGCTCTGCTTGACGATGATGTACTCCACATCCTCCAGCGTCACCTTGGTGCCGGCGTACTTGTCGGTGATGACTTTGTCGCCCGCCTTCACGGTCATGGTGACGGTCTTGCCGTCCACGTTGCCGCCGGGGCCCACGGAAATCACTTCCGCCACAGAGGGCTTCTCCTTGGCCGAGCCGGTCAGGATGATGCCGCCCTTGGTGGTCTCCTCAGCCTCGGTCATTTTCAGTACGACGCGATCTGCCAACGGTGTCAGTTTCATGGTTGCTTCCTCCTTATATCATTTCATTGAAAAAACAAGACAACGTTAGCACTCAAAAAGTCGGAGTGCTAACGTTGCTTATGATACCACAATCATACGGATTTGCAAGGGGAAAAACGGAAAAAAAGAAAAATTTCACAAAAAGTTAAAAACCTGTCATTACACTTGGGCAAGCTCCTGTTCCCGGGCGGTCGCATCGCCCCGGGCGTTGCTGTTGCAGCTGCACCCCAGGGGGCCGAAGAAGTTCAGCTGTTTGTCGCTCAGGCGGATGGTCACATCGTCGGAGGCCACGCACTCGCCGTCAAGGCAGGTGACGATATCCGGCTTGTCCGAGCGGATGCGGATGGTCTTTGCCGTATAGCAGGTCGCCAGCTGAGGGAATTTGGCGTATTCACCCTTGGAGTAAGGTCCCACAAAGCGGAGGAACATGGGGCGGCTGACCTTCTTCACAATCAAGGTGTTCAGCACGCCGTCATCCATCCGGGCCTCCGCCACGGGCATGAAGCCGCCGCCGTAGAAGCGGCCGTTGCAGACGGTGATGACGGCATAATCGTCCTCCGCGGCAACTCCGTCCAGCTCCACCGTCCATCGGGAGGAGATGCTGCGGAACAGGAAGTTGACGATCAGCGCCGCCACGTAGCTGCCCTTGCCGGTGAGCAGGGGGCTCTCGCCGTATTTATGTACGTCACGGGCCACCCTGGCGTCCAGTCCGGCGCAGGCGATGGTCAGCGCCACCCGGCCGTTGACGTCGATGACGTCGATGGGGAATTCCGGGCCGTCCCACAGGTTCTCCGCATCGGAGAACAGGGGGGCGTCGGGGCCGAAGTTCTTCAAAAAGTCGTTGCCGGTACCCACGGGGATACAGGTCATGGCAGCGTTGTCATAGCCCAGGACGCCGTTGGCCACCTCGTTGATGGTGCCGTCACCGCCGCAGGCGTAAAACCGCAGCTCCTCCCCGCTTTCGCAAAGCTGCCGCGCGATCTCCGTGGCGTGGCCCTGTCGCTTGGTGAGGATGCACTCCACCTCCTGGCCGTGGTGGCGCCGCAGCCGTTCCGCCATGTCGTAGATTTTCTGTGTGCTGTCCTTTTTCCCTGCCGCAGGGTTGATAATAAAGACGTGTTTCATAGAGTCCCCTCCCGAAATCAGTCTGTCTTCTCTTTTTTCATATCCGGTCGCCGTACATGAATACGTCGCACTTGATCATGCCGTTGTAGAGCTTGCGTTTCTTGTCCGCGGTTTTCCCGAAGGTGCGCTCGAACTCCGTGTGGCTGCTGAGCACCAGCGTCCGCCATTTGGGGGGCAGGTTGCGCCATACCTTGCCCAGTACACGGTACAGTTCCTCCGCTTCCTCCTTCTCCAGCAGCCGTTCGCCGTAGGGCGGGTTGGTGACAAGCTGGCCGTACTCGCTGTCCCGGCGGAAATCCTTCACGTCCGCCACCTGGAAACGCACCACGTCGTCCACCCCCGCCTTGCGGGCGTTGTCCCGGGCGATGGACACGGCCCTGGGGTCAATGTCGCCGCCCCAGATGTCGTAGTCCCCGTGGAACTCCTTGCTGACAGCCTCGTCCCTGGCCTCCTGCCAGATGGATTTGGGCAGAAAGGCCCAGTCCATGGCGTCAAAGGGGCGGTGCAGGCCCGGCGCGCGGTTTTTGGCGATGAGCGCCGCCTCGATGGGGATGGTGCCGCTGCCGCAGAAGGGATCACAGAACGGGTCGCGGCCCCGGTAGCGGCTGAGGATGACCAGCGCGGCGGCCAGCGTTTCCCGCAGGGGCGCCTCCACGCCCACGGCCCGGTAGCCCCGCTTGTAAAGCCCCTCGCCGCTGGTGTCCAGGCAGATGGCGGCATGGTCCTTCTGGAGGGAGAAGCGGATCTGATATTTCGCCCCGGTCTCCGGAAACTGCTCCATGTGATAGCGGGCCTTCATCCGCTCCACCACGGCCTTCTTGATGATGGCCTGACAGGAGGACACGGCGTAGAGCTGAGAGGAGATGGAGTAGCCCTTCACGGGGAAGGCTGCGTCACGGGGCAAATAGTCCTCCCAGGGGATGGCCCGGGTACCCTGAAACAGCTCCTCAAAGGTGCGGGCGGTGAACTGCCCAAGCACCAGCATCACTCTGGCGCCGCAGCGCAGATTGACGTTCAGCCGGGCACAGTCGGCGCCGGTACCCCGGCAGAGGACGCGGCCGTTCTCCACCTGCACGTCCTGCAGGCCCAGGCGGCGGACCTCATCGCCCACCAGCTTTTCCAGCCCCAGCAGGCAGGGGATCAGATAGGTGTTCATACGCTTCTCCTTCAGATGGTATCATTCTAAGTGTAGTATAGTCATGTTTTTCAAAAAGCGCAAGGTACAAAAATAGGGGTGGAAACCGGGCGGCAGGTCGTGTATAATAGGAAACACAGAGGATGATACTGCCTGCAACTTCAAGTTGCGCGAAAAATGTCGAAAAAAACGCCGGCGCAATTTCAAGTTGGTGGTCTTTTGTACAGAGATTGCTATACTTTAGTCATCGAGAAACGGAGGAAACGCAAGCATGTCATTTGGTGAGCGTCTGCAGGAGGTGCGCCGCAGCAACGGGCTGACCCAGGAGCAATTCGCCGAGGAACTGAATGTGTCCCGTCAGGCGGTGAGCAAATGGGAGTCCTCCCGGGGTTACCCGGAGATGGAGAAGATCCTCTATATCTGCAACCGCTTTCAGGTCCCCATCGGCGATCTGTTTGCCGATGAGTCCCCCATATCGGTACAGCCGACGGAGCAGCCGCCTGCGGTGGCGGAGAAGGCGCCGTCCGGCAATCTCGCCAAGGCAGTGTCCGCTTTTCTCTCCAATCTCTCCCCGAAAAACAAATGGCTGGGCCTGGGCATCCTGGCGGGTTTTGTCCTGCTGGCAGCCCTGCTGGCCCTGATCCTGAAAGGAGGAGGAGCAATGAACTTTGGTACATTGGTAATGGGTACGGAAACCGTGGTTTGGATTGTCGCCATCATCATCTTTGGCGTGGCAGAGGCCGCCACCGCCGGCCTGGTGTCTATCTGGTTTGTGATCGGCAGCGTGGCCGGTCTCATCACCGCCGTTCTCGGCGGCCCGGTCTGGCTGCAGGTGGTGCTGTTCTTCGTGGTTTCCATTGCCGCTCTGATCATCACCCGCCCGCTGGTGGCCCGCATGAAAAAGGATAGCGTGGCCACCAACGCAGACCGGGTCCTGGGCGGCACCGCACGGGTCACGGAGGCCATTGACAACACCGTGCCCACCGGCGCCGTGTACATCGACGGCAAGACCTGGTCCGCCCGCAGCGCAGACGAGTCCCGCATCTCTGAAGGCGAGCTGGTTCGTGTGGTACGCATGGAGGGCGTCCGGCTTTTCGTAGAAAAACCGAAAACGGAGTCCCCGGAAATCTGATGGAACAGGAAAGAATTTATTAAAGAAATCCATTTGATAAGTCAAATCATATAAGGAGGAGAAAAACATGTTTATCGCCATTTCCGACAATCTGCCCGGCTTCATTGCCATTGCCGCGTTGGTGATCCTGATCCTGATCGTGGTCATCAGCAACATCCACGTGGTGCAGCAGTCCAAGGCCTACGTGGTGGAGCGCCTGGGCGCCTTCCATTCCGTATGGGGCACCGGCCTGCATCTCAAGCTGCCGTTCATTGAGCGCGTGGTGAAGAAGGTCAGCCTGAAGGAGCAGGTGGCCGACTTCGATCCCCAGCCCGTGATCACCAAGGATAACGTCACCATGCAGATCGACACCGTTATCTACTTCCAGATCACCGACCCCAAGCTGTACACCTACGGCGTGGAGTTCCCCATGAACGCCATCGAGAACCTCACCGCCACCACCCTGCGTAACATCATCGGCGACATGGAGCTGGACCAGTCCCTCACCAGCCGCGACGTGATCAACGCCAAGATGCGCTCCATCCTGGATGAGGCCACCGACCCCTGGGGCATCAAGGTCAACCGCGTGGAGCTGAAGAACATCCTGCCGCCCCGCGAGATCCAGAACGCCATGGAGAAGCAGATGAAGGCTGAGCGTGAGCGCCGCGAGGCCATCCTGCAGGCCGAGGGCCAGAAGCAGAGCCAGATCCTGGTGGCAGAGGGCGAAAAGCAGTCCGCCATTCTGAAGGCTGACGCCGCCAAGCAGGCCAAGATCATGGCCGCCGAGGCTGAGGCCACCTCCATCATGAAGGTGCAGCAGGCTCTTGCCGACTCTCTGAAGCTTTTGAACGAGGCCTCCCCCAACGATCAGGTCATCAAGCTGAAGGCTCTGGAGGCCATGCAGAAGGTGGCAGACGGTCAGGCCACAAAGATCATCATCCCCAGCGAGCTGCAGGGTCTGGCGGGTCTCGCCGCCGGCGCCCAGGCTCTCTTCAGCGATAAGAAGTAACACATAAAAACGGACGGGCGGCCTGCGGGCCGCCCGTTTCACAGGAGGAGAACATGGCAAGGATGGAAAAGAGAAAGGTAGAGGACCGCTTTTTCAAGCTCTACACCCAGGGCATGGGCGGCACCCAGATCTGGGTGGATCTGGAGACGAAGGTGCAGTACCTCTGGCACGCGGACGGCTATGCCGGCGGCCTGACGCTGCTGGTGGACGCGGAGGGCAAGCCCCTGCTGTACCGGGAGCATAACACGGTCGGTCCGGAGCTGTAAGTGACAACAAGATGAGGGAGCCCCCAAGGGCTCCCTCATCTTGTTGTTTGTGTCATTCCTCCACGGTGGCGTACAGCACGGCCCGCTCAAAGGGCCAGTAGGTGTCCGGCGTTAACCCCTTGATGTGGGGATCCATGAAATCGTAATAGATGTTCTGATAGAGGGGGATCATGGGCAGTTCCTCGTTCCACGCCAGGACGAAGTCCCTCCACAGTGCGGCATAGGTCGCGTCGTCCTTGGCTTGGAGCATCTGGCGGGACAGCTGTGCCAGATTCTCGTCATAGTCGTGGAAGAGGGTGCCCTCCTCGGTGAAATCCAGGGAGAAATCGTTCTTAGGCTGCAGCGCCTGGGCCAATCCGTAGAGGCCGTAGGTGTTGGGTCCGGCCCACTCGTCGTAACCCTCCTCGTTCCGGTACAGGTAGTCCAGCAACGTGCTGAAGGGCAGATCACGGGAATTGACCTGCATGCCGGCGTCGATCATCGCCTGATTCTCGTCAAAGTAAGGCACCAATGGATCGTACACCGCTCCGCTCTCGGAGTTGGCGCGGTCGATGATCAGCGGCATGAGGATCCTGCCGTCCGGCAGGGTGACGTTGTAGGGATAGTCCCCTGCCTCCTCCGGCGTCACCTGCTTGTACCGCACACCGGACACGTAGGGGGAACCGTCCTCGCTGAGCACCCAGCCGTCCTCCTCCAGCAGCTTTACGGCCCGGGCGGGATCGTAGGCGTAGGGGTCCAGCTCCTTGTCCAGCTGGGCGGCGTACTTCTGATATTCCCAGCGGGAGGGGACGTAAGGCCCGTGGACCAGCGTGCCGTAGCCCTGGCAGAACGCTTCGGCGTAAGCCTGGCGGTCGACGAGGCAGGCGAGGGCCTGACGGACCGCCCGGAACTGGGTGGGCCCCATGTCGCACTGGAAGATCAGGTAGCCGTAGCCGTTGCGTCCGTAGCTGGCGGCGGTCATGAAGCCGGCGTCCGCATGGACTTGATACCGCTGGGTCGCGTCAGCATCGAACCACCACTCGTTGGGGAAATAGCCCACATCTTCCTCCGGCATCTCCCTGTAATAAACCTGATTCCAATCGGCGTTTTCCACCACAATGGTCTCTACGCCGGGGAACTGGCCCTCGTAGTTCCCCGCGTAGTGTTCGTTGACCCGCAGGACCAGACGCTGGGCCGCCTCGTCGTAGCTTTCGATCAAATAGGGACCGGCGCAGACGCGGCCCACATTGGTGGTTCTGCCCACGTTCACACCCTCCTGCGTAAGGCCCGTGAGGGTGACCCTGTCGCCGTCCACCGTGACAGAGGCCCCGAACAGAGCTGCGCTGAGGGGCCGCAGGGACACGTTGGCGCAGTCGTAATACAATTCCACTGCCTCGGCGGGGATGGTGACGGAGTAGGTATCGTCGTCAATGAGCTTCAGGCCGGAAATGGTGTCGGCTTCCCCCGCCATGTATGCCGCAGCGCCCGCAAAGTATGGAGCCCTCTGGCTGTTCAGGTATACGGCCTGTTGTCTGGTGAAATCGCCGTTTTCGTTTGCCGCCGGGGAGAAATCGATCAGCGCGCTGACCAGATAGTCCACAGCGGTGATGGGCTCGCCGTTGCTGTAGGTCAGTCCCTCCTGCAGCGTGACAGTCACCGTATGTGAGCCGTCGCTGTTCTCCACGACCTCCATTGCCTTGCATACCGACTCGTTCACAACGTACTTGCCGTGGGGATCGCTGGTCATCACGTCGTAGTCGTCGATGAGCCCGCTGATGACCTTGTCGGCATGGCTATAACTGGACGCGGCATAGTACAAATTGGGGACCTGATCCAGCTGCGTATAGTAGACGATGGTGCCGGACGGCACGGGGTGCTTGTTGCCCTTTTCGCCGCCGGGGTTCACGGCGCAGGCAGCCAGCACGGCCACGCACAGCATTGCCGCCAGCGCCGTCACCCACAGGCGGGGCTTGCGATATCGTTCTCGATCCATGACAAACCTCCTTTGGCACACGGTTGGATTTCTCATAGTTCCATGATACCGATCATATCCTGTCAAGTCAACACGATTGCAGTTACAATACAACAACTACATGTCATACGGATAGCAGCAGCCCCGGCGCAAAAGCGCCGGGGCTGCTGTTTTTCATGTTTCGCTCACTGTCCGTCGTTTAAAGCGGTGTGGATAAAGTCCATTTCCTCCGCCGTCAGGGGATTGGCATCCAGGGCGCCGTAGGTGGGCCAGAAGTTCCCTTCTCCCTCTCCGCTGCCGGAGAGCAGATAGGAGCGGTGCCCGTTCACCAGGATCTCCACCTCGATCCTGTCCGACACCCGGAAGCACTCAGCGTCATCCTCGTACGGCCAGCCTTCCCGGCCCTCCACAATCTCCCGTATGGTACGGGAGGTCTCCGGATCACAGACGATGATCCGGGTGATTTTCCTGGCCTGAGCCGGATCGTGGGGGGACATGTCCCTCTGGTACAGGGTGACGGTACCCTCCGCCCAGTTGGTTTCATTCCAGCTGTTCTGCGCCAGCCAATTGGAGAGCGTCACCCGGACCTCCCCCAGCTGACCCCACATGTCGCGCCACTCGTCCGCCGTCTTCTTGGTGTACTGCTGGCCGCCGACGCTGTTCAGCAGGACGGTGTAATTCTCCGTGGCGGCCAGCACCCGGACAGGCGCATTCGACCAGGAGAAATTGTCGTAATCCAGCGGGTAGAAGCCCGGCTCCACGTGGATGCAGCACAGCCAGCCGCCAAAGCCCATGGCGTCACGGGACGCCTGGGAGTAGATTCGCAGGCGCCGGCCGTCCGTCTCCACGCCGTACCGTCCCGCCCAGTCCGCCGGCAGCGTCACCGTCAGGTCCAGCCCCGGCGTATCGCCGGCGTCCTCCAGGTGGAATTTGCCGCCGCCCAGATCGGTGATTTGGACCGGCAGATCCCGATTCACGAGGGCCTCCAGCTTGACAGGCATGTCCTGGGTCACAGGCTGCTGTTCCGTCTGAGTTTGCTGTTCCGGTTGTCCTTCCGACTGTCTTCCCTCCGCAGGATCGGCGGCGCAAGCAGCCAGCACGACCACGCACAGCATTGCCGCCAGCGCCGTCACCCACGCCCGGGGTTTGCGCCAGCGCAGGGCGTTCTCAATGCGGCTCCTGACGCTGCTCTCGCCGAAGCACAGCGGCGTAGCCGCCGGGAACCGCACCGGCGCTGCAAAGGACAGCAGTGCCTCACTGTAGTCCTTGTTCTTCCCCTCACGGGTACTCAACACTTTTTCATCACAGCTCATTTCCATGTCCTTTCCCATCAGTTGAAATGCCAGCCACGCCAGTGGATTGAACCAGTGGACCGCCAGCAATCCGAAGGCCAACAGCTTGATCGCGTGGTCGCCCCGGCGCAGGTGATACTCCTCGTGGGCCAGCACGCAGTCCAGTCGGTTCCCCCGCAGCAGCGCGGGGATATAGATGTGGGGCTTCCACAGCCCCAGGATAAACGGGGTGCGGATGTGGTCCGTCTCATAAAGGTTGTCCCGGACGAGGACCGCGTCGCTCACCAGCCGGCGCATTTTGATATAGCTGTATATGCTGTAGCCGATCATCACCGCCATACCAAGTACCCACATCCAGGCCAGCACAGTCAGCAGACCTGGCCCCGCCGGGGCAGGCACAGCAGGCGCCACCGGCACCGCGGGTGTCACCGGTGATGCAGGCGTCACGGGCACCACAACCGCCGGTTCGACAGCAGCTGGCCCGTACACCGTGACGGGGGCAGATCCCATCTGCGTCGCCTCGCGAAAGGGTGTCAGCCGGAACACACTGAACACCGTCTTGAAAGACACCGGGCAGCACAGGCGGAAAGCCGCCACGCTCCACAGCAGGTACGACCACTTTTTCGGCGCACGGCGCAGCAGCAGCCGCGCCACCAGCACCACGGCAATGACCACGCCGGCCGCCGCGCTCATGTTCAGGATCCTGAGAAATATTGCTGTCATAGGTATCTCCTCAAGCTCTCTATCTCCGCTGCTCAATCATACCTGTCGCAGCTCAAGCACTCCAATTGGTTCAATGCCTGGTATTGGCCAGCATCCAATCGGACAGGGTGATCTCCACCTTGTCTTTGTCCGCGTACATGGCCTGGTACTCCACCGCTGTCTCCTCGGTGAACTGGACATCGCCGGGGCAGGTCAGCACCACGGAGTAGCCATCTCCCACCGCCAGCACGCGGCTGTCGCCCCAAAGGGGATCGTCCGGAGACATGGCCTCGTTCCGCACCCAGATGCCGAACAGCTTTCCGTGAGGATCTACGCCATTGCATCTCTTATAAGTGGCCTCGCAGAAGAAGTTGATTTCGTTATCTGTGATCTGATAGGTATACCGCCGGGCCCAGCTTGCAGGCAGCTTTACGGTCAGGTCCAGGCCCGGCGTATACCCGGCGTCCTCCACGCGGAAGGTATCTCCGCCCAGGTCCGTAATCTTCACCGAAAAGTCCGGGACCGCTTCGTTAGCGTTGATAAACTGGATTTTATTCAAATCACCGGCCATATCCGCATATTCGGCAAACCCGCTGTAATCCTTCCGATCCAGACGATCCAGCAGCATCACCGTATAATACTCCGCCTCCTCCAGCACGCGGAGGACAACTTTACTGTCACTGAACGGCACCGCGAGATTACGCTTCACCGCGATCGTACACAGCACGCCCTGCGGGAAATTCCCTCCCGCCTCTTCGTTGACCCTGGTGCTGTAAATATCGATATACGTCTTATGATATTGTGATACGCCCCGGTCCAGACCGCCCACATATCCGCCTGTTACCACCGCGCCGTAGCGGCCGATCCAGCTTTCAGGCATTCGGATCGTAAAATCCAGTCCCGGCGTGTATCCGTTGTTCTCCAGGCGAATGACCCCGTTCTTGTCGTCCTGAATGACCCGCACAAAGCTGTTGTCGAACCGGCTCCACAGATATCCTCTCTCTTCGGGCGACAGCGGCTCAGGCGCGTAATCTTTGCCGCAGCAGATGAAAACGTCCTCTTCGTTATCGGTATAATACAGGTCATATTCCCTGCCCCCTGCAAGGATTCCCATGAACGATCCGGCCTCGCCTCTCTGGGACGAAAGCGGATCCTTTTCATAGATTCTGCTCTCCACTATCCCACGGATGGCAGAGGCATCGCCGTCGGTAAACAATACCGGCTCCTTGGTCGCCCTGTCAAAGAGTACGACCCCTGTGTTTTCCGTCCAGGTGTTCATCTCCATCCAGTTGGAGAAGGTGAACGTCACCTTGTCCCTGTCCGCGTACATGCTCTCATATTCCGCCTGGGTCTCCGGCGTGAACTGGACGTCACCCGGGCAGGTCAGCACCACGGAGTAGTTGTCCGCCGTTGACACCGCCAGTACGCGGCCTTCCTCCCAAAGGGGATTCTCCGCAGAGATGACCTCATCCAGCGCCATGATGCCGCACAGATTTCCATGGTATCCCTCGTCGTAGGTTTTTTTATATGTCGTTTTGCAGTAGAACTCGATCCCGGTGTCGGTGATCTGATAAGAATAGCGCCCGGCCCAGCTTGCCGGCAATTTCACCGTCATATCCAGCCCCGGGGTGCGCCCTGCGTTCGCCAGGCGGAAAGTGTCGCTGCCCAGGTCTATGACCGTCACTTTCCATACACTGTCCCTCGGCTGCTCATTCGTGTTCGTCTGCTCGTCAGCGGGTTTTGGGGGTTTTGGGTCGGTCTCGGGCGCTTTGGGGTTCACGGCGCAGGCGGCCAGCACCGCCAGGCACAGCGCCGCAGCCAACACCGTCACCCACGCCCGGGGTCTGCGCCAGCGCAGGGCGTTTTTGATGCGGCTTTTTGCGCCGCTCTCGCCGAAACACAGGGGTGTGGCCGCCGGGAACCGCTCCGGCGCGGCGAAGGACAGCAGGGTATTGCTGTACTCCCTGTTGGCGCCCTCCCGCTGGCCCAGCACCTTTTCATCGCAGCTCATTTCCATATCCTTTCCCATCAGGTGGAATGCCAGCCACACCAGCGGGTTGAACCAGTGAACCGTCAGCAGGGCGAAGGCCAGGGTCTTGACCACGTGGTCGCCCCGCCGCAGATGGTACCCCTCGTGGGCCAGCACGTAATCCAGCTGCTCCCCCACCATGCCTGCGGGAATGTAGATCCGGGGACGCACCAGGCCCAGAATAAACGGCGTGCGGATCCGGTCCGTCTCATACACGTTGTCCCGGACGAGGACCGCGTCCCCCACCAGGCGGCGCATCTTCACGTAGCTGTAGATGCTGTAGCCGATCATCACGATCACGCCCGCCACCCACAGCCACGTCAGCACCGTCATCAGCGACGGCGCCGACCAGACGGCCTCCGCCCCGTCGGGCGCAGGCGTCACGGGCGTCACCGGCGTCACAGGTGTCGTGGGCGCAACGGGCGTCGGAGGCGTCGTGGGCGTCAAGGGTGTGACGGGCGTCGAGGGTGCTGTGATCTGCGGGATGTAGGTGATGGCGCTGGTCTGTTTCGCCGCCGTATCCGCAGCGGCGGCAGTCGCCGCGCCCTGCAAAGGTTTCAGACGGAACACGCTGAACACCGCTTTGAAGGATACCGGGCAGCACAGACGGAAAGCCACCACACTCCACAGCAGGTACGACCACTTTTTCGGCGCATGTCGCAGCAGCAGCCGCGCCAGCAGCACCACGGCGATGACCACGCTGGCCGCCGCGCTCATGTTCAGAACGGTCAGAAAGATCTGTTCCATGATTTTCATGATGTTCGTCTCCTCTCCACCTCCGGCCGGTCACTCGCTGTACCGGTCGATCATCTCTTTCAGCTCTTCCGCTTCCTTTTTGGAGATGGTCTTGCCGCCCAGGAAGGAAACCAAAAAGCTAGGCAGGGACCCGGCAAAGGTCTGCTGCACCACGAAGCTGCTCTCCGCCGCCTGCACCTCCTCCCGGCTCACCAGCGCCGTCACCACGGAGTTCTCGTTCTTCACCAGGCCCTTCTCGCTCAATCGCTTGATCATGGTGTAGGTGGTGGATTTCTTCCAGCCCAGCTTCTCGCTGCAAAGCGTCACAAGCTGTCCCGACGGCACCGGTTCGCTGTCCCAGATGATGTCCATGAACCGGGCCTCGCCCTCATAAAGTCGTTTGTTCTCCATCGTATCCCTCCTTTGGTCTACCGCGTTAGACTTCTTAAGCGTAGTCTACTCCTTTAGACCGACTATGTCAAGCGCTTTTAGGTGACAATGTGGTTACAGATAGAGCGAGATACTACGGATTCCCACGTTGCTCCGCCCCTCGGAATGACGGGAAAGGTCTGGTGCTTTGTCATTGCGAGGGCCGCAGGCCCTCGCAATCCGTCTTTTCCCTCCTCACGCAAAAAAAGCCGCCCGGCCGGGCGGCTTTTCGTTGTCGGTTTTTACTCTGCCATGATGCTCCGAAGGGGCAGGTGTTCCTCCGGTGTAAGGCCAACATCCGCCAGCAGGCGGCGGCCCCGTTCCTCCAGCTCTTTCCAGCCAAAGGAGGCGGCGGTGTGGGCGTCCCAGCCCAGTACGGCGCGGTTGCCCTCCTCCCCCGCCAGCTCCCAGAACCGGCGGGCGGGGTAGTGGCGATTATCGTGGAAGCCCAGGAGATTCATCTCCAGGGGCATGTCCAGCTCCTTCGCCGCACGGCACAGGCGGCGCATGTGGAGGCGGTACGTGACCTCGTCGCCGGTAAAGTGGATGAGGTCCGGGTGGGCCAGGTAGGTAAAAAGACCCGTGGCCATGCCCTCGATGGTCTGGTCCACGTACTGGATCAGCCGGGCGGGATCGTCGGTGTCCGTGGCGGCGTAGATGCTCTCCTCCTCGTTAAAGAGGTAGTGCTGCCCCAGCAGCATATACTCGCACCCGTTCTCACGCAGCACTTCCAGCATGGCGGGGAACAGGGCCGGGTAATACTCCGCCTCCACGCCCACGTGGATCTCGATCCGGTCCGCGTACTCATCCCGCAGCTTGCGGATCAGCCGGAAATACCGGGGCGCCTCCTCCACCGACATGCGGAACCAGGAGGTGTGGCCTTCCGGAAAGGGATAGGGGGTGTGGTCGGAAAAACCCAGCACCTTGACGCCGTTGGCGATGGCGGACTCGATATAGGCCCGCTCGTCCGGCTCGGCGTGGTTGCAGCGCCAGGTGTGGGTATGGTAATTAACCAGCATGAAAAGACTTCTTTCTCTCTTTGGTTTCTCTCTTTACATGGATCGCGCCGTCTGAAGCGGCGCAGTCGGTACCAGCTCTGCGTGGGGTGGGTCCGGGAGGGGATTGGTATCCCCTCCCGGTTTATTTAGATCATCCATACGCGCCGTCGGCGCGTATGGTCTCTGATGATGATCGAATCGATCATCATCAGAGATTTACCACCATGGGGATCACCATGGGGCTGCGCTTGGTGTTTTTGTAGAGGTAGCTGCTGACGGCGGAGCGGACGGTCTTGCTGACGTCGCCCTCGTCCCGGCGGCGCTTGGCGGACATGTGGTCCACCGCGTCCATGGCCACGTAGCGCAGCTCCTGGAGCAGGTTCTCCGACTCCTTCACGTACACAAAGCCCCGGGTGACGATCTCGGGCGGGCACAGCAGCTGGTGGTCGTGGCTGGACATGGTCAGCACCACCACCACCATGCCCTCGTCGGCAAGCAGGCGGCGGTCGTTGAGCACCACGGCGCCCACATCGCCCACGCCGCTGCCGTCCACGAACACCTCTCCGGCGGGCACGGAGGTCTCGCACTTCATGTGCTTGGTGGTCAGTTCGATAACGGAGCCGTTCTCCGCAATGCAGATGTTGTTGGGGTCCATACCCATGGACCGGGCCAGCTTCTTGTGAAGCTGCAGCATCCGCTGCTCGCCGTGTACGGGGATAAAGAACCGGGGCCGGGTCAGGGCGTGGATGATCTTCAACTCCTCCTGGCAGGCGTGGCCGGACACGTGGAGCAAGTCCGCCTTGTCGTAGACCACGTCCACGCCCTTGCGGAACAGCTCGTTGACCACGCGTCCCACCGTCACCTCGTTGCCGGGAATGGCGCTGGCGGAGATGATGACCTTGTCGCCGGGCCCCACCTCCACCTGCTTGTGGGTGGAGAAGGCCATGCGGAACAGGGCGCTCATCTCCTCGCCCTGGGAGCCGGTGGTGACGATGACCTGCTCCTTCAGGGGCAGGCTCTTGATCCGGTTCAGATCCATCAGGGTATTTTTGGGCAGCTTGATATAGCCCAGGTCCGTGGCCACCTTCATGATGTTTTCCATGGACCGGCCGGTGACAGCCACCTTCCGCCCGCAGGCCGCAGCAGCGTCCAGCACCTGCTGGATGCGGTGGACGTTGCTGGCAAAGGTGGTGACGATGATGCGCCTTTCGCAGCCGGTAAACTGGCGCTTGAAGGTGTTGCCCACCACGCTCTCGCTCATGGTGTAGCCGGGTTTTTCCACGTTGGTGGAGTCGGCCAGCAGAGCCAGCACGCCCTCCTTGCCCAGCTCACCGAAGCGGGCCAGATCGATGACGTCGCCATCGATGGGGGTGGAGTCGATCTTGAAGTCGCCGGTGTGGACGATAGTGCCCATCCGGGTGTGGATGGCAAAGGCCACCGAATCGGGGATGGAGTGGTTCACGTGGAGGAACTCCACCTGGAACTTGCCGGCCCGGATGGTCATGCCCGATTCCACGGTGATGAGCCTGGTGGAACTCACCAGGCCGTGCTCCTGCAGCTTGCCCTTGATAAGACCGGCTGTGAGCCGGGTGCAGTAGATGGGCATATTGACCTGCTTCAGCACATAGGGGATGCCGCCGATATGGTCCTCGTGGCCATGGGTGACGAACAGTCCACGCAGGCGGGCCTTGTTCTTCACCAGATACGTCACGTCGGGGATCACGCAGTCGATGCCGTACATGTCGTCGCCGGGAAAGGCCATGCCGCAGTCCACCACGATGATTTCGCCGCCGTACTCATAGGCGGTCATGTTCTTGCCGATCTCGTTGAGACCGCCAAGGGGGATGATTTTCAGTTTTTCTGCCATAGTTTCTCCTTTATATTCACAGGGTTTTCACCCGGCGGAAACCGCCGCTTCCGAAAATGGGCGCAACAAAAGAAAGGGCGCGTCCGCATCCGCGCGGCCCTGCTTCGCCGCCGTCTGCCAGACCATCGCCCGACCGCCGTGTGATCGGGAGGTCGTCCTCCCTCTATCGGATCGCAGCCCCCGCGAGGCCACGAAACACACAAAAAATCGTGCTATAATTCTGCACTTTGCACAAAGTATACCACACTTTCCCCGATTTGTACACCCCCAACTTTGCGACGGCTTCCGACAGGCTTTTCTGCGGCTCCGGAGCATGGAAATCACGAAAAAAAGTTGGCGTCACGGGGCAAAAACATCTTGACAATGCAGACAAGCCTGTGGTATATTAACACTTGCCCTGTCACGGCATGGCGGCATAGCTCAGTTGGCTAGAGCATGCGGTTCATACCCGCAGTGTCCCCGGTTCAAATCCAGGTGCCGCTACCATCTACCGGTGAGATGCCCGCCATCTCACCGGTACCCCCTCGGGGAAAAACAAATACGGCCCGTTGGTCAAGTGGTTAAGACACGGCCCTTTCACGGCTGTAACATGGGTTCGAATCCCGTACGGGTCACCACTCCGGGGCGTGCAGCCGTGCGTCCCGTCATACGGAGGCTTAGCTCAGCTGGTTAGAGCGCCTGCTTCACACGCAGGAGGTCACTGGTTCGAGTCCAGCAGTCTCCACCATCAAAAAAGCGCCTTTTGTCCACAGACAAAAGGCGCTTTTTTGAACGATGTGTTCCGCTGCGCGGAACGTGATGTGCCCTGCGGCGTCACGTTTGCCGAAACGGACGGTATGTGATCCCTCTCAAAATTGACCTGGCCCGCTTCCCCCATGCACAAGGGGGAGAGCGGGCCGGTTTTTCTTTGTTTCAGGGCCGGATGACCGGCATTTCCCCGCATTGTCTGCGCATATTTTCCTGTTGTAAATAAAGGGCGGCTATGATAAAATATTTGTCGAATTATATATAGTGCGTGCGTTATGCGCACTGGAAAATACGGCACCATACGGCACGCGCACTTTTGAGGGAGAACATGGCAGATTACGGCATCGGAAACGAAAAAACCATCAACAGATTCGTAAAGGCGAAGCTGGACGCCTTCGGCGCCATGGAGCGGGATTTCCGCTCTCTTTTCACGCTGATGTTTCGGGAAGAAAACAACGCGATGTACGAGCGCAGCCAGGGCTACCGGATCCATTCCACCACTTACGGTGAGGCAAAGGCGCATATCCTGGAAAAGGCCGCCGCAATGAAAACCGTCCTGGGTCATCTGGAACCGGACACCGTGGTGGGCCTGTATATGGACAACAGCCTGGAGTGGATCGAGACCTTCTGGGCTATTCTGGCGGCGGGGTTCCGCCCGCTGCTGATGAACCTGCGCCTGCCGGACGAGCTGCTGAACGAGGCCGTGTCCGCCTGCCAATGCCGGGCCGTGATCTCCGCGACGAAGACATTTTCCGTTCTGACGGTGTCTCCCTCGCAGCTCAGCGGTGAGGCGGCCATCCCCCTGCCGGACCGCTTCGGTTCGGAGCTGCTGGTGATGTCCTCCGGCACCTCCCGCCACGTGAAGGTTTGCGCCTATACGGGCGAGGAGTTCTATTATCAGATCCGGGACAGCTACGACATCATCCGCAAATGCCGGGCCATCAAACGCCACTGTGATCACCGGCTCAAGCTGCTGACCTTTCTTCCCTTCTATCACGTCTTCGGACTCATCGCCGTTTACATTTGGTTCGCCTTTTTCTCACGGACGTTCGTACATCTTGCGGATATGTCCCCCCAGACGATCCTGGGCACCATTCGCCGCCACCACGTGACCCACATTTTTGCCGTGCCGCTGTTCTGGGAGACGGTCCACGCCCAGGCACTGAAAACCATCCGGGGCAGGGGTGAGGCTACCCAGCGCCGGTTTGACCGCGCCATGGCCCTGTGGAAAAGGCTGCCCGGCTGGCTGGGCGCCCTGTTCTCCCGCGTGGCGTTCCGCGAGGTGCGGGACAATCTGTTCGGCGAGAGCATTCGTTTTATGATCACCGGCGGCAGCGCGATCCGCAGTGACACGCTGGCGTTTTTCAACGGCATTGGCTATCGCCTGGCCAACGGCTACGGCATGACAGAAGTGGGCATCACCTCCGTGGAGCTGTCAACCAGGAAAAAGTATCTCCTCGCCGGCTTTGTGGGCGGTCCCATGTCCAACGCCGAGTACGCCGTCAACGAAAACGGCGAGCTGCTGATCCGGGGGCGCGTGCTGGCCAGATACGTGATCTCCGACGGCGTCAGGACGGACCGGGGCGGCTGGTTCAACACCCACGATCTGGTCCGCTGTGACGGCGGGCACTATCAGATCCTGGGCCGCCGGGACGATCTGATCATCTCGGCCAGCGGCGAAAACCTGAACCCCAACCTGCTGGAGCCCATGCTGCGTCCCGACGGAGCGGAAGGCGTGTGTCTGATCGGCGCAAAACAGGGCGGTGAGACCACCCCCGTTCTGCTGGTGGCGGTCCATCCCTTCACCTCCGGGCAGAAGCTGGAGGAGATCACCTCCCGGGTAAAAGCGCTGATCGCGGCGGCAGGACTGTCCGGCGAGATCCGCCGGGTGGCCTTTGTGGCCGGACCGCTGATGCAGGGCAACGAATTCAAGCTCAACCGCCTGCGGCTGACTCGCGATTACGAGGCGCGCAGGCTGCCCCTTCTGGACCCGGCGGCGCGGCGGGAAGAGGCGGTACGGGATGAACTTTTACAGCGGGTGATTACATTTTTTGCCGCCGCGCTGGACAAGGACGTCTCCCAGATCGCCGCAGACGCCGACTTCTTCCAGGATGAGGGCGGCACGAGTCTGGACTATTTTGCCATGATATCCCGGATGCAGGAGGAGTTCTGCATCGACTTCCCCACCGACGGGGAGGCGGGATTGCACACCGCGCGGCAGTTTGCCGACTTCATCAGAAAGGATCTGGCGCGTTGAGAAGCAGAGCTTCCATCCACTTCTGGAACGGTTTCGTCAAGATCACGGGCTGGCTCGCCCAGTGGGTCTGCTTCCGCACCCGGATCTATTACGAGGACCGCTCGGTTCAGGGCAGGCGGATCAAAGGCCCTGCCATAATCATATCAAACCACACCTCGGTCTTTGATTACGCCGTGTACCTGTTCGTCTTTTTCTCCCGGACCGTCCGCTTTCAGATGGCGGAGCTGCTGTTCCGAAAGAAGTTCCTGGGCTGGCTCCTGCCGCGGCTGGGCGGCATCTACGTGGACCGGGAAGGCTACGATTTCGGCTTTGTTGCCCGGTCCCAGGAGATTCTGGAGCGCGGCGGCGTGGTGGGGATCTTTCCCGAGAGCCGCTTGCCCCGCCCCGGGGAGGAACGGCCGCTGCCGTTCAAGGTCAGCGCCGCCTATCTGGCGCTTACCACAGGCGTGCCGGTGATCCCGGTGGTCACCGATGGGTCCTACTTTCGGCGCAGGCGAGCCCACGTGCTGATCGGCACGCCCATTGACGTCCGGGATTATTCCGACGAATCGCGCAGTCAGAAGGATGACCTGCGCATCGTCTCCGAGAGTCTCCGCCAGCGCATCATCGAATTGGAGAAGCTGCTCTATGAAAAAAGCAAGTAACCCCCTCTTCTCTTTCAAATACCTGTTCTATGACTTTGTCAAGGTGACGTCCGCCCTGCCGGGGCTGCTCTGGTTCCGGCCCAAGTGGGTGTACGAGTCCCCGGAGGCCCGCAGGAAGATCCGGGGCGGCGCCATTCTCATCGCCAATCATGAGCGGTTTTTCGACCCGATCTACGTGATGTTCGCCGTCTGGTACCGCCGGCACCGCTTCGTGTGCAGCAAGGAGATCTACAACAGCAAGGGCGGATGGTTCTTCCGCCGGTTCCTGTGTATCCCCGTGGACAGGGAAAACTTCGCCTTGAGCACGCTGCGCCAGATCGCCGGGGAGATCAAGGCAGGATCCCTGATCTCCATGTTTCCGGAGGGGCACATCAGCCTTTCCGACGGAAAAATGGACGCTTTCAAGTCCGGCATGGTGCTGATGGCGCTCCAGGGCAGCGCCCCCATCATCCCCATTTACATGAAGCGGGGCGCCCATTTCTACAACCGGTTGCGTATCGCGGTCGGCGAGCGCGTGGACGTTGTGGCCCGGTACGGCCCCCGTCCCACCATGTCCCAGATCGAGGAGGTCGCCGCCCAGCTGCAGCGCAAAGAAGAAGAATTGAAAAAACTGGTGGAAAGCACCAGATAAGCAAGGAGAATACCATGGTTACGCAGACAAGAGAATTATTCGCGAAGTATACCGATCCGGCGCAGTTCGCGCGGATCCGTGAGATGGAAACCGTCCCCGAGATGTGGCGCAGCTGTCTGGCGGAATTCCCGGAGGCAACCGCCATCATCGATGGCGACAATTCATACACCTTTGCCCGGCTGGAGGATGACGCCGCGCGCTTTCGCACGGTGCTGTCGGCCAGTGAGCCCGGCTCCTGCGTCGCCCTGTTTGCCGCCAACTCCTATGACTTTGTCAAAGCCTATCTGGCCACGGTGACCTCCGGGCGCACGGCTGTGATCTTTCCCGCTCAGCTGGACGCAGCGTCCGTTTTCGGCTGCTGCATGATGTACGGCGTATCCACACTGGTATATCAGCCGGACTTTGCCGACCGCGTCGCCCTGGCGGAGCAGAAAATACCCGGCCTGCGTCTGATCCCGGCGGATACCCTGTGTGAGGAAAAGACCCCCATGACCGACTGCGACGGCGAAACGCCCTGCTGCATCGTCTTTACCGGCGGCACTACCGGGCGCAGCAAGGGCGCGCTGCTGTCCCACCGGGCGGTGATGCAGGGAACCGTCAACGGCTGCTACGGCTACCGGGACGTGTTCTCACAGCGGTATCTGCTGATCCTGCCCCTGTCCCACGTGTTCGGCCTGATCCGCAACCTGATGACCTCGCTGTATACCGGCAGCACGCTGTTCATCTGCCGCAACAACAAGGATATGTTCCGGGATATCGCCGTGTTCCGGCCCACCATTCTGGTGATGGTGCCCGCTCTGGCAGAGATGGCGCTGACACTTTCCAGGAAGTTCGGGCGCAATATGCTGGGACAGGACCTCAAATACATCATCTGCGGCGCCGCCGCCGTCTCCCCCTATCTGGTGGGGGAATATGACAAAATGGGCATCACCCTCTGCCCCGGCTACGGGCTGACGGAGTCCGCCAACCTGGTCTCCGGCAATCCGGAGAGCTTGAAAAAGCCCGCCTCTGTGGGCATTCCCTATCCCAACCAGGAGCTGCGGGTGGAAAACGGTGAGCTGTGGCTCAAGGGCAAGAACATGATGACCGGCTATGTGGGGGCAGATGATCCCGGCGCCTATGAGGACGGCTGGTTCAAGACCGGCGACCTGGTGCGTTTCGATGAGGACCGCTATCTGTATATCACCGGCCGGATCAAGGAGATCATCGTGCTGCCCAGCGGTGAGAACATCTCCCCTGCCGAGCTGGAAGCCCATTTTAACGAGTTGGAATGCGTGCAGGACTCCCAGGTATTTGAGGACGTGAATGATTTCGGCGCGCACATCCTGGCGCTGGAGGTGGTGCCCCGGGCGACCCAACTCACCGACCTGAGCCCGGAGGAGCGCAAGGCGGCTATCATCGCCCAGCTGGAGCAGGTCAACGCCGCCCTTCCCACCTATCAGCAGGTCAGTAAAATCACCGTCAGGGATTCGGACTTTGCCCGTACCCCTGCCATGAAGATTGTGAGATATAAAAAATGTCAATGACAAGATCTGAGATTATTGAGGGCCTGCGGGACATCCTGCTGGCCGCCGACGACCGCAATACGGCGGCGCTGGCCAACTGCAGCGAGCAGTCCCGGCTGATGGCCGATCTGGGCTTTTCGTCGGTGAGCATGCTCTACATGGTCATCGCCATCGAGGAGAAGTTCGGCATCCGCTTTGACGACAATGTGGGCGCCGCCGACTTCGCCACCCTGGGCGACGTGGTGGACTATATTGAGAAGAAGCTGGCATGAAATGGCGCTGCGCGGAATGCCGGAGCGGTGATATGATCCGCGTCCGTCTGGGCTCGGTGTATCACTACGGCATCTTCGTCTCGGAGGACGAGGTCATCGCCTTTGGGCTCCCGCCGGTGCCGGAATACCAGAATCACCCCCATCGATTTGTGGTGTGCGCTGTGGACGTCGACGTGTTTTCCTGCGGCGTAATCCCCGAAGTGGCGGAATATGACCTCCGGGAGCGGCGTCAGAAGTTCAGCGACAGGCAGATCGTCGCCAATGCCCGCGCCCGCCTGGGTGAGACCGGATACAACCTGCTCCACAACAACTGCGAGCATTTTGCCAACGAGTGTGTTTTCGGAGAGAAGCGCAGCGAGCAGACGGAAAGCGTCCGCCGCCGCTGGCTGGCACGGCCGATCTGCGATATCTATCTGACGGATATCGTACAGCCGTGCCCCGGGGAGCCGCTCTATCCCCCTCAGCGGGATGCGGAGATCCGCGCCTGCAGCCACGACGGCCTGCGTGCGGCCAGGTATGCCGCCTGGCAGCTGCTGCTCTTTGCCGGGCGCAGAAGCCTTGCTCTGGACCCGGAACGCCTGAAGTTTCGGAAGACCCATTCCGGCCAGTGGACGTGCGACAAGATGTTTTTCTCCCTGTCCCACACCAACGACGTGGCCGCTGTCGCCGTCTCCAACGCGCCGGTGGGCGTGGATCTGGAGGCGCTGAGCGACATGGGCCGGCGGTTTCCGGACGGAGGCGTGCAGCAGCTTTACGACAGCTGGCTGACAAGCGGTGAGAAGCAGCTCTACCCGCCCACCGACATGGGCTTTTTGACCTGCTGGACCCGGAAAGAGGCGGTCTATAAGCGCACAGGCAGGGGCTCCTTCCACCCGCTGCGGGTGGACACGACGAAGGCAGAGGCCCGCACGTTCCGTCTTCCCGGCGGTTCGGAGCGGATCCTGTCGGTCAGCGGAGAGCACGCCGGCTCCGCCCACCTGTTCACAACCGATTTGATAAAAACGACGCTCCTGGCGCCGGAGGAAATCTGAGTCTGTTCGGAGATCGCATATGCATGTATTGTGGATCCTTTTGATTGCCGCCGGGCTGTACGTTTTCTTTTTTGCCGCACCCGCCGTGGTGGCATATCACCATATCTTTGCCCGCAAACCGGAGCGCTCCCTCAATCTCTCCCAGGGTGCCGGCACCCCTTTTGGGGAACAAATCGCCGCCAGCCGGGATGAACTGCTGGCCACGGGCGGGCGGACTGTATCTGTCACCTCCCGGGACGGGCTGCGGCTCTGCGGGACCTATGTGGACTGCGGCTCGGTGAAAACCGCCCTCTTTCTGCACGGCTACCGGGCCGACTATCTGTCCTGCTGCGCCGTGCAGGCCATGGCGTTCCGCCGGGAGGGATACAATCTGCTGCTCATCCAGCAGCGCGCCCATGGGAGGAGCGGCGGCACGCAGACCACGTTGGGCATGTACGAGCAGTTCGACCTGCTGGACTGGGTGGAATGGGTCCGGCGGGAGACGGGCACAGAGCAGATCGTCATCTACGGCGTCTCCATGGGCGGCACCACAGCCGCCCTGGCCTCGGACCGGCTGGACCCGGCGGTGGTGAAGGTGATCGTGGATGACTGCGGCTTCACCTCTCCCTACGATCAGATCGCCTGGGACGGAAAAAAACGAGGCGTCCCCCCCTGGACTGTTATGCCGGTGATCCGCCTGCTGGCGAAATGGCGGCTGAAGACAGACATCAAAACATCGGTGTCGGACTCGCTGTCCCGGACGACCATCCCCTGCTTTTTCCTGCACGGGACAGCGGATATGACCGTCCCCTACCGGCAGGGCGTGGCCAACTATGAGTCCTGCGCCTCGGACAAGGAGCTGTATACCGTTGAGGGCGGCGGACACACCGTTTCCTTTATGGCGGGCGGAGAGGCCTGCCGGGAAGCGCTGTTTGCTTTTGTAAGTCAGTACGTCGGTTGACCCGACTTTCAAAAAAGATGAAAACGGAGGAAGAAACTGTGAAGAAATTTGTCATTCTTGCGGACGCGACCTGTGACCTCGGTGAGGATTTTCAGCAGAAGTACGACATCCGGGTTATCCCCGGCCATATCACACTTCCCGACAAGACGGAGATTCCGTCGATTCTGAAATGGGAAAAGTACACCCGGGAGGAATTCTACGCCGCGCTGAAGAAAAACCCGGCAGGCTACTCCACAGCGCCAGCCAACGTGCAGGAATTTGCCAACGCCTACGAGCAGATCGTAGCCGACGGCACGGAGCTGCTGGTGATGACCATCTCCAGCGGCATCAGCGGCACCTACAGCTTCGCCTGCTCGGCAAAGAAGCTGGTTCTGGAGAAGTATCCCGACGCCAAAATCACCTGCGTGGACTCCCTCCGCTTCGGCCCCGGCTTTGGACTGATGGCGGTTTACGCCTCCATCCTGCGCGACGAGGGCAAGAGCATGGAGGAGGTGGCCGCGTACCTGGAGGCCAACAAAAACCGCTTCCACCAGGCCGGCTGGCTGGACGATCTGTCCTATGTGGCAAAGCAGGGCCGTCTGACCCACGCCAAGGCCTTTCTGGGCACACTGGCAGGTGTCAAGCCCATCGGTGAGTTCGACTATAACGGCATGACCACCGTTATCGGCAAGGCCAAGGGAGCCAAGGCTGCCTACGCCGCCCTGCTGGAGTACATCGCCCAGACCATTGAGAATCCGGCCGAGCAGATCATCTTCATTGCCCAGACCAGCCGGTATCCCCAGGCGGTGGAGTTCCAGCGCATGATCCAGGAGCGCTTCCATCCCAAAGAGATCTACATCAAGGACGTGTTTCCCTCCTGCGGCATCAATATCGGTCCCGGCCTGATGGCCGCCTATTACGTGGGCAAGCCCATCTCCGCCGACCTGTCGGAGGAGCGGGCAATCCTGGATAAGGCTTTGAACAACAACGGTTAAGGAGGATCGACATGAAAAAGATCACCGGTAGAGGAAAAATCATTCTCTACGCCGCATCCGGCCTGGGCATCAACATGCTGAACCTGATGATGGGCTCCTATCTCTGCAGCGCGCTGCTGGTGGGCGGCTTCGCCGCAAAGGATGTGCCGTTCCAGACCTTTGCCCAGCGCGATCTGGTCGTGGCCGGCGTGTGGGCGGTGTTCGCCCTGATCGCCAAAATCATCGACGGCGTCATTGACATCCCCATGGCCGCCTTTACCGACGGCCTGCGCACCCGCTTCGGCCGCCGCCGCCCGGCGCTGCTCATCGGCCTCATTCCCCTGGTCCTGGCCTACGCGGCCTTTCTCATCATCCCCAACCCCTCCGGCGCGACGATCCTCAACACCGTGTACTACGGCGTGGTGCTGTGCATCTTCTACAGCTTCTACACCCTGACCATGGTGAACTACTACGCCACCTTTACCGAGATCGTGGAGACGGAGCACGAGCGCAACCTGCTCTCCAACGCCAAATCCGTATTCGACATCTTCTACTTTATCCTGGGCTACGTGGTGGTGCGCATGCTGCTCAATAGTATGAATATCACCAAGGTCGCCCTGATCGTTCTGCCCATCGCCCTCACCATGCTGATCCCCCTCTTCATGATCAAGGAGCCGGATCTGCGCAGCAAGCAGGCGTCCGAGAAAATGCCCCGGCTGAGCCTGACCAAGTCTTTGGCCTATACCTTCCGGGATAAGCCGTTCATCCTGTGGATGTGCGTCTACGCCTTCATGACCTTCGGCGTACAGCTGTTTTTGGGCGGCATCAATGAGTATTTCTCCCACGTGGGCATGAGCATGATCTTCGTCATGGTCGCCGCCTTTGCGCCGGTGCCCTTTACGCTGATGCTGTATGACAAGATCCTGCGCAGGCGTGGCTTTGGGTTTGCCTACCGCTACATCCTTATCACCTACATTGTGGGTATGATGTCCATGTTCGGCGTCTCCTTCCTGCCCCAGGGCGGGATGAAGACCGCGCTTTCCATCGTGGCCGGACTCATCAGCTCCTTCGCCATCGGCGCCATGTTCGCCGTGGCGTATTCGCTGCCCTCCCAGTTCGCTGCGGAGGAAGAGCAGCGCAGCGGCGTATCCCATGCGGCCATGTATTTTGCCGTGCAGGGTCTGTTTGCCGGCGTCGCCACCGGCATCGGTGCAGGCGTTGTGCTCACCGCCCTGAAAGGTACCGAGGGTCAGCATTCCGACGCCATTCGCTATCTGACCCCCATCTGCGCCGCAGCTATTCTGGTGTCCTTCCTGCTGTCTTGGCTCTTGCCCAAAAAGGTGATGGACATGGGCCGGGAGGAAAAGAAGTAACACCGGACAAATATCTCCAGGAAGTGATGGAAAGAATATGGCAATCAGAAGAATTAACGGTATCCACCTTGAGCAGATGCTGCGCAACGGACTTGCCAACCTGCAGCGCGACGAGGAGGAGATCAACCGCCTGAACGTGTTTCCGGTGGCTGACGGTGACACCGGAACCAACATGCGCATGACGCTGCAGTACGGGCTGCAGTGCGCCCGCCCGTCCGCGGAAGCAGGACAGTTCCTCAAATCCCTCAGTGACGGGATGCTTCTGGGCGCCAGGGGCAATTCCGGCGTGATCCTCTCCCAGTTTTTCAACGGTTTCTGCACGGAGCTCTCCCGCTGCAGTCTGATCGGGCCGGGCGAACTGCGCAACGGACTGATCCGGGGCTACCGCACGGCCTACCAGGCCGTGATCCAGCCGGTGGAGGGCACGATCCTGTCCGTGGCGCGGGAGGGTATTGAGCATATCCGCACCCAGATCAGCCGCACCACCGGGGTGGACGCGCTGCTGTCCATGTACGTGGCTGAGATGCGCAAGACCCTTGCCCTGACGCCGGAGATGCTCTCCGTGCTGAAGGAGGCCGGCGTTGTGGACAGCGGTGCTGCCGGCTTTATCCTGATCTTTGACGGTATGCTCCGGTATCTCCGCGGCGAGACCATCGATCCCGGCGTGGATGCCGCGCCGGCGGCAGATCCGCATCAGCCGGCGCTGAACCTGGATCTTTTCAACGAGAACAGCCCGTTCATTGACGGCTACTGCATGGAATTTATTCTCCAGCTGATGCTGGACCCCGCCTACGACCAGACCTTCCGTCTGCCCCGTTTTATCGAGTTGCTGAAAGGCCTGGGCGAGTCCATTGTCTGCGTGCAGGACGGCAAGCGGGTCAAGGTGCACATCCACACCAAGACCCCGGCCCGGATTATTACGCTCGCCCAGCGGTACGGCGAGTTTCTCACCTTCAAGCTGGACAACATGCAGGTCCAGCACAACGAACACGACCGCCTGACCCAGCCCGCGGCTCACAAGGCTCTCGCCGTGGTGTCGGTGGTCAACGGTGAGGGGATGCGTGAGCTGTTCACGGATCTGGGGTGCGACGTGGTCATCGACGGCGGCGCCACCATGAACACCTCCTCCCAGGAGTTCGTATCCGCCTTTGAGCAGATCGACGCAGACGCCATCGTGGTGCTGCCCAACAACAAAAACGTGATCCTGGCCGCGGAGCAGGCGGCAGGGCTTGTCAAAGGCAAAAACGTCACCGTGCTCCCCTCTGCCAGCTATGCCGACGGGTATTTTGCCATCGCCATGGATATGCGGGACAGCGAGGATACCGCGCTGCGCATCACCCAGATGCGCAGGGGCATTGACGGTGTTGTCACCCTGTGCCAGACCACCGCATCCCGGGATTACGCCTACCATGAGATCAGCTGTAAAAAGGGCGAGGAGATCGTCCTGAACAATGGGCAGCTGGTGTGCGTCTCCGGCGACTGGAAATCCGCCATCGTGGACTCCATGGCCATGGTGGAGGATATGGAGGACCGGGAGACCTGCGTCATCTTCCGGGGCAAGGGGATCCCCGAATCCTATGAGGAGGAGCTGGCTGAGGTTATTTCGTCCGCTTTCCCGCTGCTGGAGGTCCAGTTTGTCGGCGGCGGTCAGGAGATCTATCACTGGGTGATTGGGATCATGTGAGGTACGTATGCTTTGGTTGAAAATTGCCATCAGTGTATTCTTCTTTCTGATCCTGCTTCCCACGCTGCTGATAGCCGGAGTGATCTACACCGTGCTGCTGGTGCGGACGAATCAGTCGAAATTCGGCAGGAAGTGCAGCTTCCCCGACGACGAGGAATACGTCCGCATGTTCAACATCGGCCTTGTGTGGGGCGAGAAGTGGAAGGACTGCAAGCGAGACGTCAGCGTCACCAGCGATAATCTGCATCTGGTGGGCGAGTACTTTGATTTTGGCGGTGACAAGGCTGCCATCATCATCGCCGGCCGCACGGAGTGCCTGCTCTACTCCTATTACTTTGCCGAGCCCTTCCGCCAGGCGGGATGCAACGTACTGGTCATCGACAACCGCGCCCACGGCCTGTCTGAGGGCAGGGTGTCGTGCCTGGGCTATAAGGAGTACCGGGACATCCTGCGCTGGTGTGAACTGCTCCACGACGAGCTGGGCAACAAAAAGGTGATGCTGCACGGCATCTGCATCGGCGCGTCCACCGCCCTGTTTGCCGCCGCAGACAAGGATTGCCCGGATTATGTGGCGGGCATGAGCGCCGAGGGCATGTACGTGAACTTCTACGAGTCCTTTGTCAACCACATGAAGGTGGACCGGCCTAAAAAACCCCGGTTCCCCATTGTGCAGGAGACCATGCTGATGATCCGGCTCTTCTCCGGCGCAAACGTAGTGACGGATGGGCCTCTGCGGCGCATTGGAAAGCTGAAAAAGCCCATTTTGTTCCTGCACAGCCGGGAGGACCAGTTCTCCACGCCGGATCAGGCGGAACTGCTGTACGAGAATTGCACCGCCCCCAAACAGCTGGTCTGGTTCGACCGGGGGGCCCACTCCCGGATCCGCATCAACAACACGGAGAAATACGACGAGACCATCGTGGGATTCGTGCAGCAGTTGGATGGATCCCCTGCTTTTTCCGATTAATACTTGCATTTAGCGAATTACATTGTTATAATGGTAATAGAATCGCAGGGGGCGGATCATTTGGCCGTCCCTTTGCGGAAAGATTTTGAGGGAGGGAAATCCATGGAACAGAACAATCAACCCAATCTGCTGGTATTCGGCATCCTGAGCATCGTGTTCAGCTCTATTGTCGGCATCATTCTCGGTGCCATTGGCAGAAGCAAGGGCAAGAAGTACATCCAGGCCGGCGGCACCCTGACCGGCGCGGCTAAGGTCGGCTACATCCTCAGCCTGGTTGGTATCATCCTGGGCATTATCGTCACGGTGTACGTCATCATCATGGCTATCGTAGCCGGCGGCGCTGCAGCTTCCTATTCCGGCAGCTTCTAATCTTTCCCACGCATCGACGCGTGACGCCGCTTTAGCGGCGTCACGCGTTTGCTTTATCCGCCGGATCAGGCGGAACGGTATATTTTGGCGCACAGACGGGGATACTGGTCATGCGCCGGAGAGGATGTGAGACCGATGCCGATCCTTCATAATAAGGGCTCCGACACCCGGCGCGGATTATCGTTCCGGAAGGGGTTGAGGATCCTCTTGACCGTATTACTGATATACTCTCTGAGCTCCATGCTGCTCTCCGCCGTGATGTTCCGGGTGCTGTTCCGCCGCACTGACGGCCTGAGTCCCATCCGCTACACCTACAGCGAGGTGGATCACGAGGCTTACCCGAGGCAGTCGTTCTCCTTCCCTTCCGGAGACCACGTGCTCAGCGCCTGCCGCTATCCGGCGGCCAATGCCTCCGGCGAGATCGTGGTGATCAACGGCATCAGCGCAGGGATCGACTCCCACCTGGCTGAGATCATGTACTTTATTGACCACGGCTGGTCTGTGGTGACCTGGGACGCCACCGGCGTGGGCGGCAGCGGCGGAAGAGGTCTGATCGGATTGCAGCAGATTCGCCTGGATCTGATCGCCTACCTGGATTACCGCCAGGCACAGGGGGAGACGCTGCCTCTGGTGCTGTACGGCCACAGCGCCGGCGCGTATGCCGCCGCCACCGTGCTGGACGGGGACGGCTATCCCGTCTGCGGCTCCGTGTGCCTGTGCGGGTTCGACTCCCCTCTGTCCGTCATGCTCTATCACGCACGGCAGCGTGTGGGCGTGCTGGCGGATGCTCAGTATCCCTTTTTGCTGCTGGAAAACCTCTTTCTCTTCGGGAAGGACGCGGACATCTCTGCCATCGAGTCCATCAACCACAGCAAGGCCCACGTGCTGCTGGTGGAGAGCAGCTCCGACGATCTCGTCCCCCACGAACTCGGCCTGCTGCGAAACGGATCGGAGTTCTCCAACCCCAACGTCAGCGCCGTGACGGTGGACTCCCACTGGAGAAATGAACACAACACGCCATGGCTTTCATCGGCGGCAGCGGAATACGTCGGTTCCATCGCACCCGGCGAGACCGTGGACAAGCAGCGCTCATGCGAACTGGACCCGGCGTTTATGGAACAGGTCCTGGCTTTTTTCACCGAGGCGGTAAGCGAGGCCGGTTGACAGCATGCCACCGGGCTGTTTGCGGCAGTTTCGGAAAACGCATTGCATACAGAAAGAGGGATCCACCCCAGCGGGTGGATCCCTCTGCTATTTTTCTCCGTCTCAGCTCTGGGTGCCGGCGTTATCGCTCCATGCCTTTGAAATGGCAGAGTCCTCATATTGCCGCATCCAGAGCTGGTAGTAATGTCCCTTCTGCGCCAGCAGTTCCGCATGGCGTCCCTGCTCAACGATCCTGCCCGCCTGGACCACCAGAATGATATCCGCGTCCTTGACGGTGGAGAGGCGGTGGGCGATAACGATGGAGGTCCGGCCTTGGATCACCTGGTCGATGGCGGACTGGATCCGCTGCTCGGTGAGGGTGTCCACAGAGGCGGTGGCCTCATCCAGCACCACGATCTTGGGATCGGCCAGGATCGCCCGCGCAAAGGAGATCAGCTGTTTTTCGCCGGTGGAGAGCAGGTCGCCGCCCTCACCCACATCGGTGTCCAGTCCCTTCTCCAGTTTGGCCAGGACGCCCTCCAGCGACACCAGGCGGATGGCCCTCTGGATCTCCTCCTCGGTGGCGTCCGGCCGGCCGTACACCAGGTTCTCCCGAATGGTGCCGGAAAACAGATGGGGCGCCTGGAGCACGTAGCCCAGAGCGGAGTGCAGCCACAGCTGGGACCGATCCCGGGCGTCCCGTCCGTCGATGAGCATCCGTCCCCGGGTGGGCTCATAGAAGCGGCAGATCAGACTGGCGAGGGTGGATTTGCCCGCGCCGGTCTCGCCCACGATGGCCACGTTGGTGCCAAAGGGGATCCGCAGGTTGAAATCCTCCAGCACGTATTCATCGCCATCGGGATACTTGAAGTCCACGTGATCAAATTCGATGTCGCCGCGGATGGGCTCCCAGTTCTCCTTTTTGGGATGGAAGCAGTCGCCGTACTTTTCGATGACCTCCGCCGTATCGGTTACGGTGGGCTTCAGATTCAGCAGGTCGGTGAAACGGCCGATGTTTGCCTGGGCCTGCACCAGCAGGCTCAGCACCTCCACCAGCCAGCGCACAGGCTCCATCAGATCCTGGGCATAGCTCATAAACAGGGAGAACGTACCCACCTGATCTGCCGCCAGGATGCCGCCCTTCCACAGCACCAGAGCCAGGGCGCAGGAGGACGCCATGTTGGTGACCATGGAAAAAGCGCCGTAGGTCCGGGCGGACTGCATGGTCTTGTGCTTCATGCGGGCGGTCTCCGCCCGGAATTCATCCTCGATTTTCTCCTCTACCGCCAGAGATTTGATGGTCTTGGCGCCGGTAATGCCCTCGTTGAAGTTGCCCGTGATGTTGGAGTTGATTTCGCGGATCTGCTGGTGCAGGTCCAGAAGCCGCCGCTGAAAGAAGGTAAACAGTACCGCGATCACCGGCACCACCAGGAACACCAGGGCGGTGAGCTTCACGTTGATACTCAGCATGACCACAGCGGCTCCCGCCACAAAGAGCGCGAAAAACGTGCCGTCAAAAAGCTGCCAGGTGAACAGCTCGCCGATGCGGCTGGTATCACTCATGATGCGGGCGTGGATATAGCCCACGCTGTTCTGATTGTAGTAATCAAAGGAGAGCTCCTGCAGATGCGTAAAGGCCTTGTTGCGCATATCACGGTCCATGCGGACCTCAGTGGCCATGCAGCCCCGGACACTGAAATAATTCACCACCGCCGTCAGCACGATGATCAGCGCATAGATCAGCGCAAAGGGCACGATGCCGGAGAGGGTCTCGTCCCGGACAAAATGGTCCAGCGCATACTTCTGCAGCACCGGCCTGGCTACATCCGAGAGGCTGCAGATCACCTGCGCCAGGACCAGAACCAGAAACTGTTTTTTATAGGGTCTGGCGAAGGGGAGGATCCGCGGAATGCCAAACAGGGGCAGGGAGATTTTCTCCTTCCTCTCTTTCTCACTCACTGTCCGCACCTCCCTCCTGGATGCCCAGCTGGATCTCGTAGATTTTCTGATAGATGCCGCCGGCAGACTTCAGCTCCTCCGGCGTTCCCTGCTCGGTGATCCGGCCGTCCTCCAGGACGATAACCTGATCCGCCCGGGAGAGGGTGGTGATCCGGTGGGAGATGATGATGATGGTGGCCGTTCCGAACCGCTCCTCCAGGGACGAGCGGATCTTCGCGTCGGTCTGATTGTCCACCGCGGAAAGGGAGTCATCGAAAATCATGATGGGTGCGTTCTGGGTCAGGGCCCGGGCAATGGCAGTGCGCTGCTTCTGTCCGCCGGAGAGGGTCACGCCCCGCTCCCCCACGAAGGTGTCAAAGCCCTCGCGGAAGCCTTCGATGGCCTCCGTCAGGCAGGCCGCGTGGGCAGCCTGCTCCACCTCGGCCATCTCCATGTGGTCGCCTGCGATGGAAATGTTGTCGGCAATGGAGCGGCTGAAGAGATGGGGCTCCTGCAGCACCATGGCGATGTTCCTCCGCAGATGCGTCGTGCGGATATCCCGGATATCCACGTCGCCCACAGTGATCCGTCCCCCGCCTTCGGGGATATCGTAGAGCTTATCCAGCAGCAGCATCAGGGTGCTTTTGCCGGATCCGGTGCTGCCCAAAATGCCCAGTGTGGTGCCGTGGGGCACGGTGAAATCCACACCCTTGAGGATCTCATGGCCCTCCTCGTATCCGAAGTGGATGTTCTCGAAATGTATGTCGCCTGTCATGTCGGCATCGATGGCGCCGGGGCGGTCCTTCTCCGTCTCGCTGTTCATCACGTAGGCAAGGCGGTCCATGGATACGCCGGCCTTGGCCATCTCCGAGATCATACGTCCCAGCCGCCGGATGGGGAAAGACAGCAGTCCGTTGTAGGACACAAAGGCGATGTATTCACCGGCTGTCATCTGTCCCTTCACGGCAAAAACGGCGCCGAACACCGTCACCAGCAATACCTGCAATCCGCAGAGGATATCCTGGATGGAAAAGAACTTTCCGATCACGTGGCCCATGTGGACCCACATTCCCGTGTAGTGCTCGTTGAGTTTTTCAAAGCGCTCCCTTTCCCGGCCCTCGTTGGCAAAGGCGCGCACCACGCGCACACCGGTGAGGTTCTCCTGCACGGCGGAGGAGACGCGGCCCTCCTCCTCGTCACAGTTCTGGAAGCCCTGGTGCATCTCCTTGCGGAAGATGATGGAATACGCCAGAATGAAGGGAATGGGCACAGTGGCGATCAGAGCCATCTTCACGTTCATGGAGAACATGAAGTACAGGGACATGCCGATCAGGATCAGGATGCGGAACACAGCGGTAAGCTGTTCGGCCACAAATGTGCGCATGCGGTCCACGTCTGTGGTGCAGCGCTGGATGATGTCGCCTGTGCTGTTCTTCATGTGCCAGGCGTAGGGCAGGCGCTCGATGTGGGAGAACAGAGTATCCCGCATATTCTTCACCAGCACCTCTGAGCCGGAGGTGTTGAACATGGTGGTGCCAAACTGGGCGGCCACCCGCAGCAGGCCCAGGCATGCGATGGCCACAGCGGGAATCCACAGGTTCTGCCCGATATAGGCAAAGCCTCCCATGCGCTCCACGATGCCGTTGACCCACGCCGGGAACTCCGACGCCTTGCCGCCGATGGCATTGTCGATGGTCCCCCGGATGATCTGGGGGTTCAGCATATCCACCAGCGTGGTCAGCGCCGAGCAGCAGATGCTCAGCACAAACAGCAGCTTGCTGCCCCGCAAAAAGCGAAGCAAAAGCCGTGTATTCCCGCTCTTTTTTGTTTTTGTCTGTTGGTTTTCCATGGTCGTTTTTCTATGCTCCAAAATAAATCGTTGATAAATATGTATTATACCAGACGGGCGCTTCCGTTTCTACCATAATCTGATGGAAAGGGCTGCGCATATTCAGTCTTCACAGGCGTCAAACTGGGCCCGATAGAGCTCCCGGTAGAAGCTGGGGCGGCTGATCAGCTCATCATGGGTCCCCTGCTCCACCACGCGTCCGTGCCGCATGACCAGGATGTTGTCGGCGTTCTTGATGGTGGAGAGGCGGTGGGCAATAATGAAGCAGGTCTTCTCCCTCATCAGCTCCCGCATGGCGGCCTGGATCTGCTGTTCCGTGCGGGTATCCACGTTGGAGGTAGCCTCGTCCAGAATCAGCATATTGGCATCCAGCAGCATGGCCCGGGCAATGGTCAACAGCTGTTTCTGTCCCTTGGAGATGCCGGCGCCGTTGTCCGTCAGTACCGTCTGGTACCCATTGGGCAAGCGCATGATATAGCTGTGGATCCGTGCCGCCTTCGCGGCATTCACCACATCCTCCATGGTGGCGTCCTTTTTGCCGTAGGCGATGTTGTCGAAAATCGTTCCGGAGAACAGCCACGTGTCCTGCAGCACCATGGCGTAGGATCTGCGCAGGGACTCCCGTGTGACGGATCGAATGGGGTGGCCGTCCACGCGAATCTCCCCGGCGTCCACGTCGTAGAATCGCATGAGCAGATTGATGATGGTGGTTTTTCCCGCGCCGGTGGGGCCGACGATGGCGATCAGGGCGCCGGGCTGTGCGTGGAGATGGAAGTCGGTGATTATGGGGCGTTTCTTGTCATAGGAGAAATCCACCCCGTCGATCACCACGTCGCCATCCACCTGCTCCAGAGCAAGGGCGTCCGGGCTGTCCGCCGCCTCAGGCTCCGCATCGATGAGGGCAAACACCCGCTCGGCGGCGGCAAAGGCGCTCTGCATCTCCGCAATGATGTTGGCCACTTCGTTGATGGGGCCGGAGAATTTCCGGGAGTACTGCACGAAGCTGGAGAGGTCTCCCAGCCGGATCCGTCCCTTCAGGAACAGAAGCGAACCAAAAACGCAGACCAGCGCCAGAGATACGTTGTTGATAAACGTGACGGAGGGGCCGGTGACGGTGCCGTTGGCTTCGGCCTCCGTATAGGCGTTCACCGCGGCGGCGTTTTTCTCCTCAAACCGCTGCTGCACCGCGCCCTCCCGTCCGTAGGCGCGGATCGTCTTCTGTCCGCTGAGCATCTCCTCCACAAAGCCGTTCAGCTCGCCCAGCTTGCGGCTTCGGGTGCGGAACATGGGCCGGACACGCCGGGCCAGCCACCGGGTGAAGAAAAACGTCACGGGGATGGTCACAGCGAACACCGTCACCAGTATGGGCGCGATGGACAGCATCATGGCCAGCGACACCGTCACGGTAACGGTGCTCTGGAGAATCTGCAGTGCGTCGGAAGCCAGGGACTGGTTCACCGTATCCACGTCGTAGGTGATGATGCTGACGATGTCGCCCACCGGCCGCCTGTCAAAATAACTGACGGGCAGACGGGTCAGGTTGTCAAAAATGTCCCGCCGCATCTGCCTGGCAACCGACCGGGACAGCCGGATCATGACGAATTGCAGCAGATAGCTGCACGCCGAGGACAGCACGTAGCACACCGCCATCCATGCGGCACAGTGAAGCACAAAGGAGAAGTCCACACCGCCCTCGGCAGTAATGGCGTTGATGGCGCGGCCTGAGAGTTTTGGTCCGTAAAGAGACAGGAGACTTGCCGAAGCCGACAGGAAGACCGCCAGCAAGACAAGGACGCGGTTTCGCCCCATGTATTGCCAGAGCCGCTTGAGCAGCCGGTCATGGCTCCGGCGGTTTTCCATCCGGGCGGCTTTATCTGTTTTTATCATGCGCCCGCCTCCTCTCCGGTGCCCATCTGGGTCTCGGCAATAAGGCGGTATTCCGGGCAATGCTCCAGCAGCTCCTCGTGTCTGCCGGATCCGATCACCTTGCCGTCGTCCAGCACCAGGATCCAGTCGGCGTGGCGCACGGAGGATATCCGCTGGGCAATCAGCACGGTGGTGGTGTGGGCGTGCTTTTCCCGCAGTGCGCGGCGCAGCATGGCGTCGGTGCGGTAATCCAGGGCTGAGGAGGCGTCGTCCAGCACCAGAATATCGGGATCTCCCGCCAGAGCTCTGGCGATAAGAAGCCGCTGCCGCTGGCCGCCGGAGAGATTGTTGCCCCGGATGGCCACCTCCGCCTCCATGCCGCCCTCTTTTCCGGCGATGAACTCCGCCGCCTGGGCGTCCCGGGCGGCTGCGTCCACGGCGGCATCATCCAGCGGCCGGAAAAACCGGATGTTGTCCGCAATGGTGCCCTCCGCCACAAAGTCGTTCTGAAACACTACGCCGAACCTTCCGCTCAGTTCGCTTTTATCAAAGGTGCGGACGTCGCGCCCGTCGATGAGGACCTCTCCGGCATCGGCGTCGTAGATCCGCATCAGCAGATTGATAACCGTGCTCTTCCCTGCGCCCGTCGTGCCGAGGATTGCCAGCGTCTGGCCCCGGTAAAGCCGGAAACTCAAATGGGAGATGTTTGCCCCCACGCCGGTGTAGGAGAAGCTGACGTTCCGGAACTCGATGTGGGGCACGGTTTCCCTCCCGCCGGTCCGGTGCTGCGCCTCCACGGGAGCGAGGTCGCCGGGCAGCTCCAGCACGTCCGCCACACGGTGAGCCGATGCGGTGGAGCGGGAGGCCATGATGAAGATCCTGGTCACGCCCAGCATGGCGTTGAGGATCATGACAAAGTATTGCAGAAACGCCACGATGACCGACGGCTGGGAGGCGCCGCCCGCCACCTGATAGGCGCCCACCACCACCACAGCCGTGAGCCCCAGGTTCAGCACCAGGGAGGCGATGGGGTTGTTCAGCGCGGAGATGGAGCCGGCGGTGGTGTCGATCCGGGTCAGCGTGTCGTTGACGCCCTTGAACCGATCCCTCTCATACTCTGCTTTACTGAGGGCCCGGATGACGCGGACACCCGTCACATTCTCCTGCACCACCCGCACCACGTCGTCCAGAACGGACTGCTCACGAGTATACAGGGGGATGCTCTTCCGGGTGATCAGCCAGACGGACAGCGCAATGATCGGCAGCAGCGACACCGGCACCAGAGCCAGCCTGGCGTCCATGGTAACCATCATGATCACGCCGCCGATCAGCAGGCTGGGCGCGCGGATCCCCAGCCGCTGCCCTCTGGCCAGGAACTCGTTCACCCGATACGTGTCGCTGGTCAGCCGCGACTCGGCGGACGGCACCGTCAGTTCGTCCATCTGCCGGGCGGACAGGCTGTTCAGCTTTTCAAACAGGTCGTATCGGAGTTTCCGTGTGATTTTTCCGGAGCTGACGGCGGACATGCGGTTGGCCGTGATGTTCATAAACAGGCATATGCCGGCGCACAGGAGCATCAGCGCGCCGTAGATGAAAATGCGCGCCTGCTGGTGGGGCATGGTCCCCTCCCGGAGAATCCGCTCCATAAAATACGGGACAAACAGCTCCGCAATGGCGGCGCCCAGCTTGATCAGCAGAGTGAGGGCGATATAGATGCGGTATGGATAAATGTATTTTTTCAGTCTTCCCATGTCACATTTCGTCGTTCATCCGCCTGTTGGGCGATTGTACGCATACTCTCCTATTATTACATCATGATTATACCAGAAAACCCGCTTTTTTCAAGACTTTCGCCGCCAAAACGCCCTTCGGTTGACCATTTGCCCACTGCGGGGTTGACAGGTGCGGCGTTTTGCTTTATGATAAATAAAAAGTGAATTACGTCCGGTAGGTAAGGCTACCGCAGGGATACGGACTGCTGCCGCAGAGTGGTGGAGACACCATGAGAGGGTTTGAACAGGCGATATCGAAACCAAGGTATCATCTAACGCAGTTTCACCGCCCGGCGATGCTAAAGCTTGTAACGGTGGGGGCACGAAGCCCCGTGGAAATGACTCCGCAGCGCCGTACCGGGACGTTGTGGTTTTTTTGTTTTATTACGGCTGAAAGGAGGCGCGTCAGATGTTTGATTACGAGGAATATCTGGAAAAAGTGGAGGAGCTGCTGCGAAGTAAACAGTACGCCGCCCTGCGGGACCTGCTGCTCCCCATGGAGCCCGCCGATATCGCCGCGCTTCTGGAGGAGGCAGGCGAGGAGTCCATGCCCCTTTTGTACCGGCTGCTGCCCAAGGAGCTGGCCGCCGAGGTGTTCGTGGAGCTGGAGGCCGACAGCCAGGAGATGCTGATCAACGGCTTCTCCAACAACGAGCTGAAGGAAGTGCTGGACGAACTGTATCTGGACGATGTGGCGGACATCGTGGAGGAGATGCCGGCCACCGTGGTCATCCGTATTCTGGACAAGGCCACGCCGGAGATGCGCAAGTCCATCAACGAGCTGCTCAAATACCCGGAGGACTCCGCCGGCTCCATCATGAACATGGAGTTCCTGTCCCTGAAAAAGGATATGACGGTGGAGGACGCCTTCAAGCGCATCCGCCGGGTCGGCGGGGATATGGAGACCATCAACACTCTGTACGTCACCGACCCCACCCGCCATCTGCTGGGTGTGCTGTCGGTCCGGGATCTGCTGCTGGCAGAGGGCGACGACCTCATTGAGGATATCATGGACGCCAACGTGGTGTCCGTCAGCACCCTGGACGATAAGGAAGACGTGGCCCAGGCCATGAGCAAGTACGACTTCCTGTCCATGCCCGTGGTGGACCAGGAGGGCCGTCTGGTGGGTATTGTCACCGTTGACGACGCCATGGACGTTATGGAAGAGGAGGCCACCGAGGATATCGAGAAGATGGCGGCTATCACCCCCACCGACAAGCCGTATCTCAAGACCTCCGCCTTCGAGACCTTCAAGGCCCGCATCCCCTGGCTGCTGCTGCTGATGGTGTCGGCCACATTTACCGGCCTCATTATCACCAGCTTTGAAACCTCTCTGGCCGCCCTACCGGTGCTGACCGCCTATATCCCCATGTTGATGGACACCGGCGGCAACTGCGGCTCCCAGGCCAGCGTCACCGTGATCCGCGCCCTGAGTCTGGACGAGGTGGATTTCTCCGATATTTTCCAGGTGATCTGGAAAGAGCTTCGTGTAGCGCTGCTGTGCGGCCTGGTGCTGGCCATTGCCAACTTCGGCAAGATGATGCTGGTGGACCGGATGATGCTGGGCAATACCTCGCTGGCGCCCATCACCGCCGCCGTGGTGTGCATGACGCTGGTGTGCGCTGTGGCGGTGGCCAAATTCGTGGGCTGTACCCTGCCCCTGCTGGCAAAGAAGATCGGGCTGGACCCGGCGGTGATGGCCTCGCCCTTCATCACCACCATTGTGGACGCCCTGTCCCTGCTGATCTATTTCCAGTTCGCCAAAAACATGCTGGGACTGTGATTTTTTCGAGCAAAACTCATATTTCCCCCCTTATGGGTCAAAATAAAGTCAGACCGCTTGGTCTGACTTTATTTTTCTTTCAGGAGGTACGTGCCATGAACGAGTATACCAACCGCGACCGCACTTATGAGGGGCAGCCCTGCACCCCCAACAGCTCCATCAACTGCACTGTGACCAGCTGCGCCTATCACTGCCAGGACGCCCAGCGCTGCGGTCTGAACAGCATCCAGGTGGGCACCCACGAGACCAACCCCACCCAGGATCAGTGCACCGACTGCCAGAGCTTCAAGAAGCGCTGGTAAGCCTATTATTTTTCGCCGGGGCGATGCCCCGGTACATCACGCAGGAGGTGTCCCCATGAATGACATGTGGAAACGGCGGCTGACGGGGCTGGCCGGCGGCGCGGTGAACGGTTGCTTCGGCGGAGGCGGCGGCATGGTGCTCATTCCCCTGCTGACCCGGTGGTGCGGCGTGGAGGAGCGTCTGGCATTCGCCAACTGCGTGGCCATCGTGCTGCCGTTGTGTGTGCTGTCCGCCCTCATCTACGCATTCCGCGGCGCACTGGATCTCTCCGCCGCCTGGCCGTACCTGCTGGGCGGCCTGGCAGGGGGACTCATCGGCGGCAAGCTGTTCGGAAAAGTCAGTGTGGTATGGCTGCGGCGGATCTTCGCCGCCTTTCTCCTCTACGGCGCGGCGCGGTATCTGCTGTGAGGGATATCCTGCTCCCGATGCTGGCGGGCTGTCTCACCGGCATCCTCTCGGCCTGGGGCGTGGGCGGCGGCACGCTGCTGCTGCTCATTATGACCCTGGTGCTGGGGGTGAATCAGACCACCGCCCAGGGCATCAATCTGCTGTACTTTCTGCCCACCGCCGCCGCGGGTCTGATCTGCCACGGAAAAAACGGCCTGCTGGACCGGAAACTGATCCGCCAGACAGCGCCGTGGGGTCTGCTGTCAGCCGCCGCAATGGCGTGGCTGGCCACTTCCGTGGATCCAGCTGTCCTCCGCCGCCCCTTTGGCGTCTTCTTGCTGGTGACCGGCCTCATGACGCTGCTGAAAAAGAAGAAAGAATAATAAACCGGGACTGCTTCCCAGCAGCCCCGGTTTTTTCGGGTTCAAATATCTTATTTTCCCTTGTTGGAGTACAGCACCACGTCGATATCCATGGTCTGGCCGTCCCGCTGGATCGTCAGCGTCACGGTATCGCCGATGCTGTGATTGCGCCGCACCGTCAGCAGATCAGAGGTCTGGGTGACGGGCTGGCCGTCGGCTGCCACGATGATATCGCCCGCCTGTACGCCGGCCTCAGCCGCGCCGAAGCCCTCCTCCACGGAGTGGACCTCCACCTGGGTGCCGCCGCTGCTGTTCCGGTTGGTGATGACGGCGATGCCGATGGTAGGCACGCCCCGGAATTCCCCGTTGGCGATGATATCGTTGACCACAAAGCACACGGAGCTGATGGGCAGGGCAAAGCCCAGGCCCTCCACCGTGGCCTCGCCGCTCCAGCCGCCGCCGCTCATCTTCATGGTATTGATGCCCACGATCTGGCCGCTGCTGTTGATCAGGGGTCCGCCGGAGTTGCCGTTATTCAGGGCGGCGGTGGTCTGGATCATGGTCATGCTGCCGCCCTCCACCTCGATCTGGCGGTTGACAGCGGAGATGATGCCGTCGGTCAGCGTGCCCCGCAGCTCGATGCCCAGGGGGTTTCCGATGGCGTAGGCCCTCTCGCCCACCAACAAGCTCTCCGAGTCGCCAAACTCCGCGGCGGGCAGGTTCTTGCCGCCTACCGTTTTGAGGACCGCCAGATCCTCGTCCGCGTCATAGCCCACCAGTTGTACATCATAGGTGGCGCCGGTATCCAGCGCGATCCAGCAGGTCTGGCCGCCGGAGATCACGTGGGCGTTGGTGATGATATAGCCGTCGGACGTCATGATGATGCCGGTGCCCACGGAGGCGCCTACGCTGTTCTCAGCCACCACCGTCACCACGGAGGGGTTCACCTTGGCATAGATGTCTACGGCGCTGAGCTCCTCACCCCGCTGGGTCTGAACCGTCAGGCGCACATTGGGATCGCCCTTGATCCGGGGAATGGTGGTCTCCCGGTGACCGAAGATATCCACGATGCTGCTGGCGCTGTCACCATCCTCCGGCGTCTGACCGTCGTTCTTCCCGGAGCGGGGGAACAGCGTGGGCCAGAGGGCGGCTGTCACCGCGCCCACCACCGCCAGCAGGCAGATCACGATGATCCACCGGGTCAGACGGCGGCGTTTCTTTTCCCGTACGGCGGCTTTCTGCCACGTGTCCACGGTCTGCCGCGGCACGGATACATACAGCTCGTCAAACTTGCTCCTGACCGGTTCTTCTTCCGGTTCTTCTTCCGGTTCATCCTCGGGCAGTTCGTACCAGATCTCGGTCTCCTCCGCCGGGACGGGGTCGCTCTCCACAGTCTCCGCCGGGATGGGCGCATCCATCTCGCAGGGCGTTTCCGGCACTTCCGGTGTATCAGCGGCGGGCGTCTCCCCTGCGGGTACGTTCTCGCCGGTCCACAGCTCCCTGTTGTTCTCATCCATCATAGCAAATTATTCCTCTCCATGACTTTTGTGCAGGTATGTCAGCCGACCCGGTTGGCCAGGGCCGTCTGCATGGTAAAACTGAAGGTGGTCACGCCGCCCTCGCTGGTTACGGCGATTTTCTCCTTGTGCAGCTCCAGAATGGTTTTGACGATATAAAGGCCCAGGCCGTAGCCGTCCTTGTCCTCGCTGCGGGACTTGTCCGATTTGTGGAACCGCTCAAAGAGCAGGGGGATCTCCTCGGCGGGAATGGTATGGCCGGTGTTGCGGACGGATACCACCGCCTTTTCCCCCACGGTGTGGAGGCCCAGATACAGTGTAGACGCCGGCGTGGCGAATTTGGCCGCGTTTTCCAGCAGGTTGTAGATGACCTGGGTGATCAGGTCGTTGTCCCCCAGCACCATCACCGAGTCCTCCGGGATGTCGGCTTCCACGTCCAATCCCCGGTCGGTGATCTTCCGCTCCATGCTCAAAAGTGCCAGGCGCATGCTCTCGCACAGGTCGAATTCCTCTTTTTTCAGCTCCAGAGACTGGATCTGGGACACGTCCAGCATCCGGCGCACCAGACGGCTGAGGCGGCGGCTCTCATCGGAGATGATCTGCAGGTAGTGGCGCTCCTTTTCCGGCGGAATGGTGCCGTCCAGGATGCCGTCGGTATAGCCGGCGATGGTGGTCATGGGCGTTTTCAGCTCATGGGAGATGTTGGCAATAAAATCCCGGCGCTGGCGCTCCGTCTCCGCCATAGAGTCGGCCATCAGGTTAAATGACGCCGCCAGCTCGCCAATCTCGTCATCCCGGCCATCCTCATGGAGACGCACGTCCAGATTCCCGGCAGCGTAGGCCCGGGTGGCCTGTACCATCTCGGAGATGGGCTGGATCTGCCGCATGGACATGAGGGAGCTGGCTATAAAGGCCACCAGCAGGATGATAGCCGCGGTCATAAAGAATATGGCGATAAAGGACCGCCAGATTTCCATCAGCTCGCTGGTATCCATCACCGCCAGCACCACGCCAAGCTGTTTGCCCTCCCCTAAAATGGGTACGCCGGTGACGAACTGCCTGACTTCATACGTGTCGCCCACGGTGCTGCGGCCCTCGTAGGCGCCGTGTCCGCGGAGGATCTCCTCCATGATCTCCTCCGGCACGGTGATGACACGGCCCATAAGACGCTCATCGGAGGTCAGCAGCACCCGTCCGTCATCGCTGCAGATGAGAAAATCCACATTGGACATCTGGGAAGCCAATCCGGCCAGATTGCGCAGATCGCCCTCCTGCACAAGGGTCCCGCTTTCCTCCCGGGTAAAGAACGGTGCCGACATCTGCGCGATCAGCCGGGCGCGGTCCATCATCTCGCCCCGTTTCTCTCTCAGGGCATAGTTATAGCTCAGGGCATAGAAGGACGCCCCCAGCAGCAGCAGCGTCAACAGCACCATACCGGCAGTCAGCATGAACTGCTGCCAGTACAGGCTGCGGAAGCGGCGGCCAAACTGTTTCAGCCGTGCCATATCACTTCACTTCAAACTTGTAGCCCACACCCCAAACGGTTTTCAGGCTCCACTGGTCTGATACGTTTTCCACCTTTTCCCGCAAACGCTTGATGTGAACGTCCACGGTCCGGCTGTCGCCGAAGTAGTCGAAACCCCACACCTCGTCCAGCAGCTGGTTGCGGGTATACACCCGGTTCGGGGTGTTGGCCAGGTGGTACAGCAGCTCCAGCTCCTTGGGGGGCGTGTCCACGCTCTTGCCGTCCACGATCAGCTCGTAGCTGTCCAGATCGATGACCAGCTTGTCAAAGGTCAGGCGCTTGCGGGTGTCGTCCGGGATCTCGCTGCGGCGCAGCACGGCGTTGATGCGGGCCATCAGCTCCTTCATCTCAAAGGGCTTGACCAGATAGTCATCGGCGCCCATCTCCAATCCGGTGATGCGGTCGTTGACCTCGCTCTTGGCCGTGAGCATGATGATGGGGGTTCTGGCCTTTTCCCGGATGTGGGCGCACACGGCCCAACCGTCCATCACAGGCAGCATGATATCCAGCAGCACCATATCCGGCGCCTTGGCGTCGTATTCCTCCACGGCCTTGCCGCCGTCGTAGGCGATACGGACCTCAAACCCCTCCTTCTCCAGATACATGCGAATCAGGTCGGAGATGTTGCGGTCGTCCTCCACCACCAGAATATTTCGTGCCATACCCTCAGCCCCCTCAACGGATTGTTTTTATCTGTTATTATAGCCGCAAAAGGTGGGTTTTCCTGAACATTTTGTTAATTTGCCCGGAAATCCACAAGATAGTATAGCACGCTTTTTGGCAATTGTATAGGTTTTCTTTTTACGATGCCGGACCGATGGTGACACCGGTGTAATACCACTGCAGGATTTCCTGCCATGTTTTGCCCTGCCTGGCCAGTTCGTTGGCTCCGTATTGGCTCATGCCCACGCCGTGGCCGTAGCCGGTGACACGGAAGGTGACGCTCTCCCCCTCCGCCGTCACGTTGAAACAGGCGGAACGCAGGGAAAAAATGGAGCGCATCTCCACGCCGGACAGGGTCACGCCCCCCACTGTGAGCCGTTCCACCCGCCCGCTCTCATCGTATACCACGTCGGTGATCCACCCCTCCGCGCCGCCGGAGAGATCCGCCTCCGGATGACGGGCCAGGAATATCGCCCGGAAATCCGACAGGCTGAAGGTGGTTACACTGTAATAGTTGGGCACGCTGTCCCCTGTCTCCGGGCTGGCCACACTGCGCAGATACGGCAGATCCGCTGCCCACACCTGCCCACTGGCGGCGGTAGCTCCGGCGGAGGAGGAGTGGAACACGGCCATAATGGGTGCGCCGTCGTACAGGATGATCTGCCCGTCGGTGTCGGCCACGGCGCTGTTGATCCGCGCGCTGTACTCCTCAAAGCGATCCCCCCAACGCTTCCGCGCCTCCTCCGGATCGAGCCAGGCGCTGCAGCAGCCGGGATCGGTGCAGACGTCTGCGTCGGGGTGGGCGGACTTTGGCCCCTTGTGCAGATAATAATAGATGTACGTCCTCTCCGCCACCGCCTGAGCGGCCAGAGCCGCCGGCTCAAAGGTGGCGGGCATCTCGCCGCTCACCACACCGGGCAGATAGTCGGCCAGCGTCCTCTCTACCACACGCTCCCCGTCCCACACACGCACCACCACATCGGCGTCCCGCCGGGGGGCAGACGTTTCCGTCTGAACGGTTGTGGGTTTCTCCGCCGTTCGTCCCGGGTAGACGGCAGCGGTGGCCGGGGCAAAAATCAACGGTGGGAGAAACAGCAATACGGTCATCAGCAGGCCAGCCAGGGTCGGTCTTTTCACATCGCCACGTCCTCTCATTGCACAGATCGGAACACTTCTGCATCCCTCCCACTTTATGCCCGTCCCGTCCGGCCCATGACCCGATAAAATCAAAACCTCCGGCTAAGCCGGAGGTTTGACTAAGCCCTATAAGGGCTTT
>CAMVMU010000010.1 GCA_947168655.1 uncultured Oscillospiraceae bacterium
CTTGTGGGCGGCGTCACGGGCGGTGTAGATCACGCCGGAGATCAGGCAGCTGTCGCCCGAGCGCAGCTTGCGCGCCTCCTCCCGGCTGAGAGGAGCGGTTACTTTAACGGCCATATCACAGCACCTCCGTTTTGTGGCGGGTCACGTGGCAGTTGATGTTCACCGCCACAGGGAGACCCGCGATGTGGGTGGGGTAATGCTCAATGTTCACAGCCAGGGCAGTGGTCTTGCCGCCAAAGCCCTGGGGGCCGATGCCCAGCGCGTTGATCTTCTCCAGCAGCTCCTGTTCCAGCTCGGCGTAGAAGGGTTCTGCGCTGCGCTGATCCACGGGGCGCATCAGCGCCTTCTTGGCCAGATACGCGGCCTTGTCGAAGGTGCCGCCGACGCCAACGCCCACCACGATGGGAGGACAGGGATTGGGACCGGCGTCCTCCACCACCTTCAGCACGAAGTCCTTGACGCCCTGCAGGCCGTCGGAGGGCTTGAGCATCTTCAGCTGGCTCATGTTCTCACTGCCAAAGCCCTTGGGGGCCACGGTGATCTTCAGAGCGTCGCCGGGGACCAGGTCGTAGTAGATCATGGCGGGGGTGTTGTCCCCGGTGTTGACACGGTCCAGGGGATCCCGGACTACGGATTTGCGGAGGTAGCCCTCTGTGTAGCCGCGGCGGACGCCCTCATTGACGGCGTCGGCGATGCTGCCGTCCACGTGGACCTCCTGGCCGATCTCCAGAAAGACACAGGCCACGCCGGTGTCCTGGCAGATGGGCTGGCAACGCTCATCGGCGATGCGGTAATTCTCTGTGATGCGCTCCAGGATCTCCCGGGCGGGAGCCCAGGGCTCTGCATCGTGGCTGCACTCAATGCAGCGTTTCATGTCCTGGGGCAGGTGGCAGTTGGCCTCCACACAGAGGCGGGCCACCACGTCGGTGATCCGGCTGGCGGAAATCTCTCTCATAGCGGCCTCCCTCACTTGGCGGGCACGTTGCGGATGGTATCCAGCAGCGTGCCGTCGCGGTAGATCACGTTGGCCACCACCCGGTCGCCCTTGGCGATGTGGGTGGGAGCGCCGGTGGTGCGCTCGGCCAGTTCCTTGAGCTCATGGATGTCCACGATGGGCAGACCCGCGTCCACCAGACGCTGCCGCAGTTCCGCGTCCTTGGGGTTCACGGCGATGCCGGCCTGGGTCACCAGCACGTCGATGTCGCGGCCGGGGGTGGAGATGCAGTTGACCCGGTCGGTGACGATGGGGAGCCGGGCGCGGAACAGGGGGGCGATGATCATGGACAGCCTGGCGCCGGCGGCGGTGTCACTGTGACCGCCAGAGCCGCCCATGATGTAGCCGTTGGAGTCGGTGTGGACGTTGACGTTGAAGTCGGTGTCCACCTCGGTGGCGCCCAGGATCACCACGTCCAGGCTGTCCACCACGGCGCTGCGTGCGCTGGGGCTGGCGTAGTGGGAGGCGGAGATCTCCTGGTGGCGGGGATTGGTGCGGATGGACTCCACCGCCTTCAGGTCAAAGCACTGAACGTCCATCAGGGACTGGAAGCAGCCCTCGTTGAGCATATCCACCATGTAGCCGGTGATGCCGCCGGAGCCAAAGCTGCCGTGGATGTTCTCCTTGAGCATGATGTCCTTGAGGAACTTGGCGGCGGCCAGAGATGCGCCGCCGGCGCCGGTCTGGAAGGAGAAGCCATCCTTCAGAAGGCCGGAGTGGCGGATCACCTGGGCGGCGCGGTCGGCCATCACCAGGCCAACCGGGTCACGGGTGATCTTGGTGGTGCCGGAGACAATGCCGTTGGGATCACCGATGGCGTCCACGGTCACCACGTAGTCCACATAGGTCTCGGGGATGGACCAGTCCAGCAGGGGGTAGGGCACCAGATTGTCGGTGATGACCACCACTTTTTTGGCGTTCATGGCGTCGGGATAGGCGTAGCCCAGGCTGCCGCAGGCGCTCTTGCCGTACTTGCCGGAGCAGTTGCCCATGCCGTCGGCGGCGGGGGCGGCGATAAAGGCCACGTCGATGGGGGTGCGGCCTAGCTCGATGTCGCTGGGGCGTCCGCCGTGGGTGCGGAACTCAACGGGGGTCTCCATAATCCCGCGGGAGATGGCCTTTCCCAGGACACCGGACATATAGTCGGTCTGGATCTTGGTGACCACGTGGTTTTCAATGTGCTGCAGCAGGGGGGCGTGGATATCGAAGAGGGAGCTGGCGTTGACAGTCAGATCCCGGATGCCCATCCGGGCGATCTCGGCCATGACCATATTCAGTACATAGTCACCGTTGCGCAGGTGGTGGTGGAAGGAAACGGTCATGCCGCTCTTCAGACCGGTCAGCTCAATGGCTTCCCTCAGGGAGGAAACAACTTTATTATTCATGGTCTGCCGCCTTTCCCACACCCATTTCCTCGGCCATAGCGATGGTCTGCTGTGCCCGGGCCACGATGGGTGCGTCGATCATTTTGCCGTGGAGGGCGATGGCGCCCCGGCCCTGTTCATGGGCAAGGCGGATGGCCTCCATGACCTCGTATGCATAGTCAATGTCCTTCTGGGAGGGGCTGAACACCTCGTTGATGACGCCCACATGGCGGGGGGAGATGGAAGCCTTGCCGGTGAAGCCCAGAGACTTGGCGTACTCAGCGTCCACCCGGATGCCCTCGTCGTCGTTGACGTCGGTGAAGGGGGTGTCGTACACGTCCACGTTGGCGGCGCGGGCAGCTACCACCATGCGGCCCCGTGCGTAGTCGATCTCATTGCCGCCCTTGGTGCGCTTGCATCGCAGGTCCGCCGTCAGGTCCTCTGCGCCAAGGAAGATGGCTGCCACGCGGGGGCTGGCGGAGGCGATGGCAAAGGCGTTCTCCACACCCAGCGCCGTCTCGATGAGGGGCATGAGGCGAACGGTGTTCTTTTCCCAGCCCAGGCGCTGCTCCACCTCGGTCATGTAGGCGTCGGCGGTGAGAATGTCCTGGGCGCAGCCGGACTTGGGCAGCATGATCAGGTGGGGCTTCTGGGGCATGATGGCGTCCAGATCCTTCTTCCAATAGTCGGTGTCAATGGAGTTGATGCGCACGATGACCTCGCAGCGGCGCAGGTCCATGTACTTCATGGTGTTGCGCACCAGATTGCGGGCCGAGTCCTTCTCATCGGGGGACACGGCGTCCTCCAGGTCGAAAATCAGGGCGTCGGCGCCCAGATACGCGCCGTTGATCAGCAGATTCGGCGTGTTGCCGGGGATAAACAGCATGGAACGTCGCATGATTTACTCTCCTTTCCCCCGCGCAACGGCGGTCTCCACTCTGGCGCGGATCACGCAGTCCAGCGCGCCGCGGTCGGCAATGTGGAGTCTGGCATTCTCCACGCCGTATTCCGCCAGTACCTCCTGCACCAGTGCACGGATGCTGTCACCGAATTGCTGCTCCACCACGGACTCCAGCTCCAGCTGGATGCCCTGGGTGCCGGGTTCGATCTCCACATAGACATCGCTGGATTCCAGCGTGCCCGCGGAGGCCTTCTTGATGATGTCCATATCAGCAGTCCTTTCTTCAATTTGTACTATAACAATTTAATGATATTATATAATACAATAGCGTACAGGGAATTTCAACCTTTTTTCTGTCGCTTTTATCTTTTCAAATGGAAAAAACTACGATATACTAAAAAGGAAAGCAGGAAGAATACCGCTTCCACGTTTTTTGGACGACCACTTCACGAGGAGGACTTGACATGGCATTCGGCGAAATGGGCAGCAACCACATCTACAGCACCTATTACGCGCCTCGCGGTCGCGGGCGCATCTTCGACCTGGGCATTCAGCTGGCCCAGACCTATCTCTCCCCCTTTGATCACATCATCGGCATCATCGGTGAGGCTGGCTCCGGCAAGAGCGTCCTCATCAAGGGCATGTTCCCCGGCCTGGAGCTGACCAACGATGACGACGGGGTCAACGTCCGGCCCCTGCCCCTGCTGGAGCAGGACATGGAGACGGGCTTCTTCACGCCCCACACCTATCACGTGGATATCCGGTTCGAGATGGGCTTCCGGCCGCTGAACCAGTTGGCCGAGGCCATCGAGCAGGCGGTCCACCGGGGGAAGCGGGTCATCATCGAGCATTTTGACCTGATCTATCCCATGCTGGGTACCAATGCCGATCTGCTCATCGGCGTGGGCGAGGAGATCGTCATCACCCGACCCCGCCTCTTTGGTCCCGTACCCCAGGAGATTTGCGACATCGTCTACAAGTCCCTGCCCTACCGGCTCATGGCCCACACGGCGGAGGACCTGTGCGAGTACTGTATGCCCCGGGAGGAGCTGGACCGCTGCATCCACGGCGACGTGAAACACGGCTTCGTCATGGCCTTTCCGGAGCATGAGCCCAAGATCGACCTGGTGGAACTGGAGGCCAAGGTGCATGCCATGATTGAGGAGGGACTGCCCATTGACTATGTGGATGAGAGCCACATCAAGATCGGCGGCCATCTGCACGACTGTACCGGACCCCGCACCCATGTGCACAACACCAAGCAGATCAAGGACTTCCACCTTCTCCACCACACCATCTACGATAAAAAACGCAAGGCTTACCTGATCGTGGGCTGTGTGGGCGAGCGCGCCGAGGAGCGCCTGCGGGATCTGGAGATGGCGTCCCGGTAAAGAACGGTTTTCCTTATTTGGATTTGACAGTTTCTGCTATGATGAAACAGGAAGCAATCACCCCAAACCTATATAACGAGGAGGCTATACCCATGGAGATGAAGTTTTACATCTGTGAACACTGCGGCAATATGATTGCCATGGTGAAGGACAGCGGCGTGCCCGTCATGTGCTGCGGGCAGAAGATGACGGAGATCGTCCCCGGCACCGCAGACGCCGCCGTGGAGAAACACGTTCCCGTCTGGGAGGTGCGGGACAACAAGGTGCACGTCACCGTGGGCGCGGTGGAGCATCCCATGCTGCCCCAGCACTACATTGAGTGGATTGCCGTGCAGACCAAACAGGGCAACCAGCGCAAGACGCTGCAGCCCGGCGAGGCGCCCGCGGCATGCTTCGCCCTCTGCGAGGGCGACGAGGTGGTGGCAGTCTACGCCTACTGCAACCTCCACAGCCTGTGGAAGGCGTAAGCATTGCGGAATAAAACAAGACCTCCGGCTCAGCCGGAGGTCTTGTTTTATTCCGCAGGGTCTTGTTTTTCAGCCTCTTCATGGCGGCGGCAGACGGTTCGGTAGATCAGCAATCCGACACCGGAGATAGCCAGCGTTACGGCAAAGGCAATGAGGGCGAACTGATAGTTCTTTACACCCAGGGCGTCGCCGCCGATGGTAGAGGTGACGATGGAGGGGATCCGGCCCACAGTGGCGATCAGCAGCCACTTGCCCCAGCTGAGGTCGGTGAGACCGGCAAAGTAGCACAGCAGATCTTTGGGCGTGCCCGGCACGGTGAAGATCAGCCACATGAGGGCGTCCCGTTTGGGGGAGCTGCGCAGAAAGCGGAGGGACTCCAGCTTTTCCTTTGGGAAGAAGACCTCCACCAGGGGCTGCCCAAGGCGGCGTACAAGGGCGAATACCGCCACGCTGCCCAGTACGGCGCCCAACAGACACAGAACCGTTCCCCAAAAAGCACCGAACGCATATCCGCCGCACAGCTCCAGCGGCTCGCCCGGAATGATGGCCACCAGGACCTGGAGAAACACCATTCCCACATAAGCAATTTTGCCCCAAACGCCCCGCGCATCCACCCACTGGCGGAACAGCTCCGGCTGACGGGCGAACCGGATCATGGGACGGCCCACAAACCAGAAGAGAAAGAGGGACAGGAGAATGAATATCACCACACCGCCGACCGCAAGGCGCTTCTTCTGTTTTTCACTGAGGGTGCGCTTTTCCATGGAGAAGCCTTACAGAGTCTCAGCGTACTGCTGCCATCTCCAGGAGTCGCGGCACATGTCGGCCACGGTCTTCTCCGCGCACCAGCCCAGAAGACGCTGTGCCTTGTCCACGTTGGCATAGCAGAAGGCCAGGTCGCCGCTGCGGCGGGGGGCGATGCGGTAGGGGACCTCCACACCGTTGACGGAGGCGAATGTGTGGACCAGCTCCAGCACGCTGGTGCCCCGGCCGGTGCCCAGATTGATGGACTCCCATCCTGTATGCTGGTTGACATAATTGATAGCCGCCACGTGTCCCCTGGCCAGATCCACTACGTGGATGAAGTCACGGACGCCGGTGCCGTCGGGGGTGGGGTAATCGTTGCCAAATACGGACAGCTCCTTGCGGATGCCCACGGCCACCTGGGTGATATAGGGCATCAGATTGTTGGGGATGCCGTTTGGCATTTCGCCGATGAGACCGCTCTCATGGGCGCCTACGGGGTTGAAGTAGCGCAGGCAAACCACCGACAGCGACCGATCGGCCACGCAGGCGTCGGAGAGGATCTGCTCGATCATGGACTTGGTCCAGCCGTAGGGGTTGGTGCAGGCGCCGCGGGGCATATCCTCGGTGTAGGGCACGGGATTCTCCATGCCGTATACAGTGGCGGAGGAACTGAAGATCAGGCGCTTTACGCTGTGGGCGGCCATGGTCTCCAGCAGGGTCAGGGTGGTGTCCAGGTTGTTGCGGTAATAGGCCACCGGTTTTTGCACCGACTCGCCCACTGCCTTGAAGCCGGCAAAATGGATCACCACATCGATGGTATTCTCGGTAAAGATCCGCTCCAGAGCGGCGCGGTCGGCCATGTCGGCCTGGTAGAACACGGGGCGGCGGCCGGTAATAGTCTCCAGCCGGTCGATCACATCACCGCGGGCGTTGGACAGATCGTCCACGATCACTACGTCATAGTCCCGTGTCAGCAGCTCCGCCGCAACGTGGGAGCCGATGAACCCGGCGCCGCCGGGCAGAAGAATGGTTTGACGCATAGCTGTTTCCTCACTTTTATATAAATAAATTAAATGGTAAGTATAGTGTAAAAGATGGCGGGCGGTTTTGCAAGAGCTTTTTCTGGCTGCTGAATGAGAAAACCCGGCGGAGTGATCCGCCGGGCTTCGTGCATATGGATTTATTTCAGCAGATCGAGAATGTTCTCCTTGGGCATGGCGCCGATGGCCTTGTTGACCATCTGGCCATCCTTAAACACCATCAGGGTGGGGATGCTCATGATGCCGTACTGCTGGGCCAGGTCGCCACACTCGTCCACGTCGATCTTGGCGACCTTCAGACCGGTCTCAGCTGCAATCTCCTCCAGGATGGGGGCTACCATCCGGCAGGGGCCGCACCAGGTGGCCCAGAAGTCCACCAGAACGGGCTCCTTGCTCATCAGGACCTCCTGCTGGAACGTATCGTTGCTTACATGAATAACTGCCATTTGCGGAACCTCCGTTTTTTATTGTTGTGTGTAAATTATATCCTGTTTTTTCCCATATGAACAGAGGGAAATGCAAAAGAAGAAAAAAGTTTACAAGTTGGCAAAAGATTGGTATAATAACGCCGCTTTTTTCAGTGAGGGGAGGGGTTCCATGCAGATCGCCAGCAGTCCCTACGGCGTCACGGCTGACGGGAGAAACGTGACGTGCTATACGATGACAAACAGCAACGGCATGCAGGCCCGTTTCCTGGATTACGGCTGCGTCCTGACCCATCTGATCCTGCCGGATCGGAGCGGGAAGCCCACGGATGTGGTGCTGGGGTACGACACCCTGGCCGACTATGAGGCGGATCCGGCCTATATGGGCGCTCTGGTGGGGCGCTACGCCAACAGAATAAAGGATTCTGCCTTTACACTGAACGGCAGAGAAATCCGTCTCGCGCCCAATGACGGAGCCAACCATCTCCACGGCGTTTTGAGCAAGCGGGTTTTCCACGGCACAGTGGGAAACGACTGCCTGCGCCTGACCTATACCAGCCCGGATGGGGAGGACGGTCTGCCGGGAACGGTGCGCATCACGGTGCGCTATTCCCTGGACGACAACAACGTATTGACCATGGGATATGAGGCGGTCAGCGACGCGGATACGGTGCTGAACCTCACCAACCACAGCTACTTCAACTTGGCAGGCCACCGCAGCGGGCGGATAGACGGGCAGCTGCTCCAGATCGCGGCGGACACTTTTTTGGAGACGGCGGACGACACCTGCCCCACCGGGCAGATCCTGCCGGCGGAGGGTGCCATGGACTTTCGCCGTCTGCGGCCCATCGGCGGTGAACCCACCTGCGAACAGATGGAGATGGTGGGCGGCTACGATCACTGCTATGTGCTCCGGCCTGACACGGCGCCTGCGGCACTGGCCTACTGCCCCCAGACAGGCATTGCCCTCACGGTGGCCACCACTCAGCCGGGGCTGCAGCTCTACACCGGGAATTACCTGGAAGACGTCCCGCGGCCCGGCAAGGGCGGTGCTCGATACGTGCAGCGCAGCGGGTTTGCCCTGGAAACACAGCACTATCCCTGCGCGCCGAATTATCCGCAGTTTCCCTCAGCGGTGCTGCAGGCGGGACAGACGTTCCGGGAGACGACATACTATCAATTACACATACTGAATCAACTGAAATAAAAACGGTGTCAAGGATATCTCCTTGACACCGTTTTGTTTCCTTCAATGGGGATTATTGCTGCTTCTCGGCGGCGATCTTGGCCAGTTCCTCTTCCTCCAGAACGCGGTAGGCCACCTTGCCCACCAACGTCTTGGGCAGCTCCTCCCGGAACTCAATGTCATAGGGCATGGCGTACTTGGCGATGTGCTTGCGGCAGTAGTCGAGGAGCTCCTGCTTGCAGGACTCTGTGGGCACGTAGCCGGGCTTAAGCACCACGAAGGCCTTGACCTTCTGGATCTTGATGGGATCGGGCAGACCGATGACACAGCTGATCTGCACGTACTCATGGCCGTCCAGGATGTTCTCCAGCTGGGAGGGGTAGACATTGTAGCCGTTGGTAACGATCATGCGCTTGATGCGCTGGCGGAAGTAGATGTAGCCCTCCTCGTCCATGACGCCCAGATCGCCGGTATGGACCCAGGTCATGCCGTCGGCGTGGGTGCGGAGGGTGTTGGCGGTTTCCTCCGGCTGGTTGACGTACTCCAGCATAACGGTGGGGCCGGCGAGGCAGATCTCGCCTTCGGTGCCGTAGGGCACCTCCTCCTCGGTGCCGGGCGCCACGATCTTGTAGAAGGTGTCGGGGAAGGGGATGCCGATGGAGCCCTCCTTGGGCTTATCCATGGGGGTCAGACAGCTGGCGGTGACGCACTCGGTGGTGCCGTAGCCCTCACGTACGCCCACGGCGCAGCCGTGGTCGTGGAGGAAGGCGTCAAACCGCTTCTTCAGCTCAATGCTGAGGCTGTCGCCGCCGGAGAAGACGCCCTTGAGACAGCTCAGGTCCACGCCATCCATTTCCGGGATGCGCAGCAGCGCCTCAAAGAGGGAGGGCACGCCGGCGATGAGGTTGGGCTGGTGCTTCTTCAGCAGCTCGGCATAGGTTTTGGGGGTAAAGCGGGGCACCAGGATGCAGTCGCCGCCGTTGGCCAGCATGGAGTGGATGCTGACGCCCAAACCGAAGCCGTGGAACATGGGCATGATAGCCAGCATCTTGTGCCCGGCGTGGAAGAAGGGGTTGGTGGCAACGATCTGGGCGGCCAGGGCGTTGAAGTTGCGGTTACTGAGCAGGATGCCCTTGGTGGTGCCGGTGGTGCCGCCGGAGTAGAGAATGGCGGCAGGGTCCGTATCCTTGCGGCGGACCTTGTAGATCTCCACGTGTTCACCCTGCTTGAGGAAATCCTTCCACAGAATGACGCCGCCCTTCTTGGGTACGGGGGCGATCTTCCGGCCCTCGGTGAGGGCAAAGCCAACCTTCATCAGAGGGGAGAGCTCGTCCTTGACGGAGGCGATGATCAGGTTGGGCAGGTTCACGGCCTTGCGGACGTTCTCAAACTTGGGGTAGAACTGATCCAGGGTCAGGGCGGCCACGGAGTTGCTGTCCCGCAGGTAGAAGGCGATCTCGCTCTCGGCGGACAGGGGGTGGACCATGTTGGCAATGGCGCCCACCATGTTCACCGCGTAGAACATGGCCACGGTCTGGGGGGCGTTGGGCATACAGATGGTGACCTTGTCGCCCTCCCGGATGCCCAGTGCCTTCAGTCCCTTGGCGCAGGCCTCGATCTTCTCCCACATTTTGGCGTAGGTGGTGTGGCGGCCCATGAACTCGTAGGCAATGTAGTCGGGGTACTGCTTGACGATCTCCTCCACCTTGCCGGACATGGAGAGGGTGGAGTACTCCAGCGTGGCGGGCACGCCCGGGTCCATACTGGACAGCCAGGGCGCTTTCACAGCGGTCTCATTCATAGGAAACTTCCTCCTTCAAAGGTTTCTCCAGCTCTTCGGGATGCTCCAGCAGATACTTGAGCAGCCGGATGGATTTGGAGTAGTAATAACCGTCGGCCAGACGCTCGTCGATGGTCAGGCCCAGGTCCAGCGTCTCGCGCATGGTGGCGTTGCCATTGGCGTCAAAGACGGGCGTCATCTTTTTCTCGCCGATGATACAGAACAGGGAGCAGGTGCCCCAGTTGGTCAGGTGGTGATAGCCGCTCTTGAGCTTAATGGAGCCCAGATTGGAGATGACCACGCTGCTGTAGTAGGGATCTGTTTCGATCATGGAGGCGGGAACCCAGCCGTGCTTATCCAGCCACATGATAAACTTGATCGCCGTCTTGCTGATAAAGCGGGGCAGCTTGTTAAGCGTGTCCATGCTGTCGGTGGTGGGATCGACCTTCTCACTGCGGCAGCTCTTCACCTGGGAGCGGATGTACTGGTGAACGGATTCGATGTTGTCATCCTCTTTGGCGCGAAGGGTGGCCAGCGCCTCGGCTCCGTAGTCGGCGAACTCCTTCTTCACCACGAAGGAGGCGGAGATGTTGTTGCGCATGTAAAAGTTCTGGTTGGCGATGAAGCGGTTCAGCTTGGGCCGAAGCATGATGGTCTTGACCAGGGCTGCCACGATCACGTGAAAGAAGGTATAGGGAAAATCGGTCTCGTTTTCGTTCTTCCGGGCGATGTACTCCTTGATGGCGGTCAGGTCGATGCGCTCGGAGATGTAGGCCTCATTGTCGCAGCGGTTGGGGTAGATGACACCGGTGATGAACTGAATGGAGGGCAGATCGCGGAGCAGCTTGCCGTCCTTCCGGTCACCCCAGCGGCGTTTTTCTTTTTCCATGTTCACATTAACTCCCGTCATAAAAATGATACCATATTATAACAGGGTATTCTGCATTTTTCCACATTTTATTTACAATTTATTCAAAAAGTCCCCCTGTTTCCAGGGGGACTTTCGGACAGGCTGTGAGATTGTATGCAGGGGAGTAAAGAATCAGAACTCGGCGTTGCCCACGGTGCGGGGGTGGAGCTCCACGTCCCGGATGTTGCTGACGCCGGTGAGGTACATGACCATGCGCTCAAAGCCCAGGCCGAAGCCGGCGTGGGTGCAGGAGCCGTAGCGCCGCAAATCGCAGTACCACCAGTAGTCCTCGGGCTTCATGCCCAGCTCCTTGATCCGCGCCTCCAGCACCTCCAGCCGCTCCTCGCGCTGACTGCCGCCCACGATCTCGCCGATGCCGGGCACCAGGCAGTCCGCTGCGGCCACGGTCTTGCCGTCGTCATTGAGGCGCATATAGAAGGCTTTGATCTCCTTGGGGTAGTCGGTGACGAACACCGGGCGCTTGTAGACCTGCTCGGTGAGGAACCGCTCGTGCTCGGTCTGGAGGTCAGTGCCCCAGTCCACGGGGAAGTCAAACTGGTCGTTGTGCTTTTTCAGAATCTCCACCGCCTCGGTGTAGCTGACCCGGGCGAAGTCGCTGGAGGCCACGTGCTCCAGCCGCTCCTTCAGGCCCTTGTCCACGAAGCTGTTGAAGAAGTTGATTTCATCGGGGCAGCGCTCCAGCACCTTGGTGATAATGTGCTTGATCATAGCCTCGGCCACGTCCATGTCGCCCCGCAGATCGGTAAAGGCCATCTCCGGCTCGATCATCCAGAACTCGGCGGCGTGGCGCTGGGTGTTGGAGTTCTCCGCCCGGAAGGTGGGGCCAAAGGTATAGACGTCGCCAAATGCCATGGCAAAGTTCTCGGCATTCAGCTGGCCGGACACGGTGAGACTGGTCTTTTTGCCGAAAAAGTCCTGGCTGTAGTCCACGGCGCCATCCTCGGTGCGGGGGATGTTGTTCAGGTCCAGGGTGGTCACCTGAAACATCTCGCCGGCGCCCTCGGCGTCGGAGCCGGTAATAATGGGGGTATGAACGTAGACGAATCCCCGGTTCTGGAAGAACTCGTGGATGGCGTAGGCCGCCGCAGAGCGCACCCGGAAGGTGGCGCTGAAGAGGTTGGTGCGGGGGCGCAGATGCTGGATGGTGCGCAGGAACTCCACGCTGTGGCGCTTCTTCTGCAGGGGGTAGTCGGGAGTGGATTTGCCCTCCACGGTGATCTGGGCGGCCCGCAGCTCCAGGGGCTGCTTGGCCTCCGGAGTCAGCACCACGGTGCCCCGGACGATGAGGGCGGCGCCCACGTTCTGAGCGGCAATTTCCTTATAATTATCCAGCTCGTCGGCGGACATGACCACCTGCAGATTTTTAAAGCAGGATCCGTCGTTGAGTTCGATGAAGCCGAAGGTCTTCATATCGCGGATGGTGCGCGCCCAGCCGCATACGGTGATCTCCTTGCCGCCCAGCGCCTCCTGATCGGCAAAGACGGCGGCGATTTTGACTCGTTCCATATGTGTTCCACCTTTTCGTGAGAATTTACAGTATCGCTTATTATATACCATGATTTTCCCCTTGACAAGGGCTTTTCCGCCCGGCATCGTTGACTTTTTGCGCATTCACCCTTACAATAGGGGCACTGAGAGAGGAGATGACTGGGATGCGGTCGGTCGTTGTGATCGGTGCAGTGAATATGGATATCGGAGCGGTGTCTTCGGCGCCTCTGGTGGAGCGGGACTCCAACCCCGGCCGGGTGGGCACGTCCCTGGGCGGCGTGGGCCGGAACATTGCCCACAACCTGTGCCTCCTGGGTGTGGACACCGCCATGGTGACCGTCCTGGGTGACGACGCCTTTGCCGCCGCCATCCGCCGCGGGGCGGAAGAGATCGGCCTGGACCTAAGCCACAGCGCTGTGATCCCCGGCGCCCGCACCTCCACCTACGTCTACCTATCCCAGCCGGACGGCGATATGGCACTGGCCGTCAGCGATATGGACATCTACGCCCACATGACGCCGGAATATCTGGCGGAGCGGCTGGACTTCATCAACGGTGCCGCAATGGTGGTGCTGGACGCCAACCTGCCGGAAGAGAGCATCGTGTGGCTGTGCGACCACGTCACCGTTCCCATTGTGGCGGACCCGGTCTCCACCGTTAAGGCGAAAAAGTTTCAGCCTGTGCTTGGAAAGCTGACGGCTCTGAAGCCCAACCGGCTGGAGGCAGAGCGCCTCAGCGGTCTGCCCATTCTGGACTTGGCCGACGCCGGCCGAGCCGCGGAAAAGCTGCTGGAAACGGGACTGAAACAGGTGTATATTTCCCTCTCGTCCGATGGGATATTCGCCGCAAATCACTGCGGAGAACGGGCCTATTTCCCCTGTCCTGCGGTGAAGATTGTCAACGCCACCGGCGGCGGAGACGCCATGGTAGCGGCGCTGACGGCATCACTGCTGCGAGGTGAAGGGCTGAAGCGCACGGCACAAAACGCCATCTGTGCCGGAGCCTTCGCCAGCATGGCGGACACCACCATCCAGCCGGCCTTGAGCTGGGAAAACATTGAGAGATTACGCGAAAGTGAGGAATGGAAATGAGCTGGAACAAATATTTGGATATTGCCCCGGAGGTACAGGAGGCACTGTGTGAGGGCCGGCCCGTGGTGGCGCTGGAGAGCACCATTATCTCCCACGGCATGCCCTATCCCCAAAACGTGGAGACGGCGCTGAACGTGGAGAAGATCCTCCGTGAGGGCGGCGCCGTACCCGCTACCATCGCCATCATCGGCGGACGGCTGAAGGCCGGCCTGACGGCGAAGGAGATCGACTATCTGGGCCGCACCGGCGCAGGCGTCACCAAGGCCAGCCGCCGGGATCTGCCGGTGCTGGTGGCCAGAAAGATGGACGGCGCCACCACCGTCACCACCACCATGATGATCGCCGCCATGGCGGGCATCGAGGTCTTTGCCACCGGCGGCATCGGCGGCGTCCATCGCGGCGCCGAAACCACCATGGACATCTCCGCCGACCTGGAGGAGCTGGCCCAAACCCCGGTAATGGTCATCTGCGCAGGAGCCAAGTCCATTCTGGACCTGGGGCTGACGCTGGAATATCTGGAGACCAAGGGTGTCACCGTCATCGGCTACGGCACAAAGGAGCTGCCCGCCTTCTACACCAGCCACTCCGGCTTCGGCGTGGACTACGAGCTGGACACCCCGGAGGAGCTGGCAGAGGCCTTCCACGTCAAGCGGGAACTGGGGCTCAGGGGCGGCATGCTGGTCACCAACCCCATCCCGGACGAGTACGCCATGGATGCGGACGTCATCAACAAGGCCATCGACCAGGCCGTGGCCGAGAGCGTGGAGCAGGGCATCCATGGCAAGGCGGCCACTCCCTTCCTGCTGGCCCGGGTCAAGGAGCTTACCGGCGGTGACAGCCTCAACTCCAACATCCAGCTGGTCTACAACAACGCCCGCCTGGCGGCCAAAACCGCCTGCGCTCTGGCGGCGCTGAAGAGGGCATGACATGGGGAAACCGTGGCTCTGGGTACTGATCGGGTATCTAATCCTCGTAAATGTGATTGCCTTTACAGTCTTTGGCGCGGACAAGATCAAGGCCCGCAAACAGAAGTGGCGCATACCGGAAAAGACCCTTTTCCTCCTTGCTCTGCTGGGCGGCGGTCTGGGCGCTTTTCTGGGGATGCACATGTTCCATCATAAGACGAAGCACTGGTATTTTCAGGTGTTTATCCCACTGATCCTGGTACTGGAGATCGCCGCCGGAGTCTATCTGTGGCTCCACCTCAGCGGCAGAATATAAGGAGGAAAAGAGAATGGTCATTGACGTTTATGCACAGTACTTTGCAGGGAACTGTGTTTTCAACGGCCTGGAGCGCCATGGCGCATCGGTGAAGCTGACCTCTGATTCCGAAGGCGGACAGATCCGCTACACCGTCAGCGTCAGCTTTTTCCCCCACCGGGATCCGGAGGATTTTGCCATCTCCTACGATGCTTATGCCGAGCGGGAGATCTATCACGGCAAGGGCCGCCGGTCCAGAAAACGGGAGGCCGCCATGCTGGAGACGTTCCGCGCCGAGGCCGACGCCGCGGCATCGGAGCTGGGGGGCACCATTGACTGGGAGCAGCCCCTCATCGAGGCACGCCGGGGATAAGGACATTTAGTTAACATAAAACAAGACCACCCATACGGGTGGTCTTGTTTTATGGGATGTACCGTTTGTTTAATTCAGTGACAGCGCAAGCTCCGTGAGCACACGGACCGCCAGCGGGAGCACCGCCTCGTCAAAGTCGAATCGCTCACTGTGGTGCGGTGCGGCGATCTCCGCGCCGAAGATCAGCTCCGTAGCCTGGCCGCCCTGGGTCTGGACGCGCCGCATCATGGTGGTGATGTCCTCACTGGCGCGGAAGTTGAAGGATGGGAGGATTTCCTTTACACCGGGGATCCGCCTCAGAATCTCCATCACCCGCTCCGCCAGCTCCGGCGTGCTGTCTGTGCAGTCGCCGCGCCCCATGATCCGGTGCTCCACGGTGCAGCCGTACATCTGGGCGGCAGCGTCGATGACCCGCAGGGCGGCGTCCTCCATATAGCGGTTGATTTCATCCGTGGCGCCGCGGGTTTCCAGTGACAGCGCCGCCTCCGGTGGGATCACGTTGCGCCCGGCTTTGGAGACCAGTGAGCCCACGTTGATGCGGCTGGCGCCCTGCCCGCTGCGGGAGATGGCCAGCAGATTGGTAACGGCGGCCGCCGCTGCCGCCAGCGCGTTGCGGCCCTCTTCCGGGCACACACCGGCGTGAGCGCCGCGGCCATGGATCAGAACGTCCATTTTGGTGCTTGCCAGAAAGCCGTGGGTTCCGGCGGCAACGGTGCCCACAGGCGCCAGCCCCATGCTGATATGGCTGCCCAGCAGAATATCTACGCCGTCCAGTACGCCGGCCTCCACCATACTGGTTCCGCCGCCCAGCCCTTCTTCCGCCGGCTGGAAGATGATCCGTACCTGTCCGTGAAGTTCCTGACGGTGATCCCAGAGCTGTGCCGCAAGGGCCAATCCGATGGCAGTATGACCGTCATGTCCGCAGGCGTGCATGAAGCCGTCATGGCAGGAAGCAAATCCCTCCCGGACAGGGAGGCGGTCCGCGTCCAGACTTTCGGGAAGCGTATTGCAGTCCAGATCCACCCGAACTGCCAGCGTTCGCCCGGGATGTGCGCCGTCAATGGTGGCCACACACCCCGTGTAACCGCCGGCCATAGCTGCCAAAAGCGCACCGTCGCAGCCCTCCTGCCGGGCCCGCTCCAGAGCAGCTTCATCTGCGGCGGGGGAGGGGAGGCCGTACATATGGGGTCGGCTGTGGATGGCGGAGCCGTACCGGACGGGGATCCCCAGAGCGGTCAGCAGCTCCACCACGCGGCAGGTGGTGCGGTACTCCATCCAGGCGGGTTCCGGATAGTGATGCAGTTCCCGGCGCAGGGCAGTGATGAAATCGGGCTTGGATGGCACGGCTTGTGGCGCAGCGTTCATTGAGGAGGCCTCCTGTCAGTTTCTATGGCTCTATAGTAGACGCAAAGCGGCACTTTGTCCAGTTGCTTTTTCAGGGATGGACAAACAATAAAAGGGAAGGGATTCCCCCGATGGGGATCCCTTCCCTTTGGCACCCCAGAGGGGATTCGAACCTCCGACCTACCGCTTAGGAGGCGGTCGCTCTATCCTGCTGAGCTACTGGGGCGTGTGCCGAATGCTATTTTACTATGAAGCCTCGGCCTTGTCAACGCGGAATTGTGCGTTTTTTGGGCGGAAATCCGGATAATAGTCTTGCAATCAAAGCCGTCAGAGCATATAATGTCAAGGTTAATGCGACTATTTTACCCAGGAGAAAGGGGTTTTTCCTTTGCAGGACAATAAGCTTAGAAACGTGGCGATCATCGCCCACGTCGACCACGGCAAGACCACGCTGGTGGACGAGATGCTCAAGCAGGGCGGCGTCTATCGGGAGAATCAGGAGACAGTGGACCGCGTCATGGACTCCGGCGATCTGGAGCGGGAGCGGGGCATCACGATTCTGGCCAAGAACACCGCCATTCGCTACGGCGACACCAAGATCAACATTGTGGACACCCCGGGCCACGCCGACTTCGGCGGCGAGGTGGAGCGCATTCTGAAGATGGTCAACGGCGTCATTTTGCTGGTGGACGCCGCCGAGGGCCCCATGCCCCAGACACGCTTCGTCCTCAGCCGCGCCCTGGAGCTGGGCCACCGGGTCATCGTGGTGGTCAACAAGATCGACCGGCCCGACCAGCGCATCCACGAGGTGGTGGACGAGGTGCTGGAGCTGTTGCTGGATCTGGACGCCACCGACGATCAGCTGGACAGCCCCATGCTGTTCTGCTCCGCCCGCCAAGGCATCGCGTCCTATTCCCCGGACGTGCCGGGCACCGACCTCAAGCCCCTGTTCGACACCATTCTGGACTATATTCCCGCCCCCGAGGCCAACGTGGACGAGCCCTTCCAGATGCTGGTGTCCTCCATCGACTACAACGAGTTTGTGGGCCGCATCGCCATCGGCCGCATTGAACGGGGCACCCTGAAGCAGAACCAGGAGATCGCGGTGTGCAACTACCACGATCCCGACGCCCCTGCCAAGAAGGCCAAGGCCGTCAGCCTCTACCAGTTTGAGGGCCTGAGCCGCGTGGCTGTCACGGAGGCCACCGCCGGGAACATCATCGCCCTCAGCGGCATCGGCGACATCACCATCGGCGACACCATCTGCGCCCCCGAATGTGTGGAGCCCCTGCCCTTTGTGAAGATCAGCGCCCCCACCGTGGAGATGACCTTCTCCGTCAACGACTCCCCCTTTGCCGGGCGCGAGGGCAAGTACGTCACCTCCCGTCAGCTGCGGGACCGCCTGTGGCGGGAAACGCTGAAGGACGTGAGCCTCCGGGTCAGCGAGATCGAGGGCGCCATGGATGCCTTCAACGTGGCCGGCCGCGGCGAGATGAGCCTGAGCATTCTCATTGAGACCATGCGGCGCGAGGGTTATGAGTTTCAGGTGAGTCCTCCCCGCGTGCTGTACCAGACCATCGATGGCAAGAAGTGCGAGCCCATCGAGCGCCTGGTGGTGGACGTGCCCAGTGAGAGCGTTGGCGCCGTCATCGAGAAGCTGGGCTCCCGCAAGGCGGACCTGGTGGAGATGACCCCCGTGGGCAGCCGCATGAAGATCGAGTTCAAAGTGCCATCCCGCGGCCTGTTCGGCTACCGCAACGAGTTTCTCACCGATACCCGGGGTGAGGGCATTATGGCCAGCGTCTTTGATTCCTACGCCCCCTATAAGGGCGATCTCCAGCGCCGCAACACCGGCTCTCTGGTGTCCTTTGAGACCGGCGAGAGCGTCAGCTACGGCCTGTTCAACGCGCAGGATCGCGGCGCACTGTTCATTGGCCCCGGTGTGGCAGTGTATGAGGGAATGGTGGTGGGCGTCAGCCCCAAGGTGGAGGACATCACCGTCAACGTGTGCAGAAAGAAGCAGATGACCAATATGCGCGCCGCCGGCTCCGATGAGGCCCTGCGGCTGGTGCCTCCCCGCCGGCTGAGCCTGGAGCAGTGCCTGGAGTTCCTGGCAGATGACGAGCTGCTGGAGGTCACCCCCCAGAATCTGCGCATCCGCAAGACCATTCTCAACCATGAAAAGCGCATGAAGGCCACCCACGGCGGCAAGAAAAAGTAAGAAAGAAGAGCCTGCTCCCGGTCGGGAGCAGGCTCTTCTTTCTCTATGAATCAGTTAACATAAAATAGACACGTTAGCCAGTTACTATCGTGCCCCCTACGGGGCGGATGGACAGGATGTGGCAGCTGCCCTCGCCCAGAACAGCATCGATCCCGGTGCGGAATGCAGGCAGCATATCGTCCGGTACAAAAGCCTGGATGGTTCCGGCAAAACCGCCTCCGTGGACCCGGCAGGCGCCCCGTCCGCCCAGCAGATGGCGGGCCAGTGCCAGTGCCATCGCCACCTCCTGGTGGGCCGTTGCCCCGGTGGGGATCACGTTCTGGAGCAGATTCTGGGAGGAGAAACCGGATAGATTTACATAACGAAGGAAATCATGGAAGTCGCCGCGCTGCAGGGCAGCCACCTGAGCCGCCACGCGGCGGTTCTCGTCATAGATGTGGATGGCGCGAAGAACGGCGCGATCCCCGGCGGCGGCGCGCACGCGGGGAATGGCAGCGTAGAAATCTGTCTCGGGCACGTCCCGCAGAACGGTCCTGCCAAACAGGGCGCATACAGTACGCAGCTCGGCGGGGATGGCTGCATACTCATCGGTGAGGTCGGCGTGGCTGGCACCGGAGTCGATGATGCACAGGGTATGGCCGCAGGCGGAGAAGTCAAATTCCACCGGCGTGACCACCGGGACAGTGGGATCGGCAAAGTCGATGGCCACGCAGCCGCCCACGGAGGATGCCATCTGGTCCATCAAGCCGCAGGGCTTGCCGAAGTATACATTCTCGGCGTACTGGGCGATCTTTGCAATCTCCACAGCATTGGCGCAGCCGGAGAACAGGTGATTGATGGCGGTGCCCAGCATCACCTCAAAAGCGGCGGAGCTGCTGAGACCGCTGCCCGGCAGCACTGTGGAGGTGACGTAGGCGTCAAAGCCGGACAAGGTGCATCCCCGCTGGGCAAATCCGGCGGCCACACCGCGGATCAGAGCGGCGGTTGTGTTCTTTTCGTCGGCGCGGATGGAGAGGTCCCGGAGATCCACCTCGCAGAGGGGGTATCCCTCCGACAGGACCCGGATCATGGAGGTGCCGTTCCGTGCTACAGCCGCGCGGGTATCCAGCTCCACCGCTGCCGCCAGCACGAGGCCGTGCTGATGGTCGGTGTGGTTGCCGCTCAGCTCCGTGCGGCCGGGGGCGGAAAACACATGGGTGGGGATGGTGTGAAAGGTTTTTTCAAATTTCTCTCGGATCTGCATCATGGCGATCAGCTCTTTTCTCGGTCAAATTCGCTGGTAGGCGTGGATGTCAAAGGAGATGGTGGTGTCCAGGGTATCCAGGGCAGAAAGACGGGCCTTGCCGTCCCTGGGCGTCTTCCAGTAGTAGGGGGTCATCTGAAACAGAGCGTGGATGTCCTCCTGCGTTTGCAGGCGGATCACCGCCTCCACGTGGCGGATGGTGAGGTAGCGGAAGCCCTCATAAGGTGTCTCCTTCACCTCGTTGGGGTAGGGATGATCGTAGAGGACCTCCTTCATTTCCCACAGATGCTGTGCCGATGGCACCACGTACAGGAAGTGGCCGCCGGGTACCAGCACCCGGCAAAACTCCTCCAGCGCCAGGGGGGAGAAGCAGTTGATGAGAAGTTCGATGCTATCGTCCGCCACCGGCAGGTGGTAGCTGGAGGCCACGGCGTATTCGATGGGCTGCGGTCGTTTGGCGGCCAGGCGCAGGATGCTCTTGGAAATGTCGATGCCCGCCATCTCCGGGGCCTTTCCGGCACCGACCAGGGCATCATGGATCCCGGCGGTGTAGTAGCCTTCGCCGCAGCCGCTGTCCAGCACGCGGGGCCGATCTCCGGTCATTGCAGCGGACAGCTCGCACAGCGCGTCCCGAAGGGGACGATAATAGCCCTTATCCAGAAAGGCGCGGCGTGCATGGGCCATGCCCTTGTCATCGCCCGGCATTTTGGAGTGCTTGCGGTTGGCGGGCAGCAGGTGGGTGTAACCCTCCCGGGCGATATCGTAGCTATGACCGGCAGGGCAGCGGTACGTATGCTCCGTGCGCCGGAGAGGCGCGCCGCAGATGGGGCAGCAGAACAGGCTCATACGTCCTCCTTCACGGTCACGTCGTGGATCCACTTCCGGCTGTTGATGCGCCACAGACACAGGGGCACCTTCAGCAGGTTCTCCGACTGGATGGCAATGGCCACCGGCCAGCAGCCGGTTTTCAGCACCAGAGCGGTGAGGGCGGTCAGCGGCAGGGCAAAGAGCCACTGGGGGCCAATATCCAGCACCGTGGAGAAGCGCACGTCACCGCCGGAGCGCAGCACACCGGTGACGGCGGAGATGGCAAAGGCGTGGATGGGAGTCGCCGCAAAGGCGGCTACGGCCAGCGCCGTGGCGATATCGGCGGAGGTGCCGTAGAGCTTAAAGAGGGGGAAGACCACCGGCTGGAACAGGATAGGAACCAGGAGAAGGGATACGGCTGCCAAAATGAACCCCACCACGGTGGTAAAGTCCAGAAGCGCCTGGCTCAGATCCATGATCTCATCCTCGTCTGCGCCCTCGCCGATGGTGTTGCCCACCATCACGCCGGTGGCCATACCCAGACCGAAGCAGACCACCAGGAACAGCCGGCCCAGGTTGCCTGTGACGGAGTAAGCCGCCAGCATCTCCACGGAGGTGTCCATGTAGCCCAGGATCACCGTCAGCAGGGAGTTGCCCATTCCCCACATCAGCTCGTTGAGCACAACCGGGGATGCGTAGCGCACAAAGCGGCGCAGCATGCTCCAGCCCGGCCGGAGAAAAGCGGGAATGTTCAATATCAGTTTGCGGCTGCGCAGGGCGTAGGTCACGCAGATCACCAGCTCCGCCACGCGGGACAGGAGAGTTGCAAGGGCCGCACCCTCAATACCCAGTGCAGGCGCACCGAAATGGCCGTAGATGAGAATATAGTTGAGGATCGTGTTGAGAATGGTGGATGAACCGAACAGCAGCATGCCGAAGCGGGGGTTGCCCACGCTGCGCTGTGCGCTGACATACACGCTGGAGGCCATGTTGCATACGTAGGAAAAGCCGATAAGCCGCAGATACGGCGCGCCCAGCACGCTGATCTCATGGCTGTTGCTGAGAAGATCCATGATGGGCACCGGCCACAGGGCAAAGGCCAGAGCAAAAATCAGAGACAGCGATGTGCCCAGGAAACAGGCCACGCCCAGGGCGCGGCTGATGCTCTCCGTGTCCCGCTTGCCCCAGTACTGGCTGGCCAGGATGCTGAGCCCGCTCTGGATGCCGAACACCATGCTCATCAGCAGAAACACCGGGCCGTTGGCGGCGGTGACGGCGGCCATCTCCGTGTTGCCCAGCTGGCTGACCATGAAGGTGTCGATAAGTCCCAGGGAGAAGGTGATGAGGTTTTGCAGGGCAATGGGCAGTGTCAGCGCCCAAAGCCGCCGGTAGAAGGAAGCGGGGCGGCTGCGGAGTCGTCGGATCATAGGAACACCTCGTTGGATTATAGCATGGGGAAGCGATTGGCCTGATGGGATTTCAAAGCCTCGAACAGCGCGTCGATATCCTCCCGGGTGGTTTCCGGACCGAAGCTGATACGGATGACCCCGGCGGCGGTGCGCTTGGGCAGACCCATGGCGGTGATGACGTGGCTGGCCTTGCCCTTGTGGCAGGCGGAGCCTGCGCTGATACAGACGCCCTGTTCGCCCAGATCGGTGACGATATTGGCGCTGGGGTAGCCGGGCAGGGACATGCAAAGGATGTGGGGTGCGGTGCCGTCGGAAACCGTCTCCATGCCGGGAATCGTCAACAGCTTTGTCCGGCAGTACGCCTTGAGAGCGGCCATGTGGGCCAGCTTCTCCGTCAGGTGATCCATCCGCAGCTCTACCGCCTTGGCAAACCCGGCGATCTGGGCGGTGGCCTCGGTACCGGAGCGCAGGCCGCGTTCCTGACCGCCGCCATAGAGAAGGGGGCGGAAGCTCCGCAGTGAGGGGTTTACATAAAGTGCACCAATGCCCTTGGGACCGCCGATCTTGTGGGCGGAGAGGCTCATGAGATCCACACCCCAGTCGGCAGGAGCGCAGGGCACCTTCAAAAAGCCCTGCACAGCGTCGCAGTGGAGCAGGGCGCGGCTCTTCCGTTCCCGCAGACCGCGGGCGATCTCCTCCACGGGGAAGATGCAGCCGGTCTCGTTGTTCACCAGCATGACGCTGACGAGGACGGTGTCCTCCCGCAGTGCGTCAAAAACCTGCCGGGCGGTGATGCTGCCCCGGTTGTCCGGCTTGAGATACGTGACCTCGTACCCCTCCTGGGCCAAAGCCTTCAGGGGCTCCAGTACGGCGCTGTGCTCCACCGCCGTGGTGATGATGTGCTTGCCGGTGTGGCGGCTGTGCCACACCGCAGAGCGGATGGCCCAGTTGTTGCTCTCCGTTCCGCAGGAAGTGAAGACAAGGGCGGCTGCTTTACAGCGCAGCACAGCCGCGATCGTGGCGCGGCAGTCCTCCACCAGAGCGGCGGCATCCCGACCCATGGGGTACTGGGCGGAGGGATTGCCGAACTGACCGGTCAATATGTCATACATCCGATCCGCCACGGCCTTGGGGACGGGCGTGGTGGCGGCGTGATCCAGATAGTGCAAGGTGAGCGCTCCTTTGCAAGGTTTTTCGCCTGCCGGGGCTTGCCACCGGCGGCGCCATACAGTATAATAAAACAGTAAACTATATTATACAAAATATGCGCAGAAAGCGCAAGGAGAAAGTAATGAGAGTAGCCATTTATACCCTGGGCTGCAAGGTGAATCAATATGAGACCCAGGCCATGGAGCAGGAGCTGCTGCGCCGGGGCCACGAGCTGGTGGATTTCGAGTCGGCGGCGGACGCCTACATCGTCAACACCTGCTCGGTGACGGCAGTCAGCGACAAGAAATCCCGGCAGATGATCCGCCGGTGCAAGAAGCTGAACCCGGACGCCGTGGTGGCCGCCTGCGGCTGCTACGTCCAGACCCATGCTAAAGAGGCGGCGGGACTGGAGCTTGACCTCATTGCCGGCACCGGGGACCGCATGGCCTTCCTGGAGCTGCTGGAGCAGACCGCACAAGAGCGCCAGCCCTTGACGCTGCTGGATGACGCCCTGCGCCGCCGCACCTTTGAGGTATTGCCAGCGGGCGGCATGGCCAGCCGCACCAGGGCCATGCTGAAGGTGGAGGACGGGTGCGTCAACTTCTGCACCTACTGCATCATCCCCTTTGCCCGGGGACCCGTCCGTTCTCTGCCGCTGGAGATCGCCGTGGAGCAGACAAAAGAACTGTGCGAGCAGGGTTACCGGGAGATCGTCATCACGGGCATTGAGATCTCCTCCTACGGCCGGGATCTGCCCGGCGAGGTTGGGCTTATCGACCTGCTGGAGGCCGTCAGCGCCGCGGCGGGAGATATGCGCATCCGTCTGGGCTCACTGGAGCCCAGGACCATCACCGAGGACTTCTGCAGCAGAGCGTCAAAGCTTTCCAATCTCTGCCCGCATTTCCACCTGTCTCTCCAGAGCGGTTGCGATGCTACGCTGCGGCGGATGAACCGAAAGTACGACACCGCCCGGTATCTTCAATCAGTGGAAATGCTGAATCAGTTCTTTGACCGTCCCGCCGTTACCACCGATCTCATCACCGGCTTCCCCGGCGAGACGAAGGAGGAGTTTGCCCAGACACTGGCCTTCATTCAAAAGTGCCGCTTTGCCGCCATGCACGTGTTCCCCTACTCCATCCGTCCCGGCACCAAGGCCGCCGCCATGGAGCAGATTCCGGCATCTGTGAAGGAAGAGCGTGCCCACCGGGCCGCCGCTGTGGCTTCAGAGATGCACCGGGCGTATCTGGAGGGCTGCGTGGGGCAGGTCTTCCCGGTGCTGTTTGAGCAGCCGGGGAGAACGGGCTGCTATACAGGTCACGCCCCCAACTATATGGAGGTGGAGGCCCCGGGCGAGAATAACCACAACCGTGTGCTGAATGTAAGGATCACCGGCACTGACGGAGAAAAACTACTGGGGGAGGTCGTGGAACGATGAACCACTTTTTTGCCTATATGGGACGTATGCGGTTTATCAACCGCTGGGCGCTGATGCGCAACAGCTACACCGAGAACATCCAGGAGCACAGCCACCAGGTTGCGGTTCTGGCCCACGCCCTGGCTGTGATCCGCAACCGGTACTTCGGCGGACAGGTGGATCCCGGCGCCGTGGCGGTGGCGGCACTCTTTCATGACGCCAGCGAGATCTTGACCGGCGATATGCCCACCCCCATCAAGTACTACAACCCGGACATCCGCGACGCCTACAAGCAGGTGGAGTCCGTGGCCAATGACAAGCTGCTGGGGATGCTGCCGGAGGAGCTGCGGCCGGACTATGAGGACATCCTCCAGCCGGTGGATGAGGACATCGAGACGCTGGTGAAGGCGGCGGACAAGCTCTCGGCCTACATCAAGTGCGTGGAGGAGCTGAAGGCGGGCAACGACGAGTTCAAAAAAGCCGCCGAGCAGACGGCGGCGGCACTGGACAGCTACGATCTCCCGGAGCTGGACTATTTCCGGGAGCATTTCCTCAAGAGCTTCGAGCTGACGCTGGACGAGATGGAATAAAAAAGATTAAAAAAAGATAAAAAAGAGTATTGACCTTTCAGTGAACTGCAATGATATAACGGTTTCAGAAAGGGGGCGACGATATGACCATCAAGGAATTTGCCGGACTCTGTGACTGCAATCCTCAGACATTGCGCTATTACGACAGCGTAGATCTGCTCAAGCCAACGCGAGTGGATCGCTGGACGGGGTATCGCTATTATGAGGAGGAGCAGGCCCTCACTTTTGTGAAAATCAAGAATCTTCAGAGGGCGGGCTTCACCATCGAAGAGATCAAGGAGCTCCTTGATGCGGACAATTCTGTGATCTACCGGGCCTTTGAGGCGAAGATTGCCCAGGAGGAGCGGAGATTGCAGGAAATCAGAGAGATCCAGCGGTCATATCAGAACGAGATGAGCGAGATCCAGAAGAAAATCCAGGAGACGAAGGAGAAGATCGTGGACTCCATGCAGCGGTTTGACCCCTGCGAGGAGTTCGGGATCGACAGGCAGCAGTACGACGCAATCATCGGCAGCATCGAGCAGATGTTCAGGGAACTGGCTGTGAATCCCCCGGAGGAGATCGATTATGAGGAGTACCACCGGAGCGACGCTCCGGCGGAGGAAGAACGGTATTTGAATCTGCTGCAGGATCCCACCTGTGAAATCGTGTATGAGCGCCACGGATGGGGCCACGTCAGGGAGTTCCTGGCGGATATCAGCGATCTGGAGAGCGGGGAGGAGTATGCCCTGTGCTTCCTGGTGGATGATGAGAAGGACGCATATAATATGGCCTTTGCCAACACGATCTTGGGGGTTCTGCTGGAGAGAAACAAGGGGAAGAAGCTGAACCTGTCCTGCGATGTGGAGAATACCCGTGACGGGCAGAACCACTTCTGGCTGCTGAGACGGAAAAAGTGAGACAAGCCGATTCGGCGGATAAAAAAGCGTGACAAGCAGTTTTGCTTGTCACGCTTTGTAATTGCACCAAATCAGTCAATCTTTCCTCTGGCGTGGAGCACGTCGTCCTCTGTGATGGTCATGAGATCCTCCCGGGTGATGTTCTCCATAGCAGCAAGGCGGTTGTTCTGCTGGACCAGGATGTTCTCAAAGATATTGCGGACGCCGCGGCCGTTGCCGAAGGTGTTGGGGTCCACGTTCTCCTCCACAATATAATCCCGCACCAGCTCCTCCACACCGTCAGCCAAAGTGTAGAAGCCCTTCTTGCACTGCATCTTGAAAATGCCCATCATCTCATCGGGGGTGTAGTCGGCAAACTCCAGGAAGCGGTTGAAGCGGGACTCCAGGCCGGGGTTGGAGTGGATGAACTTGTGCATGAGATCGGTATAGCCCGCCACGATGACCACCAGATCGTCCCGGTGGTCCTCCATGGCCTTCAGCACGGTATCAATGGCCTCCTGGCCGAAATCGTTCTCGCTGCGGCCGTTGAGGGCATAGGCCTCGTCGATGAACAGCACGCCGCCCATGGCCTTCTCAATGACCTTGGAGGTCTTGATGGCGGTCTGGCCCACGTAGCCGGCCACCAGGCCGCTGCGGTCCACCTCCACCAACTGCCCCTTGGACAAAATGCCCAGCGAGCGGTAGATCCGGGCCATCAACCGGGCGATCATGGTCTTGCCGGTGCCGGGATTGCCGGTGAACACCATATGGAGAGACATGTCCGTGGTGGGAAGATCGTGCTCCCGGCGCAGTTTGTAGACCTGCACCATGTTGATGAGGTTGCGGACCTCCTCCTTGATGGCGGTCAGGCCGATATAGCCGTCCAGCTCCTTGAGCAGGTCCTCAATGGGCTCCGGCGGAAGCTCCTCCTCCCGCACCTCCGGCTCCTTCTCCTTGCCGTCGGCGGTGGGGGGCTGGTCCTTTTTGACCTCGCCTGTGCTGGGAGCGGCGGGGCTGTCAGATTTGCCCACGTTGGCAAAAGGGGTGCCCCAGAAGTCGTTATCCATGCGGCGGAGGTTGTTCTCCGTCATGGAGCGGATGACCTCCAGCTGCTGCAGGATGATAGAATCTTTCTTGTCCATATGGCTGCTCCTTATCTATAATCGGATTGATTGGTCAGATGCAGGTGGGCCGTTGCCCGGAGGAGAAGACTCACCACGAAGCCGGTGAGCGTGCCGGTGATGAGGGCCACCGCCAGCAAAAAGGGGAGGTAGCCCACCACCATGGTGTTGCCCAGAGTGATCATTGCGGCCAGGATCTGGCCTGCGTTATGGGCGGCGGCGCCGCCCACGGAAACACCGTAGACCGACAGGCGGCGGCTGCGCTTGAGCAGGATCATCACGCCCATGGCGCACAATCCGCCCAGCAGGGAGAAGAGGAGGGCGGTGGCCGTGCCGGAGAAGAGACCGCCCAGCAGGCAGCGCGTCACCAAAATGGCCAGCGCCTCCGGCGCGCCCAGCTCGTAGAGCGCGAACACGGTGACGATGTTGGCAAGACCCAGCTTCACGCCCGGCAGCGGTACGATCAGAGATACGGGGAAAAGGTTTTCCAGGGTGCTCAGCCCCAAAGCCAGAGCCGCCAGGACGGCGCACAGAGCCAGTTTTTTTACAGAAAACTTCATACGCTCACCCCACGATCACATCAGGCCCGTCTGTGCCGCTTTCCAGATGGATCACCACCTGGGCCGGCAGGCAGACCAGCGACTGCCCCGCCCGGCTGATGGGACCGGAGTGGACGCAATCCTGCCCGGGACAGTCACTGTGAAGGACTTCTACTTGACCCCCAGAGACCCGGACAGTCAGGGTATAGCCGTTGTGGGAATAGGTGTGTTCCCCGGCAAAGGATGCCAGGGGAACGTGGTCCATCACCTCGCCGCCCACGGATACCACACAGGTGAGGGGGGCGTTGGTGCGGGCCTTCGGACCGTAGAATACCAGAGCGGTCAGCACGGCAAGGGCTGCCACCGCTGCGAATACCAGCGCATCCCAGGGAGTGGGACGGGTTTTAACGGTTGAGGAGTTGGACTTCATAGGAGGCGTCCTCCTGCGGAACGAATTGATCGGCCAGCCCCGGCGTGCAGGCGATACGCCCGTCGGCGGTGACGAATACCGCCTCAAAGGCGTGATCGCCGGCCTGCTGCGACTCCCAGAAGCGGATGGCCGCCTCCTCGCCCATGACGTACAGGGCGGTGGAGTAGGCGTCGGCACGGGTGCCGCTGGGGCACACCACCGTCACCGACAGCAGATCGCTTCGGGCGGGATACCCGGTGGCGGGGTCGATAATGTGTTGATAAACGGTGCCGTCCTCGGCGGTGAAATAGCGCTGATAACCGCCGGAGGTGACGGCGAAGGTGTCGGTGAGGGACAGCATACAGGCATAACCGTCGCCCTGCGGGTCCTGCACGGCCACGTTCCAGGGCTTGCCGTCCGGGCGCTTGCCGCAGACGTACACGTTGCCGCCCAGAGAAACGGTGCCGCTTTTGATGCCGTGTTCCGCAAAAATCTCCGCCACCACATCGCTGGCGTAGCCCTTGGCAATGCCGCCCAGGTCGATGGCGCAGCCCACGTCCAGTGTGACGGCGCTGCCATCAACCGTCACATGATCACAGCCAATCAGGGGCAGCAGCGCGTCGATCTCTGCCTGGGAGGGAATATGGGGCGAATCGCTGTTGATAGCCCACAAATCCACCAGGGGAGCCACAGTGATGTCAAATGCGCCATCGGTTTCGGCGCTGAAGACCAGCGCCTCCGTGAGCAGCGCGGCGGTCTCGCTGTCTATGGCTGCTCTGCCGCTGTGGTTCACCGCCCGGATTTCACTGCCCTCCCGGGTGCGGGAGAGCCGCTGCTCCAGGTCATTGATGGCCCGGGCGGATTCTGTCAGCGCATCGCTTGCCTCGTCCCCATAGGCCACCAGCGTCATGTATGTGTCCATGGCGAACAGGCTGAATTCCGCTTTTTCCGGCGCGCCGCAGGCGGCGAGGCCCCAAAGCATGGCGGCAGCCAAAAGGACGGCGAATAGCTTTTTCATGATCCTCACAGCTCCTGCCGGCCGGCCAGGGCACGCATCAGCGTGGCGTCATCGGCATATTCCAAGTGGCTGCCCACGGGAATACCGTAGGCCAGACGCGTCACCTTGACGCCAAAGGGCTTGAGAAGCCGGGAGATGTAAAGGGCGGTGGCTTCACCCTCTGTGTCCGGGTTGGTGGCCATGATGACCTCCTGGATGCCGCCGGCAGCCACACGGTCCAGCAGGGACTTGATGTGCAGATCGTCGGGACCTACGTGGTTCATGGGGCTCAGCACCCCGTGGAGCACGTGGTAGCGGCCGTTGAACTCCCGGGATCGCTCAATGGCCACCACGTCCCGGGAATCGGCCACCACGCAGATGGTGGATTCGTCCCGGCGGGGAGAGGCGCAGATGGGGCACAGACCGCCCTCGGTGAGGTTCTGGCAGACGGGGCACAGCGTCACGCTCTTCTTGGCAGCCACAATGGCATCGGCAAATTCCTGGGCGTCCTCCATAGGCAGATCCAGCACGTGAAAGGCAAGGCGCTGGGCGCTCTTGCCGCCGATGCCCGGCAGGCGGGCAAATTGTTCCACCAGTTTTTCCAGCGGTGCGGGGAAATATTCCATCGGATCAACCTCTCAACTCACGGATTCTGGCCTCGATATCCGGGGCCTTGTATACGGCGCTGCCCGCCACCAGCACGTTGGCACCGGAGGCCACGCAGACGCGGGCGGTAACAGGATCCACGCCGCCGTCCACCTCCAGTTCACAGGAGGGGTTGAGGGCGTCGATATAGCCGCGGATCTGAGCCACCTTGGGCATCATGTCGGCCATAAACTTCTGCCCGCCGAAGCCGGGTTCCACCGTCATCACCAGCACCATGTCCACCTGGTCGATGAAGGGCAGCACGGCGCTGGCCGGGGTTTTGGGCTTTACCACCACGCCGGCGCGTTTCCCCCTGGCGTGGATCTTCTCTATGGCCGTATGAATATTCTCCTCCGTGTCGGCCTCCACGTGGCAGGTGACGAGATCGGCCCCGGCGTCGCAGAACTGCTCCACGTAGCGCACGGGCCGGTCGATCATCAGGTGTACGTCCAGCGGCAGATCGGTCACCGGGCGGATGGACTTCACCACCGGAATGCCAATGGAGATATTGGGCACGAACAGCCCGTCCATCACGTCCACGTGGACGTAATCGGCGGTGGAAATGGCTTCGATATCCCGCTGGAGATTGGCAAAGTCAGCGGACAGAATGGAGGGGGCGATCTTGATCATAACAGGACAGTCCTTTCCCAGAATTGCACCGCTGCCGCAGCCCCGGCATAGGATACCCTAAGCGGGTGCAGGCGGCTCCGGCGTCTCCAACGCAGCACGGTTCGCCCCGGCCGGGACGCTGCCGCACCGCTTTTCAGATAGGGGCCGGTGGGCGCATGTCTGCCGGCCCCAATGTGCATAATAATACACATACATTATACCAATTTGGCCGGCAGATTGCAACGGAGAATGCGGAAAAGAGGATCACTTTCCGACAAATAGTGTCCAAACTGTTAATTTTGATCCTGCCCTCTTTACGGGTGGGCTGTTTTTTTGTAAAATACATTTGTTATTTCATGAGGGGGAGGAAACGGACCCGTGAGTTTTTTGCAGCGAGTCGGCAATGCTGTTTCCCGTTTTATGTACGGCCGAAACGGGATGGATCAGCTGGGATTGTGCATGGTCTGGCTGCTGATTGCCGTCAACGTGGCCGGCATTTTTCTGCGGTCCGGGCTCATCAGCGCCGTTTTCAGCATTTTGTCCACGCTGCTGGTCGTCTGCATGCTGTTCCGCTTTTTCTCCCGCAACCTCTACCGCCGCCGCGCGGAGAATGGGGCATTCCTTAACAAGGTCTGGTATCCGGTTCAGCGCCGCTTCTCCAACGCCAGGAATCAGGCGCGGGACAAAGAGCATCGGTACTTCACCTGCGACCGCTGCCGGGCTGTGTGCCGTGTTCCCCGGGGCAAGGGCCATATCATCATCACCTGTCCCTGCTGCGGCAACCAGATCCACGCCAAAAGCTGATCACTGTTTCAACGCTCCCCTACCGGGGAGCGTTTTTCTTGACGGGACCAACCAGGCAGAGTAAAATAATGCCACAAGAGAGAAAGGGGTGAGCGCAATGTCCCCTCCCAACGGAAGATCCTTCGGTCCCCGGGGCTTTTTGACCGATGAAGAGAAGAAGAGTCGTCCCAAGGTGTCCGGTGCGCTGATCCGGCGAATTCTATCCTATCTGCGGCCATACTGGTTCCAGTTCGTGCTGGTGTTTATCGCCATTCTGCTCTCGGCGGTGATTGGCCTGCGGCCCAGTATCATCACCGGACAGATTGCCGATGAGATCCAGGCAGGCGGCAGCATGGCAAAATTGGTAAGGCTGCTGCTCTATGCCTTCCTGGCACTGGCCGCCTCTCAAATCATCGGCGTGCTGGAGAGCTATATCAACGCCTGGATCTCCCAGAAAATCATCTTCGACATGAAGAACCAGATGTACGATCACCTCCAGCACATGCCCCACGCTTTTTTCACCTCGGAGAAGCAGGGGGATATCATCACCCGCATGAACACCGATATCAGCGGCGTCAGTTCCGTGATCTCCGGCACCCTCAGCAGCATTGTCAGCAACCTGGCAGTGGTGGTGACCACGTTGGTAGCCCTGTTTACGATGAGCTGGCGTCTGGCCCTGGTGGGCATTGTGGTGATCCCGCTGCTGATCCTGCCCACGCGGCGGGTGGGCAAAACGCGATGGAAGATACTCAGCGACAGCCAGGCCAAGAACGACGAGATCAACCAGCTGGTCAACGAGACCCTGTCCGTCAGCGGTTCGCTGCTGGTGAAGCTGTTTACCCGGGAGCAGCGGGAGTATGAGCGGTTCGTCACTGTCAACGGTGAAGTGACGGATCTGCAGCTCAAGGAGCAGCGCAGCGGCAAGTGGTTCCGGGTGGTCATGGGTATGTTCACCCAGCTTGCCCCCCTGCTGATTTACTTTGCCGGCGGCTACTTCATCATCGCCCAGGCGGACACGACGCTGAAGGTCGGCACCATCATCGCCATGGTGGCGCTGGTAAACCGGCTGTATCGGCCCGTGGAATCGCTGCTGAACATCCACGTGGACTTCACCCGGTCCCTGGCCCTGTTCACCCGCATTTTTGACTACTTTGACCTGCCCAATCCCATCCGGTCTCCGGAGAACGGCAAAAAGCCGGACGTCACCGATGCGGACGTGGCGTACGACCACGTGGCTTTCTCCTATGACCCGGAAAAGCCTCTGCTGACGGACATCCACTTCACCGTGCCCGGCGGGAAGATGTACGCCATTGTGGGCGCATCCGGTTCCGGCAAGTCCACGGTGGTGAACCTGATCCCCCGGCTGTACGATGTGACAAGCGGTGCAGTGCGCATCGGCGGCGTGGATGTGCGGGACTTTGATTTGACCTATCTGCGTCAGCAGATCGGCGTGGTGACACAGGAGACGTACCTTTTCAACGGAACCATCCGGGAGAACCTGCTCTACGCCAACGAGAGCGCCACCCAGTCGGACCTGGAACGGGCCTGCACCATCGCCAATCTCCACGACTTTATCGCCGCCCAGCCGGACGGTTACGACACCGTGGTGGGCAACCGGGGACTCAAGCTCTCCGGCGGCGAGAAGCAGCGCCTCTCCATCGCACGGGTGATCCTGAAGGATCCGAAGATCCTGATCCTGGATGAGGCCACGTCGGCTCTGGACTCCATCTCCGAAAACGCCATTCAGGACGCGCTGGAGGTGCTGATGGAGGGACGGACCAGTATCGTCATCGCCCACCGTCTCAGCACCATCCTCAAGGCCGACCGCATCCTGGTGGTGCGTGACGGCGTTATTGCCGAGGAGGGCACCCACGAGGAGCTGCTGGCCCTGGGCGGCACATATCGGGAATTGTATGAAACCCAGTTCCGCAAGGTACTGGAATATGAAACGGAGCATGAAAAACATGGAGAACACACTGAAACGTAATATGCTGGTCTATCCCGGCATCTGCGACTACAGCGGCGATCTGGGGGTGCCGGACACCTTCGGGATCTGCATGGATCTGGCAGCGGAGCACGCCAATTCCCTGGGCATCGGCATGTGGGATTTGGCGGCGCGCCATCTCTTCTGGCTGACGGTGAAGACCAGGATCCGCTTCTTGCGCCGGCCCCGTATGGCCGATACCATTACCGGCGAGACGTGGCCCGAGCCGGCGGACAGGATCCGCTGCAACCGGGATTACCGTATCCTGGCCGGGGAGGAGGTACTGGCTGTCGGCAAGACCGAGTGGGCAGTGATCAACACTGAGACCGGGAAACTCCAACCCGCGTCGGATATTTACCCCCGGGAACTGGAGATGCGTTCCGATGTGGTATGGGACGAGCCCTTTTCCCGGCTGCGGGACAATTTTGACGGCGAACCGATCTTTGCCAGACACGTGGTATCCTCCACCGACATCGATGTGGGCGGCCATATGAACAACGTGGCCTATGTCCGGGCGCTGGCCGGAGCGTTTTCCACCCGGGAATGGGAGGAATTGAACGTGCAGGATCTGGAGATCCACTTCAAAGCGCCGTGCTATGAGGGTCAGACCATCGAGATGCAGCGCCGGGAGCGGGACGGCAGCCTGGACATCCGCATGAGTGTGGAGGGCAAGACCGTGATCCTGGCTCGGATCGGATAATATGATGATAAGGAAAGCGGGAACGCCGAATCGGCGTTCCCGCTTTCTATTGAATAGATAGTTTACAGTATCTCCCACACGAAGGTGGCCTGATCGTTGACGTCGATGTCCTCCGGGGTAAAATCCATAGAAGCCTTGGCCTTGCGGAGCATGCCGCCGGCGGCGAAGGCGGTGGGGGAGACGAAGTCCCGGTCACCCCAGCTGTAATCGACCCGCACCAGCTGCCCCAGCTCCACGCCGGAGGCGGCAGCCAGGACCTTTGCCCGGCGCAGGGCATTTTCGGAGGCCTGGCGCAGCAGTTCGTCGGACACGGCGTCGGGGTCCTTGACGGTAAAGCGGACGTTCAGATCCGGTGTGGCCTCGCAGCCGGTGATGGCGGAGAGGGTCTCGCCCAGGCGGGCGGCGTCGAAGTCCAGCGCCAGCTTGAGGTCGTGGGCGCAGGCATAGCCCCGGAAGACGCGGCGGCCGTTGCCGTTCCGGTCATTCTGGAAGTCGTACTCGGTGGACACGTTAAAGCTGGCGGTTTTCAGATCCTTGCGGTCGTAGCCGATGGCGGCCAGGGCACCCCGCAGGGCCTCCAGCCGGGCGTTGGCCTGGGCCATAGCCTCGTCATAGCTCTTGTCCTCGGCGGTGAGATTCATGGTGATGACCACGTAATCCGGCCGGAGGGACAGCTTGGCGCTGCCCTTGACGGTGATGGTGCGATCCATCCTCATACCCCCAGATATGCCAGCAGCAGGGCATAGGTGTTGCGCAGGCCGTCGATATGGGTGCGCTCGTAGCCGTGGCTGTTGGCGGTGCCGGGTCCGATGGCGGCATGTCGCACGTCATAGCCGGCGGCAATGGACGTATCGCAGTCGGTGCCGTAGTGGGGGGTGAAGATGTCCATCACGTAGTCCACCCCGGCATCGATGGCGGCGGCGCGGACCTCGTTGGTCATCTCCCAGTGGTAGGGATAGCGGGAGTCCTTGGCGAAGATGGATACCTTCCGCTCATCGGAGGTCTGGTCCGGTCCAGTGGGCGCGATATCCAGCGCCAGGATGTCCTTTACGTCCTCCGGCAGCCAGGAGGTGCCGTGTCCGATCTCCTCGTACATGGCGAAGTAGGCGTAAACCTGGCGGTTGGGAGTGAGCTTGTTGTCATGGATGTACTTCATGGCGGTCAGCAGCACGGCTGCTAGGGCCTTGTCGTCCACAAAATGGGATTTGAGATAGTCGCCGGAGCGGACGAACCGGGGGTCCAATGCGATCATGTCGCCGGTCTCCACGCCCAGGGCGCGGGTCTCGGCGGCGGAGCTCACGGGCTCATCCAGCACCACGCACACGTTGGTGCGAAAGTCCGGCGCCACAACCCGCAGCTCCTCCTCCGTCACGTGAACGGAGTTGGGGGTGCGGCAGACGGTGCCGGTGTAGACCTTGCCGTCCCGGGTGTAGATGCGGACGTTCTCACCCATGCAGTAGAAGGGATACAGACCGCCCACGGGGCACACGTTCAGCGTGCCGTCGGCGTTGACTTTGCGGACCATCAATCCAATGTCGTCCAGATGTGCGGTCACAGCAAGGGCATTGCCAGTGCCGCCCAGGTCGGCGATGACACCGCCCTTATGGGTGATGTAGCTGTCGTAGCCCAGCCGGTCCAGTTCGGCGATCAGATAATCCTGGACCTCACGGAACTGGCTGGTGGTGCTGTCAATGGCCAGCAGGTTCTGGAACTGCTGGAGACAGTAGGTGGTATCAAAGGGATACATGGGAGATCACTCCTTATTGCATTGTAATTGTAAAACTGTCCGGGAGGAGCGGGCTCTCCCGCCCCTCCCGGTAAAAGGTGGGATTACAGCAGAGACTCCAGCTCATCCACCAGCTCGCCGAACAGCTTCAGTGCGCTGTTGACGGGCTCGGGGCTGGACATGTCCACACCGGCGATCTTCAGCAGGCTGATGGGGTCGGTGCTGCTGCCGCCGGAGAGGAACTTCTTGTAGTCCGCCACGGCGGGAGCGCCCTCGGTGAGGATGCGGTTGGCGATGGCCACGGCGGCGGAGAAGCCGGTGGCATACTGGAACACGTAGTAGTTGTAGAAGAAGTGGGGGATGCGGGTCCACTCCAGGGCGATGCCGTCATCGGACACCATATCCGGGCCAAAGTACAGCTTGTTCAGCGCCAGATACTTCTCACTGAGGGCATCGGCGGTGAGAGCCTGGCCGCTCTCGGCCATGCGGCCCATGGTCAGCTCAAACTCAGCGAACATGGTCTGGCGGTACACAGTGCCCTTGAACTGATCCAGGAAGTGGTTGATGAGATAGGCACGCTGCTTCTTGTCGGTGGTCTTGCTCAGCAGGTGGCGCATCAGCAGCACCTCGTTGCAGGTGGAGGCAACCTCAGCCACGAAGATCACGTAGTCGGCGGTGTTGGTGGGCTGATACTTGTTGGAGTGATAGCTGTGGAGGGCGTGGCCCATCTCGTGGGCCAGGGTGAACTGACTGTCCAGATTGTCCTTGTGGTTCAGCAGCACATAGGGGTGGGGATCGCTGCTGCCGGAGGAATAGGCGCCGCCCCGCTTGCCAATGTTCTCATAAACGTCGATCCAGCGGTTGTTGAAGCCCTCCTTCAGCAGGTCGGTGTAGTCCTCGCCCAGCACAGCCAGAGCCTCCAGCACCGTCTCCTTGGCCTGCTCATAGGTAATGGCGGCGTCGGCGTCGGGCACGATGGGAGTGTACACGTCGTACATGTGCAGCTCGTCCACGCCCATCATCTTCTTGCGCAGAGCCACGTAGCGGTACATCTTGTCCAGATTGTTGTGGACGGCCTCAATAAGGTTCAGATACACGGGTACGGGCACCTCGGTGTTGTCCAGGGAAGCCTCAATGGTGCTGCTGTAGCCCCGGGCGTCGGCAAAGAACTTCAGCTGCTTGAACTGACCGTCCAGCGTGGCGGCCACGGTGTTCTTGAACTCGCCCATCCGCTTGTAGTAGGCGTCGAAGGCGTTCTTGCGCAGTACCCGGTCATCGCTCATCATCAGCGGCACGAAGGTGCCGTCGGTCAGCTGGCGGGTGTTGCCCTGTCCGTCCACCACGTCGGGGAAAGTCAGGTCGGCGTTCCGGAAGGTGGAGGCAATGTGCTCGGGGGCGTTGGCCATCTCACCGGCGGAGGCCAGCAGCCGCTCCTCACCGGGGGAGAGGATGTGAGCCTTGCGGCGGCGGATCTGATAAATGCTGCGGCGGTAGGTCTCCAGCTCCGGCTGGGCGGCGTAGAACAGATTCAGGGTATCCTCGTCGATAGCCATGATCTCGGGCGTGGCAAAGGCCGCCGCGCTGCTGATGGCCACCAGGGTGCCGATGGCCTTGGCGCGCATGTCCTGATAGGTGCTGTTGCCGGTGTCCTCGTCGCCTTTGCAGGAGGCATAGCCGTACAGGCGACCGAGGCGGATGGATGCCTCGTCCTGGGCGCGGAACCAGCGGAGCAGATCCTCGGCGCTGCGGCCAAGGGTGCCGCGGAAGGCGGCGATCTGCTCGGGCAGAGACTTGAGGGCCTCGTACTCGGCCAGCCAGGCCTCGTCGCCGCCGGGGAAGATGTCCAGCAGGTTCCAGGTCAGCTCCTGGGGCACCTCGCTGCGGGGGGGAATGGGTCGATCAGTCATGGGAATTACCTCCGTTCTAATTAATTGATATTTCATGCAAATAGAATAACAGATTTAGGGTGAAAGTGCAAAGCGCATTACCACAGCTCAGCCAGTTCCCGCTCCACCACAGCGGCCAGCTGCTCCAAACCGGTCTTGTCCGCCTCGGTGAAACGGCCAACGGTGGCACTGTCCACGTCCAACACGGCCACGATTTCGCCGCGGGCGCGGATAGGCACCACCACCTCCGAACGGGAGGCGGCGTCACAGGCGACGTGTCCGGGAAACTCACGCACGTCCTCTACCAGTTGTGTTTCACCGGTAGTGACGGCTGCGCCGCAAACGCCGCGATGCAGCGCGATCTCAATACAGGCAGGCTTGCCCTGGAAAGGCCCCAACACCAGCCTGCCGTCCTCCATAAGATAGAAGCCTACCCAGTTGATGTCCTCTATAGCCTGCCACGCGGCGGCAGAGGCGTTGGCCAGGTTGGCGATGAGGTGGGGAACGCCGTCGATTAGTCCGGTCACGTTCTGGCAGAGAGAATGATAATCTGTCATGGCAGGTACCTCCTGTTTTTTTGCAACGAAATAAGTATACCAGAAAAAACCTCCGTTGTACAGAAAAACAGCACCATGCACAAAACATTTGCACACGGCGCATAAGGCGTATATAATAGAGACCGTGAAACCATCCGGGAGGTGAGCCCATGGACAAAGCTGGGAGAAAACGGCGTATATTTGATATCATTCAGATCGGGAACCGGGAGGACATTCCCAGCAGGGTTTTTGATGTGTGCCTGGTGGTGGTGATTCTTCTGAATATCCTCACCATGTTCCTGGAGACCTTTGAGGAACTGGCGCAGTGGCGGGGTACTTTTGAAACCATTGAACTGATCACGGTGATCCTGTTTTGTGTGGAGTATATTCTGCGGATCTGGACAGCGGAGTATCTTTATCCCGGTGAAAGCAGGGGCCGTGCCATCTGGAGGTTTCTATGGTCATATGACGGCGTCATCGATCTGCTGACGATTCTGCCGTTTTTCTTCCTCTCCGGCTTTGTGGTGTTTCGTATGCTGCGGGTGGTGCGGATCTTTCACCTGTTCCGTATCAACAACCAGTATGACTCCTTCAACGTTATCAAGTCCGTGCTGTATGAAAAACGCAATCAGATCGCGTCTTCCGTGTTCATCATCCTGACGCTGATGCTGGCTTCATCCCTGTTTATGTACAGCGTGGAGCATGAGGCACAGCCGGAGAACTTCCGCAATGCCCTCAGCGGTATCTGGTGGAGCGTCAGTACTATGCTGACGGTGGGGTACGGCGACATCTATCCCGTTACCGTTCTTGGTCGGGCCATGGCAATTGTCATCACCTTTTTGGGTGTTGGTGTGGTGGCTATCCCCACCGGTATCATCAGCGCCGGTTTCGTGGAGCAGTACAGCAAAATGCAGCAGGAGACGCCGGATCTGGCCAGTATGCTGACCACCATCACCGTCGGGATGGACAGTGCATGGATCGGGAAAAAGGTGGAGGATATCGAAAAAGAATTTGATCTGGACATCGTGCTGGTGAAGCGAAAGGGCAAGGTTTCCCCGGTCAAACGGCACTATGTTATCTGTGAGGGCGATGAGGTTGCTTATCTGTAAAACTGCCCAAAAACGGCAATGCCGTTTTTGGGCAATGGGCTTGCAGCCTGCTGCGCGCACTCGCTTGCGTGAGACGCTCGCACACTTGCAGTCTGAGATGTGTATTTTGCCACGTACACGCCGCGGCAAAATACGATTAAATGTCTTCGCGTCTGCGGACGCGAAATCTGCTATGCTTTATTGACGCGCTAAACGGATCGCCGTATGCAACCATCCGGCGATCCGTTATTTTATTGTTCCTTGCGCTTGCGGTTCATGTACTCGTCCAGCTCGGTCTTCACCTTGTCGGGGATCTCCCGCTTTACCGGGCACCTGGCGGCGTCCGCCATGGCGGCGGTGAAATCCGCCAGGAAGTCGCCGTCTCGCTGAAGCCGTTCCGGCGAGAGGACCTCCATGGTGTCGTACCGGGTGTGGATGGCGGCTTGGCTGGGCGGCGCGATCCGGGCGAAGGACAAAGCGGGCACGCCTTTGTCGGCAAAGGGGGTGGAGTCGCTGGAGTAGACCCCCATATGGGGCGCAATCCCCCAGCCCCGCTGGGCGGCGAAGTAGCGGATGTAGCTGACCAGTCCCTCCTCGGCACTGCAGCAGGCGATGAACTTGCCCATATAGGTGCCGATCATGTCCAGATTGATGTTCAGCGCGATCTTCTCCAGCTCTGCCTCATGCTGATGCACGTACGCCTTGGAGCCCAGCAGCCCCCTCTCCTCACTGCCGCAGAAGACGAAACGCAGGCCGTAACGGTGGGGTGCCGTGGCGATCAGTTTTTCCAGAATGTGCAGCAGGCCCACGCAGCCGGACATGTTGTCGTAAGAGCCGTGGGACAGGGGCGTGGTGTCGTAGTGGGCGGACAGGACGATCCACTCGTCGGCCTTTCCGGGGATTTCCGCGATCACGTTGTGGGACTGACCGGCAGATTCCTCCTGCTCTACCGTAATGGTGATTTCCTTTACATTGCTTTTCACCAGATGGAATGCGTTCTTGGCGTTGATGTTCACGCCGGGGATCTTCTTCCCCATGGACACGTAGCTGCGCAGCTCCTTGTGATCGATGTCATTGTCCCGGAAATGGACGTTGCCGGTGTAGGTGATAAAACCCACGGCGCCGTTGGCCAGCAGGTCCTGATAGAGGAAATAGCCCACGCCGGTGTCCAGGAGCACGATCTTGCCCCGGGCTGCCGTCAGGGAAGCGGGATCCGTGTTGGGCAGGTAGCAAAGCGGCGCCGTCACGGAGCTGCTGCCGCAGCATTTGTACCCCTTGCAGGGGATGGAACGTCCGTCCGCCAGCAGTGTGGCGTCGTGAACCTCCGCCATTTCCACGTCAAATGCCTCCAGATGTGCCTCGGCGCCCAGGGCGCGGCACCGTTCAGCCAGGTATTCTGCCACACGCAGTTCCTCCGCCGTGCCGCTGGTGTGGATGAAGTCGGTATCCTTCAGGATTTGCCGGATCTCTCTTGTATTCATATGATCCCCTCCGCTTGTTATTTCTCTCTATTATACTGTCTGGATCCGGCATTTGCAAGGCATAACGGGGAATAGAAAGGGAGCTTCGCCCATCGGGCGAAGCTCCTTTATCTGTATGAACTGGGACCGTTATGACCGTATTTTTTCCAGCAGCCCTGCCTTCTGCAGCGCCGCACGCAGAGCGGTGTAGAGGATGGGGGCGACGATCATGGCAAACACCGCGTTGATAGCGGACGCGGGGAACTTGCTCATTAGAGCCGCCCACACCGTTTCTCCGGGGTAGCCGTAGACAAACTTCTGGTAAACGAAGGTTTTCAGCATATAGAGCGCCACATAGGTCCACGCACCGACAACGCAGGCAACGATGTTCCAGCCGTGATTTTTTGCCTCCTTGTCGGCGGCAAAAGCGATCTTTCCGCAGACCCACGCCATGGCAAACTTGGAGACAAAGGTGACGAGGTAGGTGACCAGGTCGCTGGGATAGTAGAACACGTCAAACAGCATGGAACCCAGGCCGGCCGCCAGACCGCCGGCCAGAGGCCCCATCAGCAGTCCGCTCAGCAGGCAGACTGCGTTGGCAAAATGGACCTTGGAGCCCAGCAGAGGAAATCGAAAAAAGGTGACCACAAAGACCAGTGCCGTCAAAATCGCGATAAAGGCGATTTTGTGGACCGTAAACTTCTTATTCATATCAATGCCTCCTGTGAACGCTTTCGTGCGGTTCTATGTGCCATCATACGCACAAACTGAACTGTTTGAAATATCCAGTTTTGGATTATTAGATAATACCAGATTTAGGGCAGTCCGTCCGGCGTGTATTTTGCTTGCATCGGGGCGGGGGATATGTTATAATACATCTCCAGTTTGAGAAAGGGATCGGCTGATCCTGGAAAGGAGCGCCTCTGTGGAAAAGCGTGGGATCAAGACGGCGGCACAAAATCGCAAAGCATTTCACGACTATTTCGTGGAGGATCGCTATGAGGCCGGCATCGAGCTGTTCGGCACGGAGGTCAAATCCATCCGGGGCGGCGCGCTGAATCTGAAGGATTCCTATTGCCAGTGCAAGGATGGGGAGTTGTTTTGCTACAACCTGCATATTTCCCCCTATGAGCAGGGCAATATCTTCAATAAGGACCCGGATCGGCCCAAGCGCCTTTTGATGCACAAGCGGGAGATCCGGCGGCTCCACGCCCTGCAAAAGCAGGACGGCTACGCACTCATTCCCCTGAGCGTCTATTTCAAGGACAGCCGGGTAAAGGTGGAGTTGGGCCTGTGCCGCGGCAAAAAGAACTACGACAAGCGTGCTGCCCTCGCCCAGCGTGACGCCAAGCGGGAGATGGACCGCGCCATGCGGGAGAAGAACAGAGGATAAGACCGAACCCCTGTCATTGCGAGGGCCGCAGGCCCGTGGCAATCCGCATGTTATTCCGTATTTTCATCCGAAAAGGAGAAACCATATGAACAATCCCATTGTCACCATTGAAATGGAAAACGGCGGCAGGATCGTCGCCGAGCTGTACCCCGACGTTGCGCCTCAGAGCGTCTATAACTTTATCGAACTGGCCAACAGCGGCTTTTATAACGGACTGATTTTCCACCGCTGCATCTACGGCTTTATGATCCAGGGCGGCTGCCCCGATGGCACCGGCATGGGCGGCCCCGGCTACTGCATCAAGGGTGAGTTTGCCGCCAACGGCGTGCAGAACGATCTGCGTCACACCCGGGGCGTGCTGAGCATGGCTCGTGCCCAGCCCATGGACAGCGCCGGCAGCCAGTTCTTCATCATGCACAAGGACGCGCCCCATCTGGACGGCCAGTATGCCGCCTTTGGCATGGTCATCGAGGGCATGGACGTGGTGGATGCCATCGCCTCCGCTCCCCGGGACATGATGACCAACAAGCCCAAGAAGCCCCAGGTGATGAAGTCCGTCACCGTGGATACCAAGGGCGTGGAGTATCCTTCACCGGAAAAACTGCCGGATCCCTTCGGCAGATAAACTGCTGTATATCTCTCCCTCCGGGGATTATGATACGTACTTTGCCGCAAAGCAGCAAAGTAAAAATGAGATTGTTTTTCTGACGACATGTGCGTCAGAAAAACACCTCTCAGACCGCAAGTGTGCGAGCGAAGTGAGTGCATGCAGCGGGCTGCAAGCCTTTCTCGTTCAAAATTCACAGATTTTGAACGAAAGAATATTTGGGGATGTACCGGTTTCGACGGGGGTGTAGAGGCCGGATAAGCGGGCGGTGGCGCCTGGCCACCTTAAAACGGGCAACTTAAAAAATAACTGAC
>CAMVMU010000011.1 GCA_947168655.1 uncultured Oscillospiraceae bacterium
CCGGCGTCATCACCCTGCCCGAGGGCACCGAGATGTGCATGCCCGGCGATAACGTCGACATGAAGGTCGAGCTGATCACCCCCATCGCCATTGAGAATGGCCTGCGCTTCGCTATCCGCGAGGGCGGCCGTACCGTTGGCTCCGGTGTCGTCATCGGCATCGAGGAGTAATTTCCCTACACAAAAAACAAGGTCTTCCGTGGAAGCGGAAGACCTTGTTTTTTATGTTTTGGGGAACGACAGCCCCGCCATGAATCCGTCCTCACCCGGCGCGATCAGGTCGCCTCCCACCAGAACACCGTCGCAGACGCAAAGGTTGATCTGTACCGGCCCCTCGTGGTCGGGGTAGTTGCGCACGGTGTAAGTATAGCGGGAGATGGTCTTGCCTGCGCACTGGGCAAAGGGGAGATCCTGCTCCTCCTGCAGCTTTACGTAGTCGGCGTAATCCTCCGCAAGCTCCCCGGGCAGCCGCAGCACCAGCGTGTGGAGCGGTTCCGGATCCACCTGCCAGCCCAGCGCGCTCAGATAGGCCATGCGCTCCTCGTTGGTGGCGGCGGGAATCGGCTCAGCTGTTTTTTCTCCGCCGCCGCACCCCGCCAGCAGCATCAGTGCCGCCGCCAGTATGAGCAGGAGGACAAGCGGACGGCTTTTCTCATAAATGGTCTTCATATTGGATCACCTCTACCATTTCATATTTCCATCTTGTCCGAAATATGCTAAAATGGATCAAAGAGGTGAGAGGATGGAGCGCTTGGATAAGATATTGGCCGCCACAGGCCGCTGGTCCCGCCGCGAGGTGAAGGAGCTGGTCCGCCAGGGCCGCGTAACGGTGGACGGCCATCTGGCCGCGATGCCGGAGGAGAAGGCGGATCCCGCCGTATGCCGGATCTGTGTGGACGGAGAGCCGGTGAACTGGGAGAGGTTTGTTTACATTATGATGCACAAGCCGGCCGGCCTGCTGTCCGCCACGGAGGACAGCCGCCAGAAGACGGTGCTGGATCTGCTGCCGACCGAGCTGCGGAAACGGGGCCTCGCCCCGGTGGGCAGACTGGACAAGGACACTGAGGGCCTTTTGCTGCTGACCGACGACGGCGATTTGACTCACCGCCTGCTGAGCCCGAAATACCACGTGGACAAGGTGTACTTTGCCCGGGTGGATGGAGAGCTGACGGCGGCCGACACTGCGGCGTTTGCCGCCGGACTCACTCTGGGAGACGGCCTCGTCTGCCGCCCCGCCGGGCTGGAGATCCTGACGGGGGACACCTGTCTGGTGACGCTGCAGGAGGGAAAGTTCCACCAGGTCAAGCGGATGCTGGCAAGCCGCGGCAAGCCGGTGGTCTACCTCAAGCGCCTCTCCATGGGATCCCTGCACCTGGATGAGAATCTGGAGAAAGGGCAATACCGCCGGCTGACGGAGGAGGAGCTCCACGCCCTGCGGAACGGGACAGCATAACGCGCTTCGTTATTATATCGACAGAACGCCAAAAAATCCGACGTGATTTTGTGAAAAACATAAAAAGACACTTGCAAAATCGTGATTATGACGATATAATATAGGTACTAACTTGACAGTTTGCACAAAGAGCCGATACCATCGGCGGGAGGAAAACCATGTCAGGACGTATCTTTCAAAACGTAGTTCTGCAGTTTAAGGAGACAACGGACCGCACCATTGGCGTGATTGACTCGGAGGGCACAGTGGTTGCCTGCAGCGAGCTGACGGGCATCGGAAAGAAATGGCCCCAGTGCGTTGCGCTCATCAACGCCGCGGAGGGCGGCTGCGTGGCGCTGGAGGGGATGACCTTCAAGGCCCTGCCCGGTTGGGGCGGTCAGTATGACTATGCCGTTTTCGCCTCCGGTGAGGACAGCACGGGCCGTACGGTCTGCGCCATGGCTGCCGTTGCGTTGAACTCCGCCAAGGTCTACTATGAGGAGAAGCACGACAAGGGCTCCTTTATTAAAAATATCATCTCCGACAACATACTCAGCAGCGACATCTACATGCGCGCCAAGGAACTGCACGTGACGGCCGAGGTGCCCCGTGGCGTGTTTGTCATCCGCCCGGCGGATGAGCGGGAGGAGTCGGTGCCGCTGGACGTGATCCAGAACATGTTCCCCGACCGCCAGAGCGATTTTGTTCTCAGCGTGGGTGAGGATGACGTCGTTCTGATCCACCAGATGCCGGAGGGCTCCGACGGCCGTGACATGGAGAAGGTGGCGATGCGGATCGCCGATTCCCTGTGCCAGGACGGAGATAACCGCGTGTTTGTGGGCATGGGCACCATGGCCCTGCATCTGCGGGACCTGGCCCGGTCCTACAAGGAGGCCCAGATCGCCATCGAAGTGGGCAAGGTGTTTGACACCGAGCGCTACGTCATCAACTACGAGAACCTGGGCATCGGCCGGCTGATCTATCAGCTGCCCACCACCCTGTGTGAGATCTTCCTGCAGGAGGTTTTCAAGAAGAACCCCATTGATGCTCTGGATCAGGAGACCCTGTTCACCATTTATAAGTTCTTTGAGAACAACCTCAACGTGTCGGAAACGGCCCGCAAGCTGTTTGTCCACCGCAACACTCTGGTGTACCGCCTGGAGAAGATCAAAAAGCTCACCGGCCTGGATCTGCGGGAGTTCGACGACGCCATTACCTTCAAGGTCGCTCTCATGGTCAAGAAGTACCTGACCAGCCGCGGTATCGACGCCTGAAAATTGGATCAAATATGCCCGCCGGGATCAATTACCCGGCGGGCTATGTTGTTATGTAAATTTAATACTTTATTCATATCTTTCCAGTTGCCAATTTGTAACCTTTTGTATATAATGTGATTATCATGTTTGATACCGTCAGGTCCTGTCGCGATCGGGAGGACCTGCAGCGATTTCGAGGGGCATAACTGATATGATTCGTTTGACTGACGTTGTTAAAACATATGAAAACGGCACGGACGCCCTGCAGGGTGTCTCCTTTGAGATAGAGGACGGGGAATTCGTATTCCTGGTGGGGCCGTCCGGCTCCGGCAAATCCACGATTATCAAGCTGCTCACCGGCGAGGTGATCCCCACCTCCGGCCGTGTGATGGTCAACGGCTTCTCCATGAGCCTTATTGCCGAGCGGCAGATCCCTCTGGTGCGCCGCACCATTGGAACGATCTTCCAGGACTTCCGCCTGATCCCCGGCAAGACGGTGTTTGACAATCTGGCTCTGGCCATGCACGCAGTGGGCGCCACCCGCAGGGAGATCCAGAGCCGCATCCCCTATGTGCTGGAGCTGGTGGGCCTGGAGGGTGTGGAGAAGCGCTACCCCGATGAGCTCAGCGGCGGCGAGCAGCAGCGCGTGGCCATCGCCCGTGCACTGGTGAACAACCCCAGCACCATCGTGGCAGATGAGCCCACCGGAAACCTGGACCCCGCCCGCTCTCTGGAGATCATGACGCTGCTGGAGCGGATCAACGCCCTTGGCGCCACGGTCATTGTGGTGACCCACGAAAAGGGATTGGTGGACCAGTTCGACAAGCGGGTCATTATGATCGAAAACGGCGCCATCGTCGGCGACCGGGTGGGTACGTATGAGGTAAAAGAGAATGAAGCATAATTTTGGCTTTTTTATCCGTGAGGGCGTCGGCAACATGTTCTCCCACGGGTTCATGTCCTTTGCGGCCATCGGCATCACCGTGGCCTGCCTGGTGATTATGGGAACCTTCTCCCTGGTGGCGTATAACGCCAACGAGAATCTGAAAGACCTTCAGCGCGAGAATGCCGTGCTGGCTTTTGTGGACGAAAATCTGTCCGATGAGGAGGCCAGAGGGCTGCAATCCCAGCTGGAGAAGCTGCCCAACGTCACAAGCTGCACCTTCGTCTCCCGGGAGGAGGCAAGGGACAGCTACATTGAGCAGTACGACGAGGACGACCTGTACAGTGATCTGGATCCCCAGATCTTCCGCCACCGCTACGTGCTGAAGCTGGGCAATCTGGAACAGATGAGCAAGACGGTTCAGGCGGTTCAGGGCGTGGAGGGGATCGTGAAGATCCGGGCGGATGAGGACATCTCCAACGGCTTCCTGACGGTGCGCAACATCGCCGGCGTCATCAGCATCACGCTGATCGCCATTTTGCTGATCGTATCCGTATTTATCATCTCCAACACCATCAAGCTGACCACCTTCGACCGGAAGGATGATATCGCCATTATGAAGATGGTGGGTGCAACGGACGGATTCGTCCGCTGGCCGTTCGTCTACGAGGGCCTGCTGCTGGGCATTCTCAGCGCGGCTTTTGCCTTTGGATTCCAGTGGCTGCTGTACCGCGCCATCGCAGAGGGCGTGGAGAAATCCGACACGCTGCAGCTGCTGCGCATTGTTCCGTTTGAGCAGATCTATGTACCGGTTGCCATCGCCTTTGGCGCTGTGGGCGTCTTCGTTGGCGTGGGCGGCAGCCTGACCGCCATCCGCAAATTCCTGCGGGTGTGATGAAAGAGGAGGAAGAGATGAAAAAACGGCTTTTATCTGTCCTGCTGGCGCTGGGAATGCTGGTGAGTCTGGTCTGCCTTCCCGGCCATCCGACGGCATACGGCGAAAGTGCCAAGGATAAGCTGGCGGAGACCCGCGCCAAGATTGCGGAGCTGAATCAGCAGCTGGAGGCGGCGCGCGCCAACAAAGAAAACGTCATGGAACAGAAGTATCTGCTGGATCAGCGCTGCAACGCGCTGATGGAGGAGATCGATCTCATCGGCGTCCAGATCAGCGAGACCACCTCCCGCATCGAGGAAAATGAGGTGCAGGAGGCCGCGCAGTACGACCTCTTCTGCCGCCAGGTGCGGGAGGAGGAGGAACGCGGTGTGATCTCCTACTGGTCGGTTTTGTTCAAGGCCACCGGCTTTGCGGATCTGTTGAGCAGGCTGGACTTTGTCAACGAGGTCATGGATTACGACAAGTCCGTCATTGAGGATCTGCGCGCCATTCGCGCACAGCTGGCCGATGACCGTGCCGCCCTGCAGCAGCAGGAGGCGGAGATGAACGAGGCCAAGACCGAGCTGGAGGCCCAGATCGCCGAGGCAGATGCGCTGATCGCCCAGTATACCAAGGAGGAGGGCGCTCTGCAGGCGCTGCACGACGAAAAGGAGGCGGACGCCGCCCGTTTGGAGCAGGAGATCCGCGAGGCGGAGGAGCGCGCCAGAAAGGAAGAGGAAGAGCGCAAGCGCAAGGAAGAGGAGGAGCGGCAGCGCCAGAAGGAACAGGGCGGATCCGGCGGATCTGAGACGCCTGTTGTGGTGGAGAGCGGTTATGCCTGGCCCACCAACGACACCCGGCTCATCACCTCGCCCTTTGGCCCGCGTCCCGCCCCCGGCGGCATCTACAGCACCTACCACGGCGGCGTGGATATCGGTGCCAGCTACGGCACCAACGTGCTGGCCTCCAAGTCCGGCACGGTGCTGATCAGCCGCTGGTACGGTGGCTATGGCTACTGCGTCGTTATCCAGCACGACCACGGCAACATCACCCTGTACGGCCATATGAGCCGCCTGCTGTGCTCTGAGGGGCAGAAGGTGAGCCAGGGCCAGGTTATCGGCCTGGTAGGCTCCACCGGCAACTCCACCGGCCCCCATATCCACTTTGAGATCCGTGAGAACGGGGTCAAGGTCAACCCGCTGAACTATCTCACCGGCTGGGTCCGTGGATTCCACTAAGCCATCATCGGATATTTACCCCTCCCGTCCCATAGAATGGGGCGGGAGGGGTTTTGCTATGCTTGGCTATCTGATCTGGCGCGGGGAGGGACGACCCCGTGTGACGCTGGAGAGGCGCACCGTCGGCGGCGTGTGGTTTCAGGTGCTTGAGGTCCGGGGACGGGGACGGCGAATCGTCCGCCGTGTCCGCCGCGCCGTGGAGGAGATGAGAGCGAACGGTGTGCGCCGCTGCGTAGCGGAGCCGGACTGGCCTGCGGAGTGGGGAGAGGGGCTGCAGCCGGTGGGAGAGGAGCGCCTGCGGTGTGCGATACTGCCCCAGCTGCTGGATTGGCTTGCCGAACAGAAAGGGCTCCATCTGAGCGGGGCCACGGTGGAACTCACCGCCCCCTGGGCCGATAAGCCCGTGTGGGAGGCGGCCCAGCTGCTCAGCCGCCGCTGCCGCTATCTGCGCCTTCACACGGACGGCGCGGACGATTTGCGGGAGGAGCTGTGGCGGCGGTACGGCATCGCCGCCGGCGGCGGAGGCAGTCCGGCCTCTCTGCAGATCTGCTTCGGTGAGCCCGCCGGAGACGCGCCTGCCCTGCTGCTGGGGCCGGACTGCGGGCGGCTTCAAAAGGCCGAATACACAATCCCCAAGGCGTTGGGGGAGGATCTGAAACCTTATCCGGTCACATCGCAGCTGGTGGCGGCACTTTGGGAGTGCGGCGCGGTGAAAACGGAGGAAATCCGGCTCAAATCGCTGGATTTCCACGCTTGACATAGGGAGGGAAACTCTCTATAATGCAGTATGACATATTATGAACAATCATGCGCTTTTTCCGCTGAACAGGCGGAATGAGCGGATAAGAAAGGATCGTACAAGCATGGTAAAAGAATTCAAAATGAGCCAGGAGCGGTATGACGAGCTGAAGCGTGAGCTGGAGTACAGCAAGACCACCCGTGCCGATGAGATCGCCGATCTCATCAAGGAGGCCAGAGGCTTCGGCGACCTGAGCGAGAACAGCGAATACGACGAGGCCAAAAACGAGCAGGGCAAGCTGTATTCCCGTATCGCTGAGCTGGAGGATATCCTGCTTCACGCCGTGATCGTGGACGAGGCCGAGGATTCCGACAAGATCTCCATCGGCTGCCGCGTCATCGTCACCAACCTGGATACCGGCAAGCAGCTGCCGGAATATAAGATCGTCGGCTCCCAGGAGGCGGACGTCATGAGCCGCGCCGTCAGCGAGGATTCCCCCTTCGGCAAGGCGCTCATGGGTCACAAAGCCGGGGACGAGGTCAGCGTGGAGGCCCCCAAGGGCGTGATCCGCTACCGCGTGGACGCCATCGAACGATAACGATTCGCGGGCAAGGTGCCCGCTTTACGAAAGGAGAACTGCATATGGCAGAGCAGGTCAACAATCAGAGCCAGCAGGAGCTCAGCGAGATCCTGCAGATCCGCCGGGACAAGCTGAAGGCTTTGCAGGAGGCGGGCCAGAATCCCTTTGAGATCACCACGTATGACGTGAGCCATCACACCCAGGAGATCAAGGACAACTTTGACGCCCTGGAGGGCTCCGCCGTGTCCGTGGCCGGCCGCCTCATGAGCAAGCGCGGCATGGGCAAGGTGTCTTTCTGCGACCTGCAGGACAAGACCGGCCGCATCCAGATCTACGCCCGGAAGGACGAGATGGATGAGGAGATCTATAACCGCTTCAAGAAGTTTGACATCGGCGACATCGTGGGCGTAAAGGGCGAGGTGTTCCGCACCCAGCGGGGCGAGATGAGTGTCCGCGCCAATGAGATCACCCTGCTGAGCAAGTCTCTCCAGCCCCTGCCCGAGAAGTTCCATGGCCTCACCGACAAGGAGCTGCGCTACCGCCAGCGGTACGTGGACCTGATCATGAACCCGGAGTCCAAGCGGAACTTTGAGATTCGCAGCAAGTTTGTCTCCTTCCTGCGCCGCTATCTGGAGGATCGCGGCTTCATGGAGGTGGAGACGCCCGTCCTCAACACCATCGCCGGCGGCGCCAACGCCCGGCCTTTCATCACCCACCACAACACCCTGGATATCGACATGTATATGCGCATCGCCACCGAGCTGCACCTGAAGCGGCTCATCGTGGGCGGTCTGGAGCGCGTGTTCGAGGTGGGCCGCATCTTCCGCAACGAGGGCATGGACACCAAGCACAACCCGGAGTTCACCACCTGCGAGCTGTATCAGGCCTTTACCAACCTGGACGGCATGATGGACATTCTGGAGGGCATCATCTCCGGCGCCGCCATGGAGATCCTGGGCACCTATCACGTCACCTGGCTGGGCAATGACATCGACCTGACCCCGTCCTGGCGCCGCGTCACCATGGCCGACGCGGTGAAGGCCGTCACCGGCGCAGACTTCATGGCCTGCGAGGGCGACGCCGACGCCGGTGTGGCGCTGGCCAGGAGCGTGGGCGTGGACATGGACGGCGTGGACCACACCTGGGGCAACGCCCTGTATGAGACCTTCGACCAGAAGGTGGAGGAGACGCTGATCCAGCCCACTTTCATCACCATGTACCCCGTTGAGGTCAGCCCCCTGGCCAAGCGCAGCCCCGCCGACCCCCATCTCACCGAGCGCTACGAGATGTTCATCTGCGGCTGCGAGATGGGCAACGCCTTCAGCGAGCTCAACGACCCCATCGACCAGTACGAGCGCTTCAAGGCCCAGGCGGCCAAGCGCGCCAACGGCGACGACGAGGCCGACATGATGGACGAGGACTTTGTCCTGGCCCTGGAGTACGGCATGCCCCCCACCGGCGGTCTGGGTTTTGGCATCGACCGCTGTTCCATGATGCTTTGCGGCACCGACTCCATCCGCGACGTGATCCTGTTCCCCACCATGAAGCCGCTGGATCTGCCTAAGAAGAAGGAGGAGAAGCCCGCTGCCCCCGTGGCGGAGGAGAAGATCGACTTCTCCAACGTGGTGATCGAGCCCCTGTTCGCCAATCAGGTGGATTTTGAGACCTTCAGCAAGTCTGACTTCCGGGCCGTGAAAGTCCTCAAGTGCGAGGCGGTAAAGAAGTCCAAGAAGCTGCTGCAGTTCACTCTGGACGACGGCACCGGCACCGAGCGAACCATCCTCAGCGGCATCCACGAGTTCTACGAGCCGGAGGAGCTGGTGGGGAAGACCTGCATCGCCATCACCAACCTGCCCCCCCGCGCCATGATGGGCATCGAGTCCTGCGGTATGCTGATCAGCGCTGTCCACAAGGAGGGCGAGGAGGAGAAGCTCCACCTGCTGATGGTGGATCCCCACATCCCCGCCGGCGCCAAGCTCTATTGATCCCGGAGGATTTTCAGGTTCGAGTCTCAGATCCGCGCAGGGAAAAGCGCGGTCACCTCTCCACTGCATCGCAAAAAAGGACCCGTATTCCTTGTGAATACGGGTCCTTTTTTGTCAAGCCGCCTTTTCCGTCGGAAGTTTCAGCGTCAGGTTGTTCAAATTCAGTGAGTAGATGTAGTGGGCCTCCTTCGCCATCGCCAGCGTGAGACGAATGCCCAGGGCGTCCTTTCCCTCCCGGGGAATATAGTGCACCGGATCAAAGGCGCCGCAGTCATCCCGGAAGCGCACCACCCATCCGTCCTTTTTGCGCAGCACGCGCACGGAAAGATGGTGGGGTTTATTGTCTTTTTCAAACCCGTGCAGGATGGTGTTGCCGGCCATTTCCTCGATGCAAAGAGCGATCCGTTTGCTGATCCTGGGGCTCTCCCCGTGGGCCAGGCAGAAAGCTTCCGCCTCCCGCACAACGGTTCCCATCTCCTGCAGAGTCTGGATGTCAGCTTCCAGCACGTCCTCTTTCGGCACAATGAAATCGTCCTTCAAAAGCAGGAACGCGCCGTTTTTCCAGGGCAGCGTCCTGGTGCGGCAGCGGATATAGAGGCAAATGACCAGCAGGGTGATCAACTGACCCGCCACGAAATAGAACCAAATGCCCGTTGTCCCCAGAAAACGGCTCAGCACGAAGGCCGCCAGTGCCGGGAAAATGGCTCCGCCAAATAGAGATATCCCCTCTGTCAGCAGTTCCCTGCCCATGACCTGATAGGCGTTTTTCAGGGCGCTGTTGATGCAGCAGGGGATCAGTCCTGCGGCAAACAGCCGCACGCCCAGAATGGCCATCGTCTGCACCGCCCCGGCCTGCGGAACGAACAGCCCCACAAAAACGGGGGCAAAAACAACCAATATGGCCCCCACAGCGAGACCCAGTATCACGGAATCCCGGAAAAGCTGCTTCATCACATCTTCCAGGCCGGAACGGTCCTCCTCGCTGAAAAGGATCCCGGCCAGCGTCAGCGACACACCGCCGATCCCCGTGGCAATGCAGTTGGCGGAGTTGCCGATGGAGGTCAGCACGGAGTAGGCCGCCACAGCGTCGCTTCCGCCTGTCCCCAGCAGGATCTTGTTGAGCAGGAAGATCAGAATGACGGAGGAGGCCATGTTGAATACGGCGGGGACACCGCTTCGGAACAGCTCCGCGATTTTCTTCCCCGTGATCAGACGCCGGGAGAAGCGGAACATGCATTTTTTGGACAGGAAGTAGAAACAGCCCACCGCCAGCGCAACGTAATAGCTGATGGAGGACGCCAGACCCATGCCGAACATGCCACCGTGGAATACCAGTACGTTCAACAGATCCAGACCGATATCCGAGAGCGTCATCCCCAGAACGGCGGCAATGAGCAGCCTGTTCTGGCCCGCCATCTGCATGAAGGGCACCAGGATCAGCGCACCCATGGATGCCGGCGCGCCGATCATGAATCCGATCAGATAGCTCCGTGTCTGATCAAACAGCGCGCCCTCCCTGCCTGCGCCCATCATGGTGGCAATGGGAGAACTGAAGACCAGCACCAACAGCGTCAGGGAGAGGGATATCCCCATGGTCAGCGCAACGGCGGAGGAATAGCCGGCGTTGGTCTCCTCCTGAGATCCCCGCCCCAGCGATTTGCTGCATGCCACCTGTATGCCGGCGGCCAGCATGCTGCCCAGCGCCCCGATCACCAGCAGAATGGGGCTTGCCAGCTGGTACGCCGCAATGGACTCCACGCCGAGAAAGCGGCCGATGATCACGCTGTCAATCAAAAGGCACAGCGACACGGTCAGCGCGGAGAAGATCTGCGCCGTCAGCATTTGTCTGATCAATTTCCGAAGCATTGTCTGGTCTCCTTTGTCAGGCTCGTCATCACGTGTCCACAAATTATATACGAAAACCGCGAAACAATCAACAATGGCAAACAAAAAACCGATCGAATAAAAAAGCGGAAGAGCCACTTGTCTGAGGGGGCAACAGCCTCTTCCACCCTGGCGTATCGTTTGATACCGAGTGATCAACGACAGGAATCCGGCGGAAGAGTTGGCACTCCTGGGAAAAATGACGAAAAATTCTCAAAAAAGGCTTACTACAAGTGATACAAGGTGCTATAATACATAAGGTGTGATAATGCGTCCCGTTTTCGATGCGGGTCATCGCAGATTATCTCGCCAATATACCGATTTTAGTACCAAATTGAGGAAGGGAAGGATTCTTGAATGAAATGTACTCGCAAATTCCTCGCATGGATACTATCCGTCTGCCTGGTCGTCAGTCTGCTTCCGGGCACCGCGCTCTCCGCCGCGGCGGAAGAGTCAGAAACCGGGAGTCTCGCCCTGACCGGGAACACCGGCGCGACCCTGACCTGTGATTTCACGCCCCTGTCCGCCGAGGTGGACAACAACGACCTGGCCATCGTCGAGATCCGGGGCAATACCGTCCGGGTCATCGGCAAAGACGGCGCCGTGGGCGTTGCCCGTCTGACCGTAGAGAGCAGCGCGGGATATCAGGTCTATGACATCCCCATCGGCTATACCACCTTTGCCTTCAACGGTGATCAGCTCACCGTCATTCCCGGCAGCAGCGCCAACTATGAGGTGGCCGGCGTCAACTCCGCCGACGAGGAGTACCTGGTGGGCGACGCGACCTATACTCTGCCGGTGACCACCGATGAGAACGGTTACAGCGTATATGAAAACACCGATACCTACAAGCTCTGCGTCGGACTCAAGAAGGCCGGCGGCATCTACGTTTTTACCGGCACGGGCGCGGATTCCTGCATCGCCGTGAAGAAGGCCGCCACCGCTCCCACCACCATCCTGCTGGCGGGCCTGGATCTGACCTCCTCCTTCACCGCACCCATCACCATTAAGAAGGAATCCACCACGACCGCCACTATCACGGCGCTGGCGGGTTACACCAATACCCTGACCGACGCCGACTTCAATAACGCTGACACCTACGGCGATCCCACCGAGGACGGCGGCGACGGCACCAACACCGCCTACGCAGAATCCGCGGTCATCAAGGGCAAGTCCAACGCCAATCTGACGCTGAACGGCGAGGGCACCCTCAACCTGGTGTGCAACACCAAGAACGCCCTGAAGGTGGGCGAATACGGCAGCCTGACCATCGACGGGCTGACCCTGAACGTCACCTCCGCCAAAAACGGCATTTCCAGCGACAACACCATGGTCATCAACGGCGGCAACATCACCGTAACCACCGCTTCCGGCGACTGCATCCGCACCGATCCCGACACAGTGGACGCCAATGCGGGCTGTGCCGCCAACATCGTCATCAACGGCGGCACCTTTAACCTGCACTCCGCCAGCGACGGCATCCAGTCTGCCCAGGATCTTACCATCAACGGCGGCGATTTCACCATTCAGGCCGGCGCCGGCTACAACGACAGCAGCTTTGACAAGGACACCATGAGCTGCAAGGGCATCAAGGGCACCAATCCCTCCGACGATGAAACCGCAGAGGGCACCAATGTGGTGACCATCAACGGCGGCACCTTCCATCTGAACACGGCGGATGACGCCATCCACTCCGACGGCACCATCGCGATCCTGGGCGGCGAATTCGACATCCAGACCGGTGACGACGGCGTCCACGCCGACACCCGGGTGGACTTCGGCGCCGAGAACGCCGCGGACTGCAAGATCCATCTCACCGTGTCCACCTGCTATGAGGGCCTGGAGTCCAAGGATGTGTACATCTGGTCCGGCTGCTACAGCGTCCGCTCCTCCGACGACGGCATCAACGCCGCCGGCGGCAGCAGCAACGGCACCGATCCCGGCGGCGGTGGCTTTGACCCCTGGAACCCCGGCGGCGGAGGCAGCTCCGGCGGCGACTATTCCCTGAACGTCAAGGGCGGTCTCGTCAACGTCAATGCGGACGGCGACGGCTTGGACTCCAACGGCGCGCTGAGCATCACCGGCGGCAGCGTCATCGTCTGGGGCCAGGCCACCGGCGGCGACAACTCCCCCCTGGACTGCGACGGCACCATGACCGTCAACGGCGGCACCGTCTTCGCAGGCGGCACCAATCCCATGAACGAGAATCCCGATTCCTCCACCAGCCAGCCATACGTCAAGTACGGCTCCTCCGGCGGCGGCTGGGGCGGCGGTGGCAGCTCCATCACCGCGGGCAAGACTGTGGTGGTCAAGAACGCCAGCAGTCAGGTGGTCTTCAGCATCCAGACCCCGAAGAACATCAACTACGCCCTCTATTCCTCCCCCAGCACCACCTCCAGCTGGTCCATCACCAGCGACAGCTCCACACCCACGGCCAGCACGCTTTGGGCCGAGCACAGCTACGGCGCCTACGTCCAGACCACCGCGCCCACTTGCACCGTGGCCGGCGTCAGCACCGCCACATGCTCTGTCTGCGGCGATACCGTGACGGTGCCCATCGCTCCCACAGGCCATTCCTGGAGCTATGTCACCGTTGCTCCCACCCTCACCGAGGAGGGCTATGACCTCTATACCTGTTCCGTGTGCGGCGGCCAGTACCGGACCAACTTCACCGAGGCTACCGGCTGCAGCGGCGGAAACCACAGCTGGGACGAGGGCGTCATGACCAAGGAGCCCACCTGCACCGAGGACGGTGAGATGTTCTACACCTGCTCTGTCTGCGGCGCAACCAAGACCGAGGCGATCCCCGCCCTGGGCCATGACTTCAACGAGGATGGCGTCTGCCAGCGCTGCGGCCTGGAGGCCTTCAAGGCCACCTTCGTCTGCAGCGAGGGCTGCTCCGTCACCGTCTATCCCACCCAGGATCTGACCACAGGCGGCACCGGGAACGCTGCGTTTGCCTTCCCCCGCTCCAGTGCCGACGGTTCCATCGACGTCTCCGGCGAGGGCCAGGTGAACTTCGTGGTCGTCCTGGAGGACGGATACCGGGTGGAGAGCGTTGTGGCGACCCCCACCTCCAATTATAAGAATCTCAAGGCCAATGCCGACGCCACTGTGGCCAACAGCTATCGTGTCACCAAGATCACCGACGCCATCACCATCACCGTCACGGCCACCGATCAGGCCTGCGACCACGAGTTTGATGAGAACGGCTTCTGCATCCACTGCGGCGTGGAGGCTCCCAAGGTCGTCTTCACCTGCGACGAGGGATGCTCCGTCACCGCCTATCCCACCCAGGATATGACCACCGGCGGCGTGGAGAACGCCACCGTAGCCCTGGCACGTGACAGCGCCACCGGCGAGGTGGATCTCAACGGCAATGGCCAGGTCAACTTCGTTCTGAATCTCAAGAGCGGCTACGAGCTGGTGAGCGTCACTCCCGGCGGGGCTTACAAGAACCTGAAGGGGCCCGCAGATACCGGCGTGGAAAACGGCTACCGCGTGACCAAGATCACCGGCACAGCCACCATTGATGTCGTCACCAGGCAGGTGGGCTACACGGTCCACTTCTCCGTTCCCGCCGGTGTGACGCAGCCTGCAGACATGACCTGCTTGCCGGAGGGCAGCATCAACCTGCCCACGGTGGAGGCCCCCGAGGGCTACACCTTCCTGGGCTGGGTCGTGGAAGATTACGACAACGTCACCGACAAGCCTGCCGAGATCCTGACCGGCGACTACACCGCCACGGAGGAGATCACCCTGAAGGCCCTGTTCACCTACGTGGACGGCGAGGGCACCGGCGGCGTTGCCTATGAGCTTCTGACCGCTGCTCCTGCCGACTGGGCCGGCAATTATGTCATCACCAACAACAGCACCACAACCAAGTACGTTGCAAAGGGTGTGACGCCCGCCTCCAACGGCGCAAGCATTGAGAACACCACCAACTGCAGCACGCTTGCTGTCTCCGGCATCACCATGGAGGATAACCTGCTGACAAATGTGGCCGAGGATTACGTCTTTACCCTGGCTGCCAACGGCAGCTACTATACCGTGCAGAGCGTTTCCACCGGCACTTATGTCGGAATGAACGCCTCTTCCTATCTGTCCGGCTACACCGCCATCAATTCCACCTACTGCAACTGGACGCCCGCCATCAACGCCAGCGGCGCCGCGCAGCTGAAAAACGCCGCCAACGGCAGCTATCCGTACCTTGGCTTCAGCACCGGCAGCAACTACTTCTGGGGCGCCTCCACCAACTACGCCAACGTGCTCCAGCTCTGGAAGGAAGTTCAGATCGGCACCGCCTATTACACCACCGAGCTGCCCCACGAGCACACCCCCGCCGAGGCGGTGAAGGAGAACGAGGTCGCTGCCACCTGCGAGGAGGCCGGCCACTACGACAGCGTGGTTTACTGCACCGTGTGCGGTGAGGAAATCAGCCGCGAGACCGTGGAGATCCCCGCACTGGGCCACAAGTGGGGCACTCCCACCTACGAGTGGGCTGCTGACAACAGCAGCGTGACAGCCACCGTGGTTTGCGAGAATGATGAGAGCCACGTGATCACCGAGACGGTGGATACCACCTACGCGGTTATCACCGAGCCCACCACCGAGGCCGAGGGCCTGGGCCGCTACACGGCGGTGTTCACCAACGAGCTGTTCGCCACCCAGACCAGGGACGTGGTGCTGCCGCAGCTGGAGATCCAGGGGTATCACATCTACGTGACCAACAAGACCGCGGCGCCCAGCCTTGCCACCACAACTCTGAACGATGAGACGCTGTACAGCGGTGAGGTGACCTTCACTGTGACCTGTGCCAAGGCCTGCGTGGTAGCCATTGCCAACGCCGACGGCACCTACACCAAACTGGACTGCACCACCACGGACAGCGGCGAGCATGCGTTCACCGTGCCGGTGACGGATGCCGACGTGAGGATCGTGGTTGCCCTGCGCGGCGACGCCAACCTGGACGGCAAGGTATCCACCTCGGATGCCACGCTGGTGAAGCAGAAGTATCTGGGCACGGCGTTTGCCATCGACGCGAACCTGCAGGCACTGACGGCTGACGCCAACAAGGACGGCAAGATCTCCACCGTGGACGCCTCCGTCATCAAGCAGGCGTACCTGGGCAGCTACACCATCCTGTGGTGACGCATCACCGGACAGAAAAATAGAAAATCGGAAAAGAACGGGCGCGCCCATGGGCGCGCCCGTTCTCTGTATATAACAAGAATCACTCGATAGGGGGCTCCACCGTTGATGTGCAGAAACGAGCGGCCGTATTATCGATAATATATTATAGAAATGCGAATAATCGCAAATGCACTGCACACCGGAGGGAGAAAAAAGGACAGGACAGTATTTACACCATATTGTTTTTGTGGTAGTATAATTTGATGAAAACGAGGGCATATAGCCGTAAAACCAGGACAAAAACGTTTGATTATAGCCGCTTTTATACCGGAGGCAGCAGCAATGGATGAGTTGATTTTGGTCAATCTTGACGATAAGGCTATCGGCAGTATGAGCAAAGAGGAGGCCCATCGGTTCGGCAGACTGCACCGCGCCTTCTCCATTTTCATTATCAGCGATGGAAAAATGCTGATCCAGAAACGCAACCGGAACAAGTATCACTCCGGCGGACTTTGGGCGAACGCCTGCTGCTCGCACCCTCGCCGGGGAGAGACCCTTTCCGAGGCGACCGAGAGGCGCCTCAAAGAGGAACTGGGTTTCAGCTGTCCCCTGACGGAGCTGTTCTCCTTCGTCTACTATTCGCCATATCGCGAGGATCTGGCGGAATACGAGTACGACCATGTTTTTATCGGCGAGTACAGCGGGGAAATAGATTTTGATCCAGACGAAATCGAGGAAATCAGATGGATCGGTCTTGACCAGCTCCGCGATGAAATGCTGAGATGTCCGGAGCAGTTCGCAAGCTGGTTCATGATAGCGGCTCCGGGGGTACTCAAACGGTTATCCCGCTGAGGGCTGATCAGCGGCAAATACAGCCGGAAACGGCATTTTCGGCGATACACGGCTGCGATACGGAACAGGCTTAATGAAATGAGGAAGCAAGCATGGATTTTTCGATAGTGATCCCCACTTGGAACAGGTCAAAGCTGGTAGAGGCTCTGCTGGAGTCATTATATAAAGACCGGCAGGACTACGATGGCGGTGAGACAGAAGTCCTCATCGTGGACAGCAGCGCAGGCGAGGAGAAGCAATCCATTATGGATTCCTGCCGGAAATATGACGCCAGGTATATCGAAGGCGACGACAGTGTCCGAAAGAAGCGGAACAAGGGAATCGATCTGGCGCAGTATGAGTACATCCTGTTCATCGACTCCGACGTCACCGTCAAGCCCGGCCTGCTGAAGAGCCATGCGGCTACTTTGAGCGAGGGAAAGACCAATCCGAAGATCACGGGCTCCTTTGGACTGACGGAGTTTGTGGGGGAAAAGAAATTCTGGTGGAAGGTCATCGAGCATACGACGTTCCTGGATTCCTTCAGCTTTGCCAAACAGATGCCGTACGTGTCGTGGACCATCGGCAATAACGTGGCGTTCCGCAGGGACGAGCTGATCCGGATCGGCAAATTCGAGGAGAACTTTCCGTTCAAGCTGGGCGGAGACGATCTGGAGATGACCTATCGATATACCAAGTCGGGAAACCTGATCAAAACGACCCCCGAAGCGGTTACCTATCACTCCAGAGAGACGTGGAACTCGCGCAAAGCGGTCAACGACCGGGCAAAGCGCTGGGGAACCATGGAGTACTTTATCCTGAAACGGTATCCAGAGCTCGTCAACAGAAGGCTGCCCATGACGGGCGACGTTGTGGCGCTGGTCACGCTGGCGTTTGCCGCCGTTGCGCTCATCAAGCTCTCGTATATTCCGCTGCTGTTCCTGGCGGCGTGGTACCTGTTATTATTCCTGATGATGTACGCGTATCATGTCAGAACACACGGGAAGACCAATGTTTTCTTCTGGTCTCTGGCCATGATCCAGCAGTTCAAGTACAGATTCTGGCGGGCGGTCGTCTCGCTGCGAAAGCGCGATCTCTCCTGCGCGTTCAAGGGCGCCTATTACGGGCTGTACCACATGCAGTCGGATTACCGCTACAGCGTGAAAAAGGTGTGGCGCTACTTTTATTCGATATTCGCCGTTTTAGCGGCTATGATCGTTTATATGTTTATCGTATAGTCGTGAGAGGGCAAAGAGATGGACAAGATTGGGTTTAGCATTGTTGTAGCCACAAAGAGCAGGGTCAAGCTGCTGACGGAACTGATCGAGAGCATCGACGTCGCCCGGCGGAACTATCCGGGCGAGTGCGAAGTGCTGATCGTCGACGACAGCATTCCCGAAGAGAGCGCAGCGGTGCAGAAGGTCTGCGCGGAGCATGACTGCCAATACGTGTTTTTTGAAAACAGTGTGGCCGCCAAGAGAAATCACGGCGCGGCGCTGGCGAAGAACGAGGTCATTCTGTTCCTCGACTCCGACTGCATCTGCACGGAGCATATCCTCGAACGGTATGAGGAGAGATACACCGACGATACCGTTGCCGCCGTGGCCGGCCCGCTGGAATTCGTGGGCGAGGATACCTGGTTCTGGAAAGCCATCGAAGCAACGCCGTTTTTGACCTGCTTCTATCTGCCGCGCTTCCTGCCCCGGGTGGAATGGGGCGTCACCGCCAACTTCTCCATTCGCAAACGGATTTTTGAAGAGGTCGGCGGCTTTGACGAATCCTTCAAGAGACCGGCGGGAGAGGACGTCGATCTCGGTCTGAAGGTCTGTGAAAAAGGATACGTGATCAACGCCGCGGCGGAAGCCCTGGTATATCACAGCAAAAAGACGTGGACGTCGGTAAAGGCCATGTACAGAAGGCTGCGCTTTTACGGAACGGCAGACTGCGATCTGATCCGGAAGCATCCCGCCCGGGGAGACGTGGTCCTGCCCAAGAGATGCCTGCTGTATATCATTTATTCTCTCCTGCTGGTCCTGATTGCGGTGGCCTCTCAGAAGTGGTGGGTGCTGGCCGGGATCCCGTTGGTGTTCATTGCCGAGAACGTGGCCATGTCCCTGCTGGTGAACCACCTGTCCGACGAAAAGAAGGCCACGCTGGCCCAGCAGTTCGTCGCCCAGACGCTGATCCATGACAGCGATTGGGCGTATCTGAAGCGGTGCGCAGCCTCCGGGCGGTTTTCGGACATCAGAAAACAGATGATCTATTACCTGGGACAGTACAGAGGGATGCTCCAGATCGGATCCTACGGCACGTGGCTGCAACTGATTGCCCTGATGGGCATCGTTGTGGTGGCGCTATTCATCATTGCTTAGGAGATTTGAGATTATTAGGAGATTTGAGAGATCATGCATGAGAGAGAAATGAAGCAGCTGAGAGAGCTGTATGAGAGCGGGGTATTTCAAAAGCCCTTTTATTCCGACCGTCTGCACGGGATCGAGGACTTTGACAGCTATGAGTCTTTCACCAAAATCCCGTTTATGTATAAGCAGGATATCCGCAGGACAAAGCCCTTTGAGAGGACCGCGACCCCGCCTGAGGAGGCCTACGGCTTTTTCTCCAGCAGCGGAACAACGGGCAAGAAGACGTTTTATCTCTATAGCAAAACGGATAAAAAGGTCCACGAGGAATTCGTAAAAACGTATTTCACGCCTCTGGGCATCGGCCCGTCCGATATCGGCGGCGTTTTTGCGCCGGTGGACACGGGCGTCATGGCCCACACCATGATGTGGCAGTTCACCACCATGGGATGCGGATACGTCAACTGCCCCGAGCCCTCTCCCCGGAATATCATCGAATCGATCCAGGACGTGCCGGTCACTTTGATCGCCACAAGACCCAGCGTGGTGTGCTCCATCATCGGCAACCCCGAGTATGAGCGGATCGCGCGAGAGTCAAGCGTCAGAATGATGCTGATGGGCGGCGGATTCCTGACCAACGGCCGCAGACATCTCATCGAAAAGGCGTGGGGCGCGGAGTGCTACGGCATGTTCGGCATGAGCGAGGTATTTGGCCCCATGGCGGGTGAATGCCGCGCCCAGGACGGGTACCATTATCTCGACAAGTATCTCATGGTGGAGATCGTGGACCCCGTGACCCATGGGCCCCTCGGCCCCGGGGAGTACGGCGTCGCCGTATATACCACCCTCTGGAACAAGGGATTCCCCCTGCTCCGGTACTGGACCGATGATTATATCGCCGTGGACACCTCCACCTGCCGGTGTGGCAGCGACCTGCCCAGACTCCGCTACAAAGGCAGGCTGGCGGACAGCCTGAACATCAACGGAAGCTACGTGTTCCCCAGCATGCTGGAGGAATGTCTGTTTACCAACGGATACTTTGGCGAATACCGTGCCGTTCAGGGCGACCGCATCCGGGTTATTCTGGAGAAGACAGACGGCTTTGAAATGAGCGGCGAATTGAAGCAAAAGATCGACGAGCTGTTTATGAGCGACGTGGTGATCGAGTACGTGGACAGAGAGCAGCTGCTCTATGATGGACACGGGATCAGATTCACAAAAGAAGACCGGTAAGGGAGCGGGGAGATCCATGAATATATCTGTTGTGATTCCGGCGTACAACGAGGAAAAACGCATCGGTGCCTGCATCAAGGCGCTCCTGGAGGGCAGCGAGAAGCCCTTTGAGATTATCGTTGCCGATGGTATGTCTTCCGACAATACGGTCCAGATCGCAAGGGATCTGGGCGCCGTTGTGGTGAACAACGAAAAGCGTCACGCGGCCGGCGGACGAAACGAGGGGATCAAAGCGGCCCGGGGCGATGTGATCGCCTTTATCGACGCCGACTGTGTACCCGACAAGGACTGGCTCAAAGAGATCCACAAGGCTTTCGAGGAGGATGACATCGACGGTCTGGGAACGTATATCGAGGCAGCCAAATCGGACAACAAGTATGAGCAGTTCTGGGGACACCTGTCGCTGCAGATCCTGATGTCCTACGGCGACGAGCCCTACTACGTGGAGCAGAAATCCCTGAACACCGCGTTTATCACGGCAAGCTGCGCGTATAAGCGCTCTCTCCTGCAGAAGCTGAACGGCTTCAGCGACTTCTTTGCCAACAACGCCGAGGATATCGACCTCTGCTGGCGGGCGGTGGATGCCGGCGCAAAGCTGAAATACGTCCCCAGCGCGAAGATCGTTGCCCATTCTCCCGACAATCTCAAGGGGATCCGCAAAAAGAGCTTCCGCAACGGTGTTTCCAGCTCCAAGCTGCAAAAGACGTACTCCGGCAAGAAATTCAATATTGACCGGAATCTCTACAAAGCGCTGTTTTCCAATATTGGCGGTATGTTCACCGGGCGGAAATTTGCCTCGCTGTTCGTGGTGGAGATCCTGTGCCATCTGGCGGGCAAATACTACGGAAGTATAAAGTGTGGTGTGATTAACATTTGAGAAAGATACTGTTTATCTCGGCAGGCATTTTTCCCATTCCCGCCAACAAAGGCGGCGCGGTGGAGGAGCTGATCGACAATTTTACGCAGGACAACGCCGCACACGGAAGATTTGACATCACTGTGGCCAGCTGCGCTTTCAAGGGAACGGAGATCAAGAAAAAAACCGAGGGCGTGGAGTACTTTTACGTCAAAACTCCGCTCTACATCGCGGCTGCGGATCTGGTCTACAACTTCTATATCGACAAGTTCCTGAAGGATTGGCGAAGCATGTTCCGGAGAAACCGGTTCAAGAGCAGCCACTACATCAGAACGATCGTGAAGCGGCTGGATCTGAAGGCGTATGACGCCGTCATTGTGGAGAACAACATGTCGCTTCTGAAGGAAATCTCGGACGCGCTGGGCGATGAGTATGAGCAGAAGTGCATGTACCATATGCACAGCGATCTGGTGGACAACGAGGAAATGATCCCCTATCTGGCGCGGTGCAGACGGATACTGGCGGTCAGCGACTATGTGAAACACCACCTGTACGAAACCGTTCCCGCGTTCAAAGACACGGAGATCGTAAAGGTCACCAACGGCATCCGGATCAGCCGCTACACAGACGAGGAGAAGCGTGAGATCCGCCGCAGACTGCGGGAGGCGTATCAAATTGGCGAAAACGAGACCGTTTATCTGTTTTCCGGCCGGGTGAGCCCCGAAAAAGGCGTGCTGGAAATGACCAGGGCTTTTGCGGACGCGCTGCCTGAGATGAAGCGTCCGTCCCGCCTGCTGATCGTCGGCTCCGCCACCTCGGGATCCAACAAGGAAAACTATTATTACAAGCAGGTCCGGGAGGCCGCTGCCCGATGCCCGGAGCATATCACCCTGACCGGCTATATCAATCATGAGCGCATCACGGAGTTCCACGCCATGGCGGATGCGCAGATCGTACCCTCCATTATGAACGACCCCGCGCCGCTGACGGTGCTGGAGGGGATGTCCATGGGGATTTTTCTCATGCTGTCCCGGGTGGGCGGGATTCCCGAATATACCCGGGCGTATGAAAACAAGCTCTTCTTTGAGCGTGACGAGAACTTTGAGCGGAATATCCGCGCGGCGTTCCTGACATTTGACCAGAAGTATGCGCCTCACGGATATACCGCAGACGCGATTTATTTTGACGATACCCTTTACTACCATGAACTTGCGGAGGCAATAGATGCTGCGAAAAAAGCTGGAGAAACAGATTAGTTACCTTTTGTCTCGTGCGGGGAGGTTTTCCTATTATAGCCGGATAAGGGCGCTGGGGTTCTATAAGGAGAGGCGGATCCGGCTGTCCGCGGCTGAAAAATGGAAGCTGATATTCGGCTCGCGGTCGGAGGTCATCTTCCCGTTTATCGATATCGATATCACCACCTATTGCAATCTGAGGTGCAAAAGATGCGCCAAGTGCATCCCGTATTTTGAGCATAGAAAGCATTACACCGCCGAGGAGATCGAGCAAAACCTGGATCTGCTGACCAGGTATACCGACCGCATCTGCTTTGCGAACATCATCGGCGGTGAGCCCCTGCTGAATCCCGACCTGAAGAGGATCATTGCCGTATGCGCCGCCAATAAAAAGATCGAGCACCTGGAGCTGACCACCAACGCGACCATCATGCCGGACGATGATGTGCTCAAAGCCATAAAGGACGGCGCCGTCACGGTGCATATTTCGGAATATGAGAACCTCGGCCCGCGTTATGAGGAAAGGCTGAAGGCGCTGGTGGAGAAGTTGGAGAAGTTTGAGATCCCGTATGAATACCAGTTTCATAAGATCTGGCTGGATTTCGGCGAGATTGAAAAGCGCTGGTATACCGAAAAGGAACTGGACCGGATGCTCATCCGCTGCCCGATGAACAGCTGCACCGTATATAACAATAAGGTGCTCTATCGCTGCGGAAAAGCGAGCTACCTTGCCCAGCACGGCATGGTGACGTCGGAAGACGACCTGATCCGGATGGAGGACATCTCCAGCAAGGAGGAGATGCGGAAGGCGGTCAAGCGTTTCTTCTCCATAAAGCACCTTCCGGCGTGTCAGTACTGTGAGGCTCATCCCAAGGGGATTCCTGCCGCAGAGCAATTGGAGAAGGACAATGATCTATGATTATGTGATCGCAGGCGCAGGCCCTGCCGGCTGCATCTGCGCTGCGGGATTAAAGAGGAAAAACCTGTCCGTACGCATTCTGGAGAAGAACCTCCCCGGCTATCGCAAGGTCTGCGGCGACGGAATCGGCTATGCGTGCGTGCAGGCGCTGGAGGATATCGGCTTTCCCATGGACCGGCTCACTGACGCGGGCGCTGTGCAGATCAAACAGTTCATCCACTATATCGACGGGAAGAAATATACGGACATTTTGTCCGATCACAACAAACGGGCGTTCGGTATGCCGAGAGACGCCTTCGACGGCATGCTGCAGGAGTATGTCAGCGGTACCCTGGGGATTCCCATCGATTACGGCGTGAACGTCAGGGAAATCCGTACAGCGGCCGAAGGCTTTGACGTCTGCGGGATAACAGCGAAGAAGGTCGTTATCGCAGCAGGCGCAGGCGCTGCCATCAGATTCGACGGGAAAACGCTGGTGCAGCCCAGCGGGGAGAACCCTGTGGGGATCTCTGCCGCCGTGCGCGCCCCGGCGGCTGCCGAACCGTTCTTTATGTTTGACTATCAGAAGCAATATGACGGCGCCTACGGCTGGATCTTTTCTGTGGGCGACGGGGAATACAACGTGGGCCTCTGGCTGAACCATGACAAAAAACGGCTGAAGAAGCTGTTTTACCAGTTTATGGAGACCCGGGGCAGAGAGTATCTGGGCGACCACATAGAGTGGATCCGTGAACCCCGGGGCGCCCTGATGGGCATAGGGGAGAGAAGGATCAGTCCCTGCGAGGGGATCGCGCTGATCGGCGACGCGGCCAACACGTCCAACCATCGGGATGGAGAAGGCATCTCTCGGGCGATCATGGATGCGGAGAACTTTATCGGTCGATTGGAGAGGACGCGCGGATAGATGAAGCAGATAGAGAAGTATGTTCCCTTCATTGACCAATGTCTGGGCAAGGGATCGTACACCATCGAGGATATCAGAGGCGGGAGCTCGTATGATATCAAGAAGAAGCTGACCTGCGGTGACGCCGCCTATATCGTCAAAGTGGTCGAGGGCGCCCTGGAAAAAACAGAGCCTGACAGGGACCGCCTGCTGTGGTATCAGGCGCTGTGCCGGATCCACAGACAGAACCCCGGCATTCTCGGCCCCACATGGTACAGCAGCGTCAACAACCACGCCGTAACGATAACGGAATGGGTCGATGGGGCACAGTTGAATGACCTGTTTGACCGGCACCCCGATCTCATGCCGGTTTACGGCAGAGAAGTCGGAAAGCTGCTGTATCAGCTGCATCACGTAGATTTCGTAAAAGCAGCTGTGGAGGAGAGAAACGTCAGTGTCAGAGCCAAGGTTTTTGACACGGTATCCCGCCTGAAGGCCACGATCAAAGAGAACGGGATCCATTTTGACGGGATGGATGCGGCGATTGCCTTTTTGGATGAAAACGCCGACGCCATTTCGGACGACAGGGGCGGCATGGTGCAGAATGACGTGCGCCCCGAAAACGTGATCCTCAAGGACGAAACGCTTTATCTGTTTGATTTTGATTCCGGGACCATATGTGACGTTTATGCGGATTTCACGTTTCTAACCGCCATGTCCCATCACAAGTACAGACCGTTTTCTGCCGCTGTGATCGAATCCTATTTCGACGGTGACGTTCCGGAGGTATTTTGGAAGGTCAATGCCTGCTTCTGCATTATCAAGCTGCTGGAGTACGCCATCTATCGATACGAAAAGAGCGGAAGGATGATCGCGGTTCAGGCGGAAAACTACATGAACCTGTTTGACAACTATACAAACCCCATCCCCCGCTGGATCCGGGAAATTGCCGACTAATCATATACGCTCAGAGCAGAGAGGCCCATGGAAGAAAAAAGCTGCCTCTGCTGAGCGTGCGCTCATCAACTCAATTCGGGAAGTGGATATGAAAACAGTAATCAAATATCTCCGCGCAGACGAATGGATCAGCTCAAAGGTCACCATGATGCTTGGGATGACGGCGTATTTTATCTGCATCAACCAGGTTTCCCTCCCCCGTGCGCTGCTGATCCTCGTGGTGTTCTTTCTGTTCATCTCCGCTTTTCTGGCGATCAGCTACGTGTCCAATGACTTTTCGGATATGGAAGCAGATAAAAAGGCGGGCAAGGAAAAGATCATTGCAAAACTGCCCAGGCCGGTGATCTGGCTTTCACTGGCGGCGCTGACGGTGATCTGCGTGCTGCCGGTCATGCTGTACGCAAAAAGCACCATCGCCGCCGCTGTGGTACTGGCCCTGACCGTTTTTCTCGGCACGGCGTATTCCATGCCCGGGATCCGGTTCAAGGAAAAGGGCCTCCTGGGGCTGATCGAGTGCTCCTTTGCCCAGCACTGCATGCCCATGATGGTGCTGTGGCTGTTTTTGGAAGCCAATACAAAAAACGTGATTTTGTGGGCCGTATGGTTTGTCCTCTCGTTTGCCAACGGGCTGAGATATATCCTGATCCACCAGTATATCGACAGAGAGAACGACCGCATCTCAAACGTACATACCTACGTCTCGGATAAACAGGTCAGCATCAAGACCAGCATCATCTGTTTTCTCGTGCTGGAGTCGGTTTGCTGCATCGGCTTGTGCGTGCCGCTGTTTACCGAATTCTGGTTCATCCTTGTTCCGGGCTTCCTCCTGAATCTGATGCTGGAGTTCTGCATCTATGAGGTGCTCAACGTATTTGCCAAAAAGGACTGGCTGGTGTCGTTTGATTCCGTGCCGCTGGAAGCCTTGCTGAACTTCTTCATGCCCCTTATGTTCGGAGCCTGCATGATGAAGATCAGCTCCTGGATGATCCTGTTCTGCCTGTTTGTGGTGATCTGCTGCTGGCGCGCTATGAGGATCAAGCTCGGTATCGCGGCAGTCTATGTGAAATCGAAGTTTTTCAGTTAACGAAGAGGGGAACACAACCATGGTGAAGGTTACGGTTTATTGCGAGGATCTCAACCGGACGCCCATAAAAGAGCTTGCCGAAAAAACCTTCGGCGGCGCTGTCGTTTTTGCCGGGCTGGAAAAACTCGGCGCCAAAAGCGATATCCTTATCGTCGATCACGCGCTTGCCAACCGCCTGAAGCGGGACGAAACGCAGGGGTTCGGGCAGGTCTGTCTCTTTTTCAACGATCGATTGTACGACGTTTCCCGCGGCGATGACCTGGCGGAAGAACGTAGCGCGCTGATGGCACGCGGAGACTGGAGCGGGGCAAAGGACCTCAACGAAGTTCTGTGTGACATCGATTTCCTCTGTAAGAACGCGGTCAACCGCTCCTATCCCGATTTTCTGCAGATCGAATCCACGGATTTCTGCAACAGCCGGTGCATCATGTGCGACCACTATTTTTCGCGCAACAAGAACGCGCAGATCCTCAGTGCGGAGACGCTGGACCATCTCAGGGACGCCATCCAGCTGAGCCGCCGCATCAACCTCAACGGGATCGGCGAGCCCTTTATCAGCCGGGATATCAAGAGCCAGATCGACTTTTACGTTGGCTACGGCAACAAGATCGTCGCCAATACAAACCTGTCGGTGCTGGATGACGGCCTGATAGAGCGGATCGCGAAGCACTTTGAGTGGCTGGCTATCTCCGTCGACGGCGCCAGAAAAGAGACGTATGAGTCCATCCGCATCGGGATGAGCTACGAAAACCTGCTGAACAACCTGGAAAGGCTCCGGGAGAAAGCGCCTCACGTGAAGAAGATCATCTCCATGGTCATCATGCGCCAGAACGTCTGTGAGATGCCGGAGATGATCGAACTGGCACACCGGTATGGCGTAGACCAGGTGGTTTTCCTGAGCCTGAATACGAATCTGATCATCGGAAACCTGCGGGATTCCCTGCAGTATTATCCGAAGGTCACCAAATACTACTCCGTAAAGGCCCTGCAGAGGGGGGCTGAGCTGGGCGTCAACGTGGTGGTGGCAAACAACCCCGGCCGGGATTGTGAGGTCCGCTGGGAGGACATTCAGGACGAGCTGGAGGAGATGCGCAGCCTGCCCATGTGGAAGACGCCCGAGCAGGAGCAGAAGATGATGAAGATGGCGGCATTGGTGGAGGACTATTTCAAAACACACGACAGGCTGCAGGATTCCGCCGCCCCGTCAAAGGTCAGATGCGCCGGCGTATGTGACTGGCTGCTGAAAAGCTGCTATACCAATCTCAGCGGCGACATCTCCATGTGCTGCCGGAACCTGGCATACCGCGCAGGAAACGTGGATCGGGAGGGGCGGTTCCTTGACGTCTGGAACGCGCCGCTGCTCCGTGAGGCGAGAGAGATCTTCTACGCCGGTTATGTGCCGGAGCCCTGTCTGAAGTGCGGCATGATTGAAAGCGGCGAATTGAAATATCTGAGCGTTGACATCAACAGCGACTTTTATGAGGACACCGAACTCAAAAAAGAGCAGAAGAGAGAGGCAAGAAGACTCCTGGGAGAGGACCATGACGCTTAAACAGCTGAAAGAGGACAATCTGGAGAAGATCAGGAGATTTGAGGCATCCCCGGCGCAGGAGCCCGGGTGGGATGGCTCGGTTCCGTTCTACCCCAGATACATGCAGATCGAGCATACCACGCGGTGCAACGCCAGATGTATCATGTGCAATCACCTGTATACAGCCAACAGAGGGGCCAGGGATCTCCACAGGGATGTGCTCCGCGGGATCGAACCCGTCCTGCCGTACGTCCAGACGGTCATGCTCAACGGGGACGGCGAACCCTTCCTGTATGGCGGCATTGAAGAGTCCCTTGCCCTGTTTCACAAGTACGAGGTCGGCGTGGGGGCCAACACCAATCTGACCGCTGTTTCCGATGAAATACTGGACTATATCGCGTCGGACTTCGCGTTTCTGAACGTATCCTGCGACGGCTCGACGCGGGAGCTCTTCGAGAGCATCCGGAGGGGGCTATCCTATGAAACGTTTGTGGGGAATCTGAAAAAGCTGAATGCGATCGCCCCGCATCTGGCGAAAAACCTGGACTGCGTACTGATGCGGCAGAACATCGGAGACATGGAGAATCTGGTGCTCTTCGCGTCGGACCACGGGTTTGCCTCCATCCGGTTCCACGCACTGGGCGTGAACCCCGTCATCGGCAACGGTGCGGACGAGCCTGCGCTGTATCCCCACTATCTCGCCGAACACGTCGCCAAGGCACAGGAGGCGGCGGAGCAGGCCGGCATCGCCATACAGCTTCCCGACGGGATCGCCCCCGACCCGATACGCGCCAGGAGCGAACGGGAAAAGGCGGCGGAGGCCGAGGCGGCATCTCAAAAAGCAATCGCGCGGGCTCTTGCCATGGGGGAACAGCTGTCCCGGCAATACCTGGCGATCCCCGTCACAGAGGTGGATCTGTCACCCGCCGCGTTTGACTGCGGCCGGACGTGCCGCTGGGCCATCGAGCGCTGCTATCTGGATCTCAACGGCAACATGACCACGTGCTGCTACGACGTCAGCCACCGGTACGGCAATCTCGGGGAGCAGACCTTTGACGAGATCTGGAACGGCGCGCTCTACAAACGGTTCCGCACCGAGATGGTGCAGGGCCGCCTGCCGGAATGGTGCGGGGGCTGCCAGTGGCTGAAAAACCCCCAGTTCTGACGAATGGTGTTTTGAAAGGATACGCATATGACGATTTACGATTCGGTAAACGATATCAAAGAAATGCTGTTCGGAGAGAAGGACGTGGGCTTTGACACGGTGCGCTCGTCCATCCAGCGTGAGCTGGGACAGGAGAGCATCTCTATTCCGCCCCAGTACATGATGATGAAAATCACCAACTACTGCAACTCCGACTGCGTGTACTGCAATCATGCCCGGAGCAAGGTGCAGAATGAAACCAAGGACTCCATCGCCCTGGACCGTGTCCGGTCCATCATTGCCCAGGCCATTGAGATGGGGGTAAAGGCCATCAGCATCAGCGGCGGAGAGCCACTTGTCCGGGGCGACGTGGAGCAGATGGTGAAGCAGATCGCCGAGAACAACGTGGTTCCCGTTCTGCTGACCAACGGCACGCTGCTGAAGGACCGGGCGCAGTCCCTGTATGATAACGGCCTGCGGTACTTTATCATCTCCCTGGATTCTCTGGACGGGGATGAGTATTTTGCCCAGCGGGGCGTGGAGATCGGACCCGTTCTGGAGGGAATCGAGGCGGTTAAAAAACTGAAGGAGAAGGACAGCACTGTCAAGATTCACATTACGCCTGTGGTCACGGCAAAGAATATCCTCCACATGCCCGAGATGGTCCGCTGTTTCTCCGCTCAGGGGATCTCCGTTCAGTTCAGCCCGTATCACCGGTTTATTTTCAACCGGAAGGACGAGCTGGCGGACTTTGATGAAGAGGACGTCAACAGAACGATCGATACGCTTCTCCAGATGAAAAAGGAGAAATACCTCATTGCCAATTCGGCGGCTTTCCTGCGTCATTTCAAAGACTTTATGTGCAGGGGGAAGATTCTGCCCGACCATTACAGCTGTCTTGCGGGCTACTCCACCGTTTACGTGGACACCTATGAAAACGTGCTGCCCTGCTGGAGCGGCGGGATCGGCGTTGTGGGCAGCCTGAAATCCCGGTCCCTGTCCGAGATCTGGTACGGCAGGGAATACGCGGAGATCAGAAAACGGATGCTCGCGTGCCGGTGCGCGGGGTGCTGGCTGCTGTGCACAGGCGAGCTGACCATGCTGGTGAACGGGGAAGAGTAGAGGGCAAAAAAGGAGACAGGGACATGCTGTTCAGCAGAGATGAGATCATCCATAAATTCGGCCCCATTTTTTTCGATTACGATGAGGAGAGCGTAGAGCTGTACTACGACGGCGCACGGTTCGATCTGACGGATGGCGAGAGCGCAGCAGCGCTGACGGAAAAATCGATCGAAAAAGAGGACTATGAAATAAGCAAAATCGCCAACAATTTCCTGGCGGTTCATGAGGTCAGGAGCAACTGTGTCCGCTATACCCACTATCCGGTCATGATGCATATCGAGCTGTCGGATTTTTGCGACTGCGAATGTATCATGTGCAAGCACTGCTACGAGAAGAACAGCAGCGCCAAACGCCTGCCCCGGGAAGCCTTCCTGGAGCTGGAACGATTCTTTATCACCTGTAAGATCGTTATCATTAACGGCTACGGCGAGCCGCTGATCCATCCCGACATCTCCGAGATCATCTCCGTCTTTGAGAAGTACGGGGTCAAGCTGTTTACCACCACCAACCTGCAGCGGATACCGGAGAACTGCTTTGAGCAGATCAACAAGGTTTTTGCCAGGATCAACGTCTCCTGCGACGGAGCGTGCGCGAAAACCTATGAGTCCATCCGCAGGAGGGCGTCCTTCGATACCTTTGTGAGAAACGTCACCACGCTCCGGGAAAAGTGTCCCGACGTTCAGCTGTTCATGTCGGTGTGTATCATGCGGCAGAACATTGAGGAGGCGGTGGAGCTGGTGCGCCTGGCCAAACGGCTGGGCTTTGAGGAGATCCGCTTCGGCAGACTCGGCTCCAATCAGTTCATTGGGAATGAACACGATGAATTGATCTTCTATCCCAATTACGCCGAATACATGCTCAACCTCGCCAGGCTTGAGGGAGAGAAAACGGGCATACGCGTGGTGACCCCCCTCATCATGCGCGACAACGATATCTCCATGGAAAAGGCCGAAGCCGAGAGGAAACAGCTCCACGAAACGCCGTTCTTCCGGGATGAGGAGTTCTATCGGGCGCTCGGCGAAACATACAGGCAGCTGAAAACCCAGCAGAAATTCGACTACCATCTCTATTCTACCGACGGTACGATCTCCTGCCAGGGTATGTGCCATTGGATCGGCTATGGGGTCTACATCAATTCCTCGGGCAAGGTCAGACCCTGCTCGGAGGTCCCGAATAACCGCGCCCAGGAGAAAACCGACGAGACCGTCGATTACAATCATGATGAACTGCTGGCGTTCCGCCGCTGTTTCATCTCAGGACGGGTGCCGGCGGTGTGTATGGATTGCGCCTTTATCATGAGCGATGAGATCGGTTGTCTGAAGGTCAACCTCGACGAGTACAAGAAATTCTTTCAGGATAAGGCCGGGAGAGCTGAATGATATGACAGGTTTTATGCTGGAGGTCGGCCCCAGCGGAAGCGCGAGGTTCCTCTTCTCCCAGGGGGAGAGGGTGATCGACCGCGGAGACGAAAAAGTCTTCTTTTTCGGCGCTGCGAGGGAGACAGAACGCCCCGGCAGCGGTCGGGCGGACCTGCCGCTGATCCCCGCGCTGAGGGATGCGTATCGCGGCACCTATACGGCCGTGACGGTCAACGCCTCCGCGTCCCGCTGCGCCGTGACGCAGAGCCCCATGGGGGGCAATCTGCCGGTTTATTATCTCAGCAGCGGCGATAGATACTACGTTTTCACTTCACTGACACTGCTGTCCATCATCGGCCGCGGATGCCGCTTCCACAACGATTCCGAGTTGATTGCCGAATTCATCTACAACGGTTTTATTAGAACCCGGGACACGCTGATCGAGGGCGTTTACAAGCTGCTCCCAGATGAGTATCTGGAGTTCCCGGGCGGAAAATTGCGCCTTGGAAAGTTTGAGAGAAAGAAAGCTATTCCCGCAGCTGTCTCTCTGGAGGAGATGTACCGGCGGGAGGAGAGCATCATCGACGCCTATCTCGAAATGGCCGCCGAAGATGACGAGAACATCAACATCGCCGTGTCGGGCGGCTATGACTCCAATCTGATCCTCCATTTTCTGACCGGCAGAGGATTAAACGTCCGCGCCTTCACGGTGGGCGGCCGGAGAGGCCAGGATGAGACCGGGACCGCCGAAAAAATCTGCGCCCACTACACCGGCGTCAGCCTGGAAAAGGGCACCGTAGACGGCGGAGTGCTTCGCTGCATGGGCGAAATCGTCAAAGCGCTGGAGGGCAACGTCTACGAAAGAGGCGTCTTTCTGCAGTACGCCCTGGCTGATTTGCTCCGCAGGAACGGGGTGCGCTATATCCTGCTGGGGGAATGCTCCGACCAGGTTTTCAACAGGAATTTCTACAGAGTTGAGGAGCCCGGCTATCTGACGAATTACACAGATCATCCGTATGAGCTGGGGACGATGGTTGTTCTGAAAAAAAGTGTCCTGATGCTGAACGCCTTCGGGATCACGGGCCTGTATCCCTTTACGGATGAGGCCATGCTGGACCTTGGCGCTGAGATCACAGAGGAGAATCAGACGGCCAAGATCAGACAGAAGGAGATGTGCGGAGCGTTTTTCGATCCCTTCGTTCAAGGCTTGATCCAAAAGAAACCGGGCAGCACCTCTCTGTGCGCCCTGTTCCGCGACGAAGCCGAAGAGGCGGAATTTATCGCCAATGTACAGAGGACAAACGAGTTCTATGACCCTTCCTTCAGAATCTCCTATAAATACGGTCCCGGCGAATCAGAACTGGACTATTATCTCTGCCTGGAATATCTGAGGGTATTCAAGCAGATTTATTGTGAGGAACCGCACGGTTCCGATCTATCAGTAACGAGGTAAGATATGAACACTGTCAATTGTGAGATCCTGGCGCCTGCGGGCAGGCCCACGGACATCATACCGCTGATCGAGAGCGGCGCCGATGCCATCTACGTGGGCCTCTCTGGCTACAGCGCCAGGCCCAAATCCTCCGACTTTACCCTGGAGGAGATCGGGGAAGCCCTTGCCCGGGCCCATGAGAGGAACGTCAAACTCTTTGCCGCTGTGAACGCAAACGTTCCCGACGCAATGATCCCCCAGCTCTGCGAGAAGCTGGTGCAGCTTGACGAGATGGGCATAGACGCCCTGATCATCTCGGATTACGGCCTGATGAAGCGCGCCGCGGGCCTGATCCGGCATGCTCAGCTCCACGCCAGCACCCTCACGGGCATTTACAATTATGAGGACGTGAAAATGCTCCGGGAGATGGGCGTCAAACGGATCATCCTGTCATCGGATCTGTTCGTCGATGAGATCGCGGACATCATCGACCATGTCCCCGACCTGGACTATGAGATCGTGGCGGACGGCGGGATCTGCTTCAACTCGAACCGGCAGTGCCTGCTGCCCCATTTTGGCCAGAAGGAGTGCTACAACGTTTTCTGCCAGAAGGATTACATACTGCTCAAAGACGGAACTGCGCTGAAGCGGGCTGAGAGGATCGGCAACCGCCCCGGAAAGATCCACCATACCATGGGGATCTATCTCGGACTGGGAATCAGCTCGTTCAAGATAGAGGGAAGAACCAACGCTTTGGATTATATCCTGCAAAGGGTAAGGGACGCCGCGCAGAGCAAACGGTATTATGCAGAGCATGCCTCCGATATCCCGGGGATGATGCATTATATCCGGCGCAGCAACCGATACGGTGAGCAACGATGAAGCAGATATTTGTGAGCTGTGAAAGCTACGATGCCGAACGGGTGGAGCGTTTGTGCCGGGACAGTGACGTACAGGGCATCGTCCTGGGGGATCTGTTCTGCCAGAAGCGCATGTTCCCCAGAGCGGCGGCGGATCTGGTTTTGCTGATGAACCGCGTCCTCTCCTCGGAGAAGACCGCCGTTTACCAGGCGCCGCTGTATGTGACGTGCAGAAACTGGGACGAGGTCGTGGCGATCCTCGATCTGATGGATTCCTTCGCCAAGCCGTCCTACGTCATCGTGCAGGACTTTGGAACGGCGGAGTGGATCGCCAAAACATACAAAAACCTCCGGCTGGTCTGGGGCCAGCTGGGAAGAGTGAGGGAGCTGAGGTATTCAGAGGATTTCCTCGTTTTTCTAAACGAAAAGGGGTTCTTCGGCATGGAGACCTCAGACCCGGATCTGGCCCGGCGGCTCCGCCGTCACGCTCTGGTCCCGTTTGCCTGCAGCGCGGTTCTGCAGTATCAGACGCTGGGCAGAATATGCTATGTAAAGTATCAGCTTGGCGCTTGCGACAAGAAGGCCTGCACCACGGGGTGCTACTCCATGAGGGCCGAGGACGAACCGTTTGAGATGACGGTGGACGGCTATATGCTGGGCGAAAAATATAAAGCGATCTCTGATGAGACGTTGGAAAAGCTCTGTGAGGGCGGAGAGTGCTATCTGATAAAAAGGGGAGAGTGAGATGAGCACAGCCGAGGAAACCAAGCGGTATGTCCGCAAATTCTACGAGGAGAATATCTGGGTCAACGATTCCCATTTGAGAAGGCTGGAGGAAGCCGTTGACCGTGACGGCCTTTCCGTGGAAGATGTGGATAGAGCCCTGGCAGAGCACTCGCAGGCGGTGGCGTTTGCAAAGAGAATGTTCAGCGCTTCCTGCCGCGCCATGACCCGCAAGGATCTCTATTATCGATTTAACGAGACCATTTTTCCCGTGGGAAAACAAGCCGTCATTACAGTCTCCGGCATGTACAAATACCAGCGCATCAGCGGCCGGTTCAAAGTGGTCATATCGCCGTTTTACAACTACGCATACGGCGCGCTGGAGCAGTATACGCCGTTCGTGACAGAGGTAACGGGAAAAGACAACCAGATTGAGATACTCTATTGCTTCGACCACGAGGACTTGTATGACATCAGCGTATTTTATCTGCTCGACGGCGAGGAGACCCTGTTTTTCAGGGGCAACGTCTATGCGCTGGAAGAGGATCTGTTCGGCAAGAAGTTTTACAAGGCGGATCTTCATATTCACTCGACCTTTTCGGACGGGTGCGAGGCGCCTGAGCTGGTGGCGGCATCCGCCAGAGAATGCGGGATGGATATCATTGCGGTGACCGACCACAACAGCTTTTACGGCTCGCTGGCCGCTCGGGAAAGAGCAAAGGAACTCGGCCTTCATCTGACGGTCCTGACGGGAATCGAATATGCTATGGCCTATTCGCCGATGCATATTCTGTCGATCGGGGCGGAGAGAAGCGTTGACCGCAGCTTTCTCGGCAGTGATCTGGCGAAGTCGGGCAGGGTGTTGAAAATCATCGAGGAGCATCCCGATCTCTCCTGCGACGCCGTTGCTTACGCCTGTACGCAGATCCTGCTCGACGAAATACAGAAGACAGGCGGTATCATCGTCCTGGCGCATCCTTATTGGAAGCCCATTCATGACAACGGGTCGAGGAAGGATACCCCGGAGAACCTGTTTGTTGAACTGGCCAAGGAAAAACGATTCACGGGATATGAGCTCGTATCCGGCTCGCCCCTGGGGGAATGCCAGGTATCTCATCTGCAGGCCTCGCTGGTGCGCGAGATATCGGGCGGAGATATGAATCTGCCGCTCCTGGGCATCACCGATTCTCATCATTATACGTCCGACGATATCTGCGGAAAGCACTTCACCGTGATCATTTCGGACTCCAAGGGGGAAGAGGACGTCCTGGAGGCGCTGCGCAAAGGACTGTGCGTTCCGGTGGAGATAGAGAACGGCAAGCCGCTGTGCTACGGCAGCCACAGGCTGAACAAGCTGGCCATGTTCCTTGTGGGCAGCTATTTCCCGGAGAGAGACCGGCTGGCCCGCCTGGAGGCCATGATGGTCAAGGAAAAGTATTTATATAAAAGTACCTATACAACAGATGAGTGACAGGATGAGAAATGCCAGTATCGGGCGGAGCAGGGCTCATAGGTTCCCATGTATGCAGGGGATTCCGGAACGAAGACAGAGAATACTATCTGATAAAAAGGAGTAAATGAGATGAGCGCAGCCGAGGAAGCCAAGCGGTATGTCCGCAAATTCTACGAGGAAAATATCTGGTTACACGATCTGTATTTGAAAAGACTGGAGGACGCCATAGATCGTAAAGGACTATCCGTGGAGGATGTGCAGAGAATCATTGCAGAGCGCACGGACGCGGTGGCGTTTTCAAAAAGAATGTTCAGAACCTCCTGCCGCTCCATGACCCGAAAGGATCGGTATTATCGCCTCAGCGAGGTTGTTTTCCCCGTGGGAAAACAATCCGTGATCACGATCTCCGGCATGTACAAATACCAGCGTCTCGGCGGTCGGTTTAAGGTGATTATCATGCCGTATTACAACTATCCGCAAAGCGCACTGGAGCGATATACACCCTTTATGACGGAAGTTACGGCAGAAGACAACAAAATCAAGATCCCCTATGTTTTCGACCACGAGGACATGTATGAGCTCGGCGTATTATATCTGCTCGACGGCGAGGAGACGCTGCTTTTCAGAGGCTGCGTTTACGCACTGGAGGAGGATCTGTTCGGCAAGCAGTTCTACAAGGCGGATCTTCACATTCATTCCACCTATTCGGACGGGTGCGAGGCGCCTGAACTGGTGGCGGCGTCCGCCAGAGAATGCGGCATGGACATCATTGCGGTGACCGACCACAACGGCTTTGACGGTTCGCTGGTTGCAAAGGAGAAAGCAAGGGAATTCGGCCTTGATCTGACGGTCCTGACGGGGATCGAGTATTCCCTGTCCTATTCACCCATGCACATCCTGTCCATCGGGGCGGAAAGAAGCGTCGACTTCAGATTCCTCAGCTGTGATCTGGCGAAGTCCGATGAGGTGTTGAAAATCATCGAGGACCATCCCGATCTCACCTGCGACCCGCTTGCCTACGCCTGCACGCAGGTCCTGCTTGACGAAATACAGAAGGTCGGTGGCATCGTCGTCCTGGCGCATCCTTACTGGAAGCCCGGTTATAACAACGGGTCGAGAATGGATACCCCGGAGAACCTGTTCAGAGAATTGGCCAGGGACAAACGATTCACGGGATATGAGCTCGTATCCGGCTCGTCCCTGGGGGAATGCCAGGTTTCCAATCTGCAGGCCGCGCTGGTGCGCGAGATATCGGGCGGAGATATGAATCTGCCGCTCTTGGGTATCACCGATTCTCATCATTACACGACCGACGATATCTGCGGAAAGCACTTCACCGTGATCATTTCGGACTCCAAGGGGGAAGAGGACGTCCTGGAGGCGCTGCGCAGGGGATTGTGCGTCCCGGTGGAGATGGAGAACGGCAAGCCCATGTGCTACGGCAGCCTCAGGCTGAGCAAGCTGGCCACGTTCCTCGTCGGCAGTTATTTCCCGGAGAGAGACCGGCTGGCCCGCCTGGAGGCCATGGCGGTCAAGGAAAAATATCTATACAATAAATGAGTGATATGATGAAAAGAATTCTCGTTACGGGCGGGGCCGGATTCATAGGCTCCCATCTTTGCAGAAGATTGCTGGACGAGGGCGGCAAGGTATTCTGCCTGGACAATATGTTCACCGGCACCTATGACAATATCAGGGAACTCTACGAAAACCCCAATTTCGAATTCATCAATGCCGACGTGATCCATCCCATCCAGCTGGACGTGGATTATATCTTCAACCTCGCCTGCCCCGCCAGCCCGATCCATTATCAGTACGACCCGATCATGACCTCCAAAACCAGCTTTATGGGCGCGCTGAATATGCTGGATCTGGCCAGAAGATGCCATGCCAGGATCCTGCAGGCAAGCACCAGCGAGATATACGGGGATCCCCAGGTCCATCCGCAGACAGAGGACTACCGGGGCAACGTGAACCCCATCGGCCCGCGTGCCTGCTACGATGAGGGAAAGCGGATCGTGGAGACGCTGTTCTTCGACTATCACCGCAGGCACCGCGTGGATATCCGCGTCATCCGCATTTTCAATACATACGGCCCCAATATGCTGGAAAACGACGGCAGAGTGGTGTCCAACTTCATTATGCAGGCTCTGCACAACCGGGATATCACCGTGTACGGCGACGGCAGCCAGACCCGGAGCTTCTGCTACGTGGATGATCTGATCAACGGCATGATCGCCATGATGCGGAAGGACAATTTCTATGGGCCCGTCAATCTGGGCAACCCCCAGGAGATCACCATTCTGGATCTGGCCCATATGATCATCGAAAAGACAGGGTCCCGTTCCCGTATCGTTTTCAAGGAGCTTCCCGAAGACGATCCCGTGAAGCGGAAGCCCTGCATCGATCTGGCCAAGAAGGAACTGGGATGGGCGCCGGTGATCCCCATCAGCGAGGGCCTGGACAGGACCATCCGGTATTTTCAATCCAGATAACCAGCAAATGAGCGTGTGACGCCGGGCCTTGCCCACGGAGGGAGCAAACATGATCATCCATCCCGTAACCGCAGTAAGGCATGCGGTCTGTCCTGCGGCATACCGCAGGATCATCACAGCAAAATACGATGAGGCGGAGGCCGTTATCAACTCCTTCGACCAGCCCCCTCTGACGGATGAGGTGTTCGAGGAATTCGGCATCCGCACAGTGGGCGATCTGTCGTCGTACCTGAGCAGACGGGCGGAGTACGGCGGCTATATCTCCGTGCCGTTTTCCGAGCGACTGGTTCTCATCCCCTTTCACAACGATTTTATGAATCGGTGGCTGCGGTTTGACAATCCCCGGGTGACGGCTTTCTATGATCAGCTCTATGAGGAGAGAAAGTCGGAATTCGACAGCCGGCAGCAATTTGACAGGGCGCGGTTTCGCATTGAGGAGGAGTTTCAGCTGAACGCGTGGCGGATGCCTCCCCTGGACAAGCGGATGCTTTTGGCTCCCATCAGCGGATGCTGGGACAAGCCCGAGCTTCTGGCCCATTTTCTGACGCTGAAGGGCTATCCCGTCAAAAGGCTGAGCTGCAACGACGGCAACAATCTGCGGGGACACTGCTTCTGCGTCTACTATGACGGCAAATACTGGCGTCCGGCCGGGCGCTACCCCATCAAGAACCGGGATTATAAAAAGCTGTGCCGCACGATGCTGGATATCTTCCGGCGTGTGCCTATGTTCAAGCATCCCGACCGCTGCCGCCTGATGGAGTTCGGGGCACCGCAGACAGGTGATACCGGCAGGGAATACGTTGAGCTGATCGACAACGGCTCCGTGGTCGTGCAATCCTAAGAGAATAACCGGCGCGGCGATTGAAGCGAAAAATAAAGAATTCTCAGGGTGAAACAGATGAAAATAGCAGTAGCAGGTACAGGTTATGTGGGCCTTTCCATGGCGGTGCTTCTGGCACAGCACAACACCGTCAAGGCGGTGGATATCATCCCCGAAAAGGTGGAGCTGATCAACCAAAAAAAGTCGCCCGTTCCGGACGAATACATCGAAAAGTATCTGGCGGAGAAGGAACTGGACCTGGAGGCGACGCTCGACGCGGCGTATGCCTATCGGGACGCGGACTTTGTGGTGATTGCCGTACCCACCAATTACGACAGCGGGAAGAATTATCTGGATACCTCTGCCGTCGAGACGGTCATCGGGCTCGTGATGCGGTTTAATCCCAACGCGATCATGGTGATCAAAAGCACCATCCCGGTGGGCTTCACGGTACATATCCGCGAAAAAACAGGCAGCAATAATATCCTCTTCAGCCCTGAGTTTCTGCGGGAATCCAAGGCGCTCTATGATAATCTCTACCCGTCGCGCATTATCATCGGCACCGATCCGGCGGATGAGCGGCTGATGGAGGCGGCGCACACCTTTGCCGGTCTCCTGCAGGAGAGCGCCATCAAGGAGCCGATCGACACGCTGTTTATGGGCTTCACGGAGGCGGAAGCGGTCAAGCTGTTTGCCAATTCCTACCTGGCGCTGCGCGTCTCTTATTTCAATGAGCTGGACACCTATGCCGAAATGAAGGGCCTGAATACGCAGGATATTATCCGGGGTGTGTGTCTCGACCCCCGCATCGGCGCGCAGTACAACAACCCGTCCTTCGGCTACGGCGGCTATTGCCTGCCCAAGGACAGCAAGCAGCTCCTCGCCAATTATGACGGGGTGCCGCAGCGTTTGATGTCCGCTATTGTTGAGAGCAACCGCACCCGCAAGGACTTCATCGCGCAGCGCGTGCTGGAGCGGGCGGGCTTTGATTCGGGGGACAGCGCGGCGGAGCGCGGCGTTACCATCGGCGTATATCGCCTTACCATGAAATCGAACTCCGCCAACTTCCGGCAGAGCTCCATTCAGGGCGTGGTAAAGCGCATCAAGGCAGAGGGCGCGGCGGTGATCATCTATGAGCCCATGCTGGAAGACGGAAGCGCCTTCTTCGGGTCCCGGGTGGTCAATGATCTGGACGAGTTCAAGCGGCAGTCCGACGTCATCATTGCCAACCGCTGCGACAGCGAGCTTGAAAGCGTGCAGGACAAGGTCTATACCCGCGATCTGTTCGGAAGAGACTGAGATAACGCAGATTCCGCAAATGCAAAAGCAGACAAAAGGAGAACACGGCTTGCACTCTCCGCCGGAATGAAGTGGCGGCAGAGACTGCAAACCGTGTTCTCTTATGTTGAGAAATGATCTACCTTATTTATCAGGGTTCTTTCCGGCGAGGGCCAGCCCGCAGAGGGATCCCATGGCGACCAGAACGCAGTTGAGAAGCACCGTGATCAAAAACGGAACCCAAATACCGGCGGCTGCCAGTATGCCCGTACCGTAAGCGCCATTGCCGCAGCCGACAGCGGTGACGGTGGCCCCTGCGCCTGTTAAGGTGTTCAGGGTGTCAAGCACGCCAAACCTTGTCAGCAAACCGCCGCCGATGGCGATCAGCGCCATTGCCACAATGGGGAAGGGGACTTTCGCCTCCGTCAGGAGCTGGGCAAATGCGCAGAGCAAACCGCAGACAACAAACGCCCAGAGAAACTGCATTCCCAGGGAAGGCGCTTCAACGGGTACGCTTCCTTTGTAAGGCCCCAGCACGAGACCCAGAACAAAAGCCACCACAAAGCCGGCGCCCAGGATCTTCATGATCATCCAAAAGCCCGCGAAAAAAGAAGCCAGCGTACCGCGTCCCGACCGTTTGGCGTCGGCACACGTCATGGCTGCCCCGAACATGAGGCCGCTGATGGGGAGGTCCGCCCCGTGTCCGCCGAAAGCCGCCAGCTTGAAGTACAACCCGCTGAGGATCAACGCGACGGAAACAAAACCATACGTGAGCATGGTTGCCGGCACGATCATATCGGACGGGATCGCTGTTTTGGAGATAACAAGGAAGATGACCTGGCCGATCAAGCCCATTAACCCGCCGACGAGAAAGCCCTTTACGATTCTTCTTATCATTGCATTTACCCCGCTTAGCAAAAAGATCTTCCGCATAAACACAAATGTCAGCACTAAAACGCCATTTCGGCTATAACGGCGCGGTTTGGCGCAGCATCGTTATAACGCATGATTCGACAAAAGATATTGTACGCTTTCCTCTGGGGGGAAGTCAATAGGTTTTGGTGGGGATCTGCATCACAACGATGCCATGATTTACTGCTTGATCACCTTCCCGTTCCGTTTTACGATCAAAAAGCCGCCTTTTGCCCTGGCAAGAGAACAAAAGAAGAGGATTCTGTGGGAGTTTACTTGACACCGTTCCCGATCACATGGTATTTTATAAGAGTATAATGACGTATTATGTCGTTAGAACGATTTGGAACTGAATGAAATGAGGGAATGAATATGGCACAGATGACCCGCGACGAAAAGATTTTCAAGCTTGGAAAAATCATCACGGATCGCAAGGAAATCCTGCTGGGGCTGGAGAAGATGTCCACCAATGCGCCTGAGTACTGGGGCATTGACTGCGGCATCCAGTATGCCGAGCGGCGGTACGGCAAAGAGGTCGCTGACCACTGCCTGGATCTGGCGCTGAAGATGGGCAAGCGCAAGCCCAAGACCTTCGCCCAGCTGAAGAAGCTGAGCGGCTATGACGACGAGCACCTGAACACGGTGCTGGAGGCCCTGTGCCAGGCCAGCCTGGTGGAGTGGCACTTCGAGAACCTGGACGGCAAGAATCCCAACCATGAGAAGCGCTGGGTGCTGGACATGTTCGTGCCCGGCAGCGCTGAGATCATGGTCA
>CAMVMU010000012.1 GCA_947168655.1 uncultured Oscillospiraceae bacterium
CCCGTGAGGAGGCCCGCAAGCTCCACTCCGGTGACAGCTGCCTGATCTCCGGCGTGATCTACACCGCCCGTGACGCCGCCCACAAGCGGCTGTGCGAGCTGGCCGCCCAGGGAAAGGATCTGCCCTTGGACGTGAAGGACGCCATCATCTACTACGTTGGCCCCACCCCTGCACGGGAGGGCCAGGCCATCGGCTCCGCCGGGCCCACCACCGCCTACCGTATGGACGCCTACAGCCCCACCCTCATCGCCCTGGGTGAGACGGGCATGATCGGCAAGGGCAAGCGCGGCCCCGAGGTCATCACAGCTATGAAGGAACACGGCGCCGTGTACTTCGGCGCTATCGGCGGCTGCGGCGCCCTTCTGAGCAAGTGCGTCAAAAAGGCTGAGGTCATCGCCTATGAGGATCTGGGTGCCGAGGCCATCCGCCGCCTGGAGGTGGAGGACTTCCCCGTGGTGGTCATCATCGACAGTGAAGGCAACAACCTCTATGAGACCGGACGGAAGGATTATCTGGAAAGTCTTTCCTAATCCACTTGACAAAATTGGCCCATCTCTATACAATGATTGTACTATATCATTGTAAAGGAGATGGGCCTTTTGTTGGATTTATACCAGCTGCACCCGGAGCAGGGCATCCCCATCTATCAGCAGCTGGTGGACATGATCCTGGCGCGGATCAAAAACGGCTCCCTGCCGGCCGACACGCAGCTGCCCACCGTGCGGGATCTGGCCGAACAGCTGGGTGTGGCCAGGGGCACGGTGAAGCGGGCCTACGATGAGCTGGAGCGCCGCGGCGCCATCAGCAAGGTGCAGGGCCGCGGCACCTTCGTGAGCTATCAGCCCGCCACCTCCGACAGCCGGAAGGAGCGGGCCATGGCCGCTATCGACCAGATGCTGGACACCATGGAACAGCTGGACTTCTCTATGACGGAGATCAACATCTTCCTGGATCTGAAGCTGCGGGAGCGCACACTCCATCAGGACAACCTGAAGATCGCCCTGGTAGAGTGCAACCCGGAAGCGCTTTCCCAACTGGCGGATCAGCTTCACAGGGTGGTTGGTCCCGTGGACCTCTACTCCCATCTCCTGCGGGACGTGGAACAATACCCCTACCGCATCGGTGAGGACATGGACCTCATTGTCACCAGCGCCGAGCACGCCGACGTGCTCAAGAACGTGGTCTCCCAGAAGGAGAAGATCGCCAAGATCGCCTTGCGCATGACTCCTCAGACCGTTGCGCGGATTCTGCGCCTGGTTCCCGGCCAGCGAGTGGGCATCCTCTGCCGCAGCCATCGGTTCGGCGATCTGATCTACGGTGTCTGCTCCACCTATGCCGAGGATGCGGAGATCCAGCAGCCCAGGCTCCTGGACGAGGTGCCGGATATCACCGCCTATCTCTCCCATCTGTCTGCTCTGGTGGTTCCCGACGGCTTCGAGACCTACTGCCCGGCCCCGGTTTTGCAATCCCTCCGGGCCTTTGATGCAGAACACTCCCTGATCCGCTGGCGCTACCAGGTGGATGAGGGCTCCATGATGTACCTGACGGAGCGAATTGAGCGTCTTCGGGAGAAAAAAGGCTATAAGTAAGAGCATAAAGAAAACCGTTCACCGCTTGCTTGCAAGCGGTGAACTTTTTCTTGCAAATTCCATCTTTTTCTTGACTTATGTTATGGAACAATATAGTATATAGGCATAGAACAATGCATTTTTCCACCAAGAATCCCACAGAATTGAGGTACATATCTATGGAAGAAACAAAGCGCAAGAAGGTGTTGGTCATCGGCGTCATCGGCGCGGATGTTCACGCCGTGGGCAACAAGATCCTCTACCACGCTTTCACGGAGGCGGGCTTTGAGGTGGTCAATCTGGGCGTTATGGTGTCCCAGGAGGAGTACATCGCCGCCGCCATTGAGTCCAATGCCGACGCCATTGTCATCTCCTCCCTGTACGGTCAGGGTGAGCTGGACTGCCGCGGCATGCGCGAAAAGTGCGATGAGGCCGGTCTGAAGGGCATCCCCCTGCTGGTGGGCGGCAACATCGTCATCGGCAAGCAGTCCTTTGAGGATGTGGAGAAGCGTTTCAAGGCCATGGGCTTTGACCGCGCCTTCCCTCCCGGAACCCCTCCCGAGACCACCATTGCCGCACTGCATGAGCTGCTGGATGGGAAAGAGTGAGCGGCATGAAGCCCGTATTGCTCATTGATTTCGGCAGCACATACACCAAAGTCACCGCCGTGGACGTGGAGGGCGAGACCATCCTGGGCACCGCCTCCTCCTATACCACCATTGAAACCGACATCAACAACGGCCTGCACAATGCTCTGGCAAAGCTGGAAGAAACGTGCGGCAAGCTGGACTTTGCGGAGACCTACGCCTGCTCCTCCGCCGCCGGCGGGCTGCGGATGGTCACCAGCGGCCTGGTGCCGGAGCTGACCAGCGAGGCCGCGCGCCTTGCCAGTCTCGGCGCGGGCGCCAAGGTCATCAAGGTCTACTCCTTCCAACTGACAGAGGACGATCTGGATGAGATCCGCTCCATCAGGCCGGACATCTTCCTGCTGGTGGGCGGCACAGATGGCGGCAACACCGAGTGTATCGTCCACAACTCCCACATGCTGGCCACGCTGTCCCCGGACTTTCCCATCGTCATCGCCGGCAACCGCACGGCGGCCCGGGAATGCCAGCGTATTCTGGAGGGCTGCACGGTCTACGTCTGCGACAACGTGATGCCCAAGTTCGGCGTGCTGAACATCGAGCCCACACAGAAGCAGATCCGTGACATTTTCCTCAAGCGCATCATTCAGGCCAAGGGCCTCAGCCACGCCGCGGCTCTGCTGGACGACATCATGATGCCCACGCCCTCCGCTGTGCTCCAGGCCATGAATCTGCTGGCCCAGGGCTGCGACGGGGAAATCGGCATCGGCGATCTGATTGCCGTGGACGTGGGCGGCGCCACCACCGACGTCTACTCCATCGCCGACGGCATGCCCCGCCAGATGAACACCGTCTACAAGGGCCTGCCTGAGCCCTTCTCCAAGCGAACCGTGGAGGGAGACATCGGCATGCGCTACAGCATCCGCGGCATCGTGGAGGCTGCCGGCATCGACGCCGTTGCGACCCTGTCCGGTTTGCCCAACGAACGTGTCAGGGAACTGGTTGACTACCTTGCCGTTCACACCGACGTGGTCCCCGGCGACGACGCCGAGTTGGAGGCGCTGGACTACGCTTTGGCCTCCCTGGCCATCGAGACGGCGGTCAGCCGCCACGCCGGCACCATCGAGGAAACCTACACCATGATGGGCAAAACCTTTGTCCAGTCCGGCAAAAACCTCACGGAGGTCAAGCAGGTCATCGTCACCGGCGGCAGCCTGATCCACACCAAACGCACCGCGCAGATTGCATCCCACGCCCTATTTGACCCCGCCAAACCCAGCTCTCTGCGCCCCCTGGGCGCCGAGATCCGGGTAGACCGATCTTACATCATCGCTGCCATGGGTCTTCTGTCCTCCCACTACCCCCAGACAGCGCTGCGAATTATGAAAAAGGAGCTTGAAAACGATGGATATACAGAACAAGCGCATTCCTGACGACGAGTTTGCCCGCCTGCGCCAGGAGGTTCTGGCCCAGTGGCCCACCGGAAAGGACGTGGATCTGCAGGAGGCCGTGGACTATCACAAGTCCATGCCCGAGGATCGCATCTTTTCCAAGAAGCTGATTGCCGCCAAAGCCGCTCACAAGACGCTGGTTCAGCCCCGCGCCGGTGTGCCTGTCATTGAGGAGCATATCAAGCTGATGCAGTACCTGGAGAAGGAAGGCGAGGCGGATCTCCTGCCCACCACCATTGACAGCTACACCCGTCAGAACCGCTATGAGGAGGCGGAGAACGGCATCAACGAGTCCCTGCGTCTGGACCGCGCCATGCTCAACGGCTTCCCGGCCGTGAACCACGGCGTCGCCGGCTGCCGCCGCGTCATCGAAAGCGTACATACCCCCGTGCAGGTCCGTCACGGCACCCCCGACGCCCGTCTGCTCACCGAGATCACCTACGCCGGCGGCTTCACCAGCTACGAGGGCGGCGGCATCTCCTACAACCTGCCCTACTGCAAGAACATCCCCATGGAGCGCACCATCCGCGACTGGCAGTACGTGGACCGTCTGACCGGCCTGTACGAGGAGATGGGCGTGTCCATCAACCGCGAGCCCTACGGCCCCCTCACCGGTACCCTGGTGCCCCCCTGCATCTCCCACGCCGCCGCCATCATCGAGGCGCTGCTGGCCGCCGAGCAGGGTGTGAAGAACATCACCGTTGGCTACGGCCAGTGCGGCAACCTGGTTCAGGACATCGCAGCCATCCGGGTCCTGGAGGAGCTGACCGACGAGTATCTGGTCAAATACGGCTACAGTGACGTGGTGGTCACCACCGTGCTGCACCAGTGGATGGGCGGTTTCCCCGCCGACGAGGCCAAGGCTTTCGGCGTCATCTCCTCCGGCAGCCTGATCGCCGCTCTGTCCGGCGCCACCAAGGTCATCGTCAAGAGCCCCCACGAGGCCGTGGGCATCCCCACCATGGAGGCCAACGCCCAGGGTCTGCGCTGCACCAAGCAGGTGGTCAACATGATGGCGGATCAGAGCTTCAACGACGTCCGTCTGGCTCAGGAGATGGAGATCATCCGCCAGGAGACCCGCTGTATCGTGGACAAGTGCTTCGAGCTGGGCAACGGCGACATCGCCATCGGCGTATGCCGCGGTGTGGAGGCCGGCGCTCTGGATGTGCCCTTTGCCCCCTGCCGTGCCAATGCCGGCCTCATGCTCCCCTGCCGCGACAACGAGGGTGCCGTCCGCATCCTGAACACCGGCAACCTGCCCTTCACCCAGGACCTGAAGGACTTCCACGCCGCCAAGATCAGCGAGCGTGCCCAGTTTGAGCATCGCGCCGCCTCCTTCCAGATGGTCATCGATGACGTGTACGCCATCGGCAAGGGCCGTCTGGTGGGCCGCCCCCGCTATTGATAACAAATCTGATTAGGAGGATCATCCCATGAAAATTGTTGACGTTATCTGCTCCCCCGGCCGTACCGGCTTCTATTTTGACGACCAGCGCGCCATCAAGAAGGGCGCTGGCCACGACGGTGTGTTCTACATCGGCGATCCTGTCACTGAGGGCTTCACCTCCGTGCGCCAGGCCGGCGAGTCCATCTCTGTGATGCTGGTTCTGGAGGACGGCCAGATCGCCTATGGCGACTGCGCGGCTGTTCAGTACTCCGGCGCGGGCGGCCGCGATCCCCTGTTCCTGGCCCGCGACTTCATCCCCATTATCGACAAGTACATCAAGCCCCAGCTGGTGGGCAAGGAAGCCAATGACTTCCGCGGCCTGTGCGCCATGATGGAGGCCATTCAGGTGGAGGGCAAGCGCCTGCACACCGCCATCCGCTATGGCGTGTCCCAGGCCATTCTGGACGCCGTTGCCAAGGCCACCGGCCGCCTCATGTGCGAGGTTGTTGCCGATGAGTACGGCTGCACCATCTCCGAGACCCCCATCGCCATCTTCACCCAGTCCGGCGACGACCGCTACAACAACGCCGACAAGATGATCATCAAGGGCGCACAGGTCCTGCCCCACGCCCTGATCAACAACGTGGACACCAAGCTGGGCCGCAACGGTGAGAAGCTGGCCGAGTACGTGGCATGGCTGCGCGACCGCATCCTGAACATGCGCACCGACGAGAGCTACATGCCCATCCTGCACATCGACGTGTACGGCACCATCGGCGCCGCCTTCGGCAACAACAACTACAAGGCCATGGCCGACTATCTGGCCAAGCTGGAGGAGATTGCCAAGCCCTTCCACCTGCGTATTGAGGGCCCCATGGACTGCGACTGCGACCGTGAGACCCAGATGATCGCTCTGGCCGGTCTGACCCGCGAGCTGGACGAGCGGGGCATCAACGTGGAGCTGGTGGCCGACGAGTGGTGCAACACCCTGGAGGACATCAAGCTGTTCGCCGACAACAAGGCCGGCCACATGGTGCAGATCAAGACCCCCGATCTGGGCGGCATCAACAACACCATCGAGGCTGTTCTCTACTGCAAGGCCAAGGGTATCGGCGCCTATCAGGGCGGCACCTGCAACGAGACCGACCGCAGCGCTCAGGTCTGCGTCCACTGCGCCATGGCCACCCAGCCCGCGCAGATCCTGGCCAAGCCCGGCATGGGCGTGGACGAGGGCTACATGATCGTCTACAATGAGATGAACCGCATCCTGGCCGTCCGCAAGGCCCGCAAGGCCCGGTAAATCAACCAAAAGACACGTATAACAGCCGACCGGTATTAGCCTGTCGGCTGTTTTCCTATAGATACTATGCTCAATCGCACGATCCGTTTTTCTCATTCCCCCTACATCACGGCAGATTTTGATTGGCAGATATTCCACTCCCAGCAGTTCTATGATATAATGACCATTAAGCAAAAAACGTTGAAGGCGGAATTGACAAGGGTTTGCTGTCGCGATCTTTCAACCGCCTAAAAGGAGCTGCATCATGTTGGACTGTATCTCTGTCAGCAATATGCGCCGGAGCGACGCGCTGACCATTGAGAAATATGTGCCCGGCCCCACGCTGATGTACCGTGCGGCCATGGGTGTCTTTCTGGCCGCACAGTGGCACGGCAGCATCACCATCGCCGTGGGATCCGGCAACAATGGCGGCGACGGCTATGCGCTGGCGTACATCCTGAAACGCAATGGCATCGACAGCCGCATCGTCATGCTCAGCGACAAGTGGTCGGATGACGGCGCGTTTTTTGCCGGCAGAGCGAAAGCTCTCGGTGTAAAGGCAGAGCCCTATACACCCGGCTGTATGACAGGCAGTGACATCATTGTAGACTGCCTGCTGGGCACCGGCTTCAAGGGAGCCGTCCGCCAGAGCTATGCAGAAGCCATTCAGGAGATCAATGAGAGCGGCGCATTTGTAATCAGCGTCGATATCAACAGCGGCATGGACGGCGATACCGGTCTGGCGGTGACGGCGGTGCGTTCCGATCTCACCGTGACCGTCGGTTATGTGAAAAACGGGCTCATTACACCGGATGCCGGAAAGCGGATCCGTCGGCTGGTTTGCGCGGAGATCGGCATTGTATTGGATCGGGAGGAAAACAAGATCTGCTCCGAATCGGAGTGGAATGACAGCTGTGCGGACCGGGAAAACTATTTTCTCTGTCCTCCCCATCTGGATATGACCCCGATTGATGCCTCGTCATTTGAATTGGGATAAGGGAGATGCGCCCATGATCTACACAGAGATGACAAACAAGGCCATGAAGCTGGCGTACCAGGCCCATCAGGGGCAGACAGACAAGAGCGGCCTGCCCTACGTCTTCCATCCGTTCCATCTGGCGGAGCAGATGGATACAGAGGAGACCGTAACCGTTGCACTGCTCCATGACGTGGTGGAGGATACGGATTACACGCTGGAGGACCTGCGGAGGATGGGCTTCCCCGATTCCGTGACGGATGCGCTTGCTCTCATGACCCACGATCCGTCCGTGCCGTATCTCGATTACGTGAAACGGCTGAAAAGCAATCCAATCACAAGGACTGTAAAGCTTGCCGACCTGACACACAACAGTGATCTATCCCGGCTTCCGGTTGTGACCGAAAAGGACCTGAAGCGGGTGGAAAAATACCGTGAAGCCATGAATCTATTAAAACAAGGAGAATAAGCTATGAGAATTGCAGTCACGTATGAAAACGGCGAAGTGTTCCAACACTTCGGCCACACGGAGGAGTTCAAGATCTACGAGGTGGAGAACGGTCAGGTGACCTCCTCTCAGGTGATCAGCTCCAACGGAAGCGGTCACGGTGCCCTGGCCTCCCTGCTGGGCGACCGCAAAATCGATGTGCTGATCTGCGGCGGCATCGGCGGCGGCGCACAGACGGCTCTTGCCGAACAGGGTATCGAGCTTTGCTCCGGCGCAACCGGAAACGCGGACCAGGCGGTGGACGCCTATCTGCGGGGCGAGCTGATCAGCTCCGGTGTGAATTGTGACCATCACCACGATGAGGATCACTCCTGCGGTGATCATGACTGCGGCGAGGGCGACTGCCACAGCGGTGGATGCCACGGCTGCCACCCCCAGTTCACCATGACGGGCAAAAACGTGGGCAAGAAGTGCCGGGTCCACTACCGGGGCACCTTCAACGATGGCACACAGTTTGACTCCTCCTATGACCGCAATGAGCCTCTTGAGTTTACCTGCGGCACCGGCATGATGATCCGCGGCTTTGACGCAGCGGTGGCCAACATGGAGGTCGGCGAGACTGTGCAGGTCCATCTGATGCCGTCTGAGGCCTATGGAGAAATCGATCCCAACGCCGTATTTACCGTGGAGATCGCCGCCGTTCCCGGATCCGAGGAGCTTTCCGTAGGTGAGGAGGTCTATCTGCAGAATATCTACGGACAGCCCTTCTCCGTCAAGGTTGTCGCCAAAGATGAGAAAACCATCACCTTTGATGCCAACAACGAGATGGCCGGCAAGGAGCTGAATTTTACCATCGAGCTAGTGGAGGTCGCGGAGGCATAAACCCCGCAAAGGGTGCGGCAAAACATTTCCCGCGCTTTGGACTATGCGTTATGTCTACTTGCAAATGAGAGAGGGATTATATGGAACGACCGATCATGAAGGATCCCATCTTTCTGGCGCAGAAGTCTGCGCCGGCCTCGGCAGAGGATCTGCCCGTGGCAAAGGATCTGCTGGACACGCTGATCGCCCACAAGGACGGCTGTGTCGGCATGGCCGCCAATATGATCGGCGTTGCCAGGCGCGTCATTGTGTTTGACAACGATGGCTCATACATGGTGATGCTCAATCCGGAGATCGTAAAGGCCAGCGGGTCCTATGAGGCCGAGGAGGGCTGTCTTTCCCTGACCGGTGTACGGAGGACAAAACGATATCGCTCTATCAAAGTCCGGTATCAGAACGAGGCCATGCAGCTGCGGCTGAAGACCTTTACCGGCTTCCCCGCCCAGATCATCCAGCACGAAATCGACCACTGCAACGGCATTTTGATCTGAGAGGTGCCATCACATGAAAGGCGCGATTATCGGCGATATCGTCTGCGAAATATGAGCCGGATTCTCGGTGACGGTCACCAGGTCAAAGCCAAACCGCTTCTGTGTTGCTTGTTTTGAGGGTTAATCGTGTCATTATCTCGACCGATCGGGATCTGTTTGGCAGAGGGAATGGTGAGGGGTACCAAAATGTTGAAAAAGAAAACGATTTACATCGGACTTGGCATTTCCATTGTGCTGGCTTTTGGCAGTCTTATTCTGGGCCTGCAGTTTTTCGATAATCCCCGTTTAGATGCCGCATCCCTGTTCCATGCCGGCACGGACGTGCTCGGCGCCTTTGTCTGCGCGGTTCTTTTTTATGGCTGCATGAGTCAGGTGGATCATGCCAGCCGCAGCTTTAGCGCGCTGGTTGTCATGGAAAGCGCCTCTTTTGCCCTCAATGAATGGATTTGGTTTGTTGCAGGGGTTCCTGAGTGGCACACAGCATACTTCGTGTGCTGTCTGCTTGGCAAGTGTCTCAATCTTGCCATGATCTATCTCTTCTTTCTGTATGTGAGAAGAACCCTAAATTTCGAGGGGAAACTGGCAGGGTGGGCAGACAGGATGTTCCCTGTTGTACTGATTCTTTCTGTTGTGATCGTACTCGGCAATGTGTTCCATCCAATCAGCTTCTCAGTGAATGCCAATGGAGTATACGGCAGAGGGAACTTGCCCATATTAGAGGATATCTTTCTAATTGTGGCGTCTTCGGTTACCACTGTTTTGATTATCAGATCCGTCGGCTCCCGCAGGCAGAAATGGGCCGCCATGTCGTTCATCTTGATTCCTGTTGCCGAATACATAGCGTCGGGAGGAGCTTTCGCTTACGCAACCCAGTATGCAGCGGTTCTTCTGTCGCTTATATTGATGTACTGTGTCCTCTTCAACGACAGGAGCAGGAAGCTGGCCGCTACGCAAACGGAACTGACGATGGCAACACAGATCCAGGAGGCCATGCTGCCCTCCACCTTTCCGGCTTTTCCGAACAGAGCGGAATTTGATCTCCACGCCAGCATGGATCCGGCGAAGGAGGTCGGCGGCGATTTCTACGACTTCTTCCTGATCGATGAGGATCACCTGGGTCTTATCATCGCGGATGTGAGCGGGAAGGGTATTCCGGCAGCTCTGTACATGATGATCTCCAAGACGATCCTGCAGAACTTCGCCAAACTGGGAATCGGCCCGGCGGAGATCCTGACGAAGGCGAACGAAGCCCTTTGCGCCGATAACAGGACAGAGATGTTTGTAACGGCATGGGTCGGGATTTTAGAAATATCAAGCGGTAAAATGACCTGCGCCAATGCCGGACACGAGTATCCTGCCATTTGCCGGGAGGGGCATTTTGAGCTGCTGAAGGACAGACACGGTTTTGTCCTCGGCGGCATGGAAGGATCGAAATACCGTGAATATACGATTCAATTGGAAAAGGATGATAAAGTTTTCGTATATACTGACGGTGTTCCGGAGGCAACAAACGGAGAGAAAACGATGTTCGGAACAGAGAGAATGCTGGATGCGCTTAACGGGAATACAGACGTAAGCCCAAAGGAAGTGTTGAGAACGGTTCGCGAAGCAGTGGATGCGTTTGTGGGTGGTGCCGAGCAGTTTGACGACTTGACCATGCTCTGCCTGGAATACAGAGGAATGCCCCTGAAGGGGGTCTGCGAGGTGGCGAGGAGGTAGCTCGAAAGCCTTGGCCTGACCGGGATCAAAGATTTTTCAGACAGTAAGCTTGCCCCTGCCTCGCAAAAGCGAGGCAGGGGCAAGCCTTATTTCCTGTCTTTCAAACGATACTGCGGAGAGACCTTCGCTGATAAAAAGGTGTCAATCGCGAACCGTGCTCCCAGACGAAAACCGGTGTTGAAGCCGTCCGGCTCGCACTCACCCACGGATTCGGCATAGGCGTTGCAGGCGCGGAGAAATATCCCCTTGTCCTTCCCTGCCCGCCACCTGTCCCCTCTCTTTTGCCCTGCGGACAAAAGAGAGGAGCATTTGTCACTGAATTATTGAAATGCGTGCGCCTTTCCATTATAATCGAACCAAAGAGCAGGCCACGATTTTAAGTGCTATCGGATCGGCAGAGATATTAACCGGTGAAGACAAGTTTGGATTTGAGAAGGTGAGTCCATGACGATAAAACTGTTTTTTCAGGCGATTGCCAAATTCGTTTTCGGTCTGGTACTGGTCGCATTGCTCCTGTTTCTCCCGGCTGGAACGATTCACTATTGGAATGGATGGCTCCTGCTTGGCATTCTTTTCATTCCCATGTTCTTTGCGGGGATCGTGATGATGCTGCGAAATCCGGAGCTGCTGCAAAAGCGCCTGAACGCTAAAGAGAGTGAAGAAGAGCAGAAGGCCGTGATCATCCTGAGCGGGATCATGTTTCTCGCCGCCTTTGTCGCTGCGGGGCTGAATTATCGTTTTGGCTGGATCGTTATGCCGCGTTGGACAGCGATTGCCGCAGCCGGTATATTTCTGGCGGCTTATGTGATGTATGCGGAAGTCTTGCGTGAGAACGCCTATCTGTCGCGAACCGTGGAGGTACAGGAACAGCAGAAGGTAATTGATACGGGCCTATACGGAATTGTACGTCATCCCATGTACTCCGCAACCGTGTTTCTCTTCCTGTCAATGGGCCTTGTCCTTGGTTCGCCAATATCCTTTGTCATATTGCTCTTCTATCTTCCGATCATTGCAAAACGGATCAAAAACGAAGAAGAAGTTTTGACACAGGGCTTGGCGGGATATAAGGAGTACAAAGAAAAAGTAAAATTCAAGGTGATCCCGTTCATCTGGTGACAAATGCGGGTTCACGAAAATCATTGGATGACAGGATACGGGATTGAAGCAAATCATCCAGTACGAAACAGATGGGAGGCTGCGATGGAATTCAAAAAAGGAAGAGGCTGGAGATGCTGCTACGATCCGGAAACCGGGCGATATACCGCCGAGATCGGAGGCGGAGTCAATCACGACCTGTATGAGATAACCAGGGAAATATATGACCATGTGGATGACCCCGACATCGAATGGCCCACCGGGCTGATCAGCAAAGGCCGTCATTTATATATGACGGTAAACGATCGCTGCGGACCGCCATATACGGTTATTCTGGACACAGATTATCAGAAAATATGTCCCTGGGCTGAGACGATTACCACAGGTGAAATCTGGGATGATGATATGACAGACGCCGCCATTGAGGTTTTTGCTTCAGAGTCCAATAACAGGGCGCAGCGTCGAGCCAAGAAAGCGGCCCGGAAAAAGGCATCGGCAGCGGATTGACAAATCCCGGTTTCAGGAGGAATCGCCATGGGTATTCAAATCGAAACTGTGTCCACAGACACGTTTTCAATGGACTATTTTCACTTTGGAAAGGGAGAACAAACGCTGGTCATCCTGCCCGGTTTGAGCATTCAGAGCGTGATGGGAGCTGCAGACGCCATCGCGGCTGCGTACCGGTCCCTTGAGGATCGCTTTACCATTTATGTGTTTGACCGGCGCAGCAACATTCCGCCGTCTTATACCGTGCGCGAGATGGCGCTGGATACGGCAGAAGCATTTCAAAAACTTGGGCTGAAGGACGTGTGTCTCTTCGGCGCCTCCCAGGGCGGGATGATCGCTCTGGTGATCGCCATTGAGCATCCGGAACTGGTCCGCAAAATGGCGCTGGGTTCCACCTCGGCCCATGTGCAGGAGCCCCAATACCGCGTTCTGGAAAAATGGGCGCAGCTGGCGAGGGAAAAGGATACTGTCGGACTATATCTGGATTTCGGGAGGGAGATCTACCCGCCCGAAGTGTTTGAGCAGTACCGGGAGACGCTGATCAACGCGGCCCAGAGCGTAACGGATGAAGACCTGGAACGGTTGATCATTTTTGTCGAGGGTACAAAAGGCTTCAACGTCGTGGACGAACTGGGTAGGATCCAATGCCCGGTCCTGGCAGTTGGCGTATATGAGGACAGCGTCCTCGATTCAGATGCGACAATGGAGATCGCAGCAAACCTGGACCACCGTGCGGATTTCAGACTGTATATGTATACTGGCTATGGACATGCGGCGTTCGACACGGCGCCGGATTATCGGAAACGGCTGCTGGAATTCTTCTCAACTTAAATTTGACCACTTCACCATGCGCATCCGCCAGGGGTATCTGATGCCAATTCGGCATCAAGAACAGTAGGGATTTGTTCTTAGCCATTACCCGGTTTTGGCTGCCCGCAGCCGGGAGATCCAGACTGAAAACCCACCATAGAAATCGTGCCCTCGCGCCGCATCCGGCGCGAGGGCATGTTTCGCTATCTCTTTAAAACCTCTCCAATGGTGCCTTGTCCCTCAGAATGTACCAGGTTATCCGCTTTAAATCCTTCTGTCGCTGAACATCTTTATCGGCTTTTTCTTCGCTGTATGTATAAGAAAAATACGTTTGGCCTTTAAGGAACAGATCCGGATCATTCTCATACTCTTTGTAATAGCAGCGATACATGTCGGCTGTCATAGGCATGAGCTTGATTCTTTTCTGATCCATTCGCACCACCATGTTCACAGATCTCGATTTCACGGTATCTCGACAGATGTATATTTGCCGATTATATTCCAACAAAAGATTTGATTTCCTGCTCCAAGAGGCGGAATACATTTGCGACCAGATAACCGTCAGCAATCGCATGATTCAGGCGAACAGTCACAGGCATGACAAGTCTGCCGTTTTCTTCCCTGTATTTTCCCCAATTGATGATCGGCGCAAAAAACAAATATCCATCGGGCAGCTCAAGATTCAGTGAATCATAAGAGAGCCACGATATAAACGATGCATCAAACCAGTTGGGATGGTTCACCATATCCAACCCGTATTCCCTTGTCTTCTTTGCCTCTTCAACATCCCGCAAAGCGGCCGCGTAGAACTTTTCATAGTCCTCATAGTACTCTGTATAAACAGGAGTGCAGGTTTCCGTATCTTCATGAAAAACATACTGTGTAGGATTGATCACGTCATAACAGATCAGTTCATCTGTCTGCCAAAGATAACCCATCCTGTAATCCTCGCGGGAATTGAGAACTTTTGAGAGGATATAAAGAAAATTGATATAGAACTTTGTCCCTGCCTCTCTGGAATAATGAGCAAGATCCGTGACATCAATTCTCGCCGTCATGGAGGTCGAGCATTTGCAATCCTCCGAAAAGTGCCGAAACACTCCTTTTCGATAGTATGTTTCTTTGTTAATAACTTTATAGTTCATATGAATCATCTCCATAAATACCGATCTGTTGAGGTGATTATATCAAATACCGTGAGCTCGTTCAACAAGAAAACCTCTCTTGCCCTGGCAGGCAAAAGAGGTTCCTTGGATGGTGGGCCGGGAAGGACTCGAACCTTCGATGTTTCTGATGTCACGGGTTTACAGCCCGCTGGTTTCGCCGCTTTCCGCACCGACCCATATGGTTGCAGGGGCGGGAGTCAAACCCGCATCTGAACGGTGTTTGCAACCGCGGCCATACCGTTAGACGACCCTGCAGTATTTTGGTGTTCGCGGCAGAATTTGAACCTGCGGCCACCGCCTTATCAGAGCGGTGCTCTGCCGACTGAGCTACACGAACAGATTGGCGCCGGACGGAGGTGTCGATCCCCACAGCCTTTCGGCTGCCCGCGGTTTTCAAGACCGGTGTCAGCGCCGTCTGACATCATCCGGCATATGGTGCGCAAGGTGAGATTTGAACTCACACGCCCGAAGGGGCCTCAGGGTTTGAGCCTGATACGTCTTCCATTCCGCCACATGCGCATGGTGCCTGCGGAGGGAGTCGAACCCTCAATCCATTGCGGCGCCCGATCTTAAGTCAGACGTGTATGCCAGTTCCACCACGCAGGCAAATATGGTGACCCCTGCGGGATTTGAACCCGGCATTTCAGGATTGAGAGTCCTGCGTCCTGACCGGTTAGACTAAGGGGCCGTATGGCAGCTCCGATGGGATTCGAACCCGCGATCTCCTGCGTGACAGGCAGGTGTGCTGAACCAACTACACCACGGAGCTGTATGGCACCGGACCAAGGACTTGAACCTCGACTGTCTGAGTCAGAGTCAAATGTGCTGCCAATTACACCAGTCCGGTATTGGTGACCCCTGCGGGATTCGAACCCTGCATTGCAGCCTTGAAAGGGCTGTGACCTGACCGTTAGTCGAAGGGGCCGTGTCCGCCCGCAGGGGGCGGATGATTTATGCGATGACAGAGATGGGAACGCCGTCCCCGCAGACCAAGATCTGGTCCACCGTTACGCCGAACACGGCGGCCAGCACCACCAGATTGTCCACGGTGGGCATGGCGGCGCCGCGCTGCCACTTGTAGATGGCCTGGGGCGTGGAGAAGCCGAAGATGGTCTGCAGCTGCCGGACAGAAATGCCTGCTCTCTGTCTCAGACGGGCGATATTCGCCCCGGTTGCGGTCACGTTGATGACCGGGATGGTGCTCATTTCATGTACTCTCCTGTTCCGGCGCTGAGCCGGAACAGATATCCCGGCTCAGTTGGCCTTAAAGTTATAGATGGGTTTCAGTACTTCGATGACGTCCACGCTCTCGCGGATGACGTCGATGATATCGGCAAGGGACTTGTACGCCATGGGCGCCTCGTCGATGGTGGATTCATTGACGGAGGTGGTATAGACCCCCGCTATCTCCCGGCGGTACTCCTCCATGTCCAGCGTGGCCTTGGCGGTGGTGCGGGACATGATGCGGCCTGCGCCGTGGGGCGCTGACCAGTTCCACTCGGGGTTGCCCTTGCCCACCGCCAGCACGGAGCCGTCCCGCATATTGATGGGGATCAGCACCAGCTCGCCCTCGTGGGCGGCAATGGCGCCCTTTCGGAGGATCATCTCCTCGGTATCGATATAGTTGTGGACGGTGTGGAAGGCGTCCAGCGCGTTGAGCCCGGTGCGCTGCAACAGGATCTCCGCCATCAGCTCCCGGTTGCGGCGGGCAAATCGCTGGCAGATCTCCACATCGTGGAGATAGTCCGCCAGATACTGCCCGTAGACAAAGCATAAGTCCTCGGGGATAGTGGCCTCGCGGCTTGACCAGTGCAGAGCCTTCAGCGCCGCCTGGATCTCGGTGCGGCGGCCGGCGGCCTTGTACTCAGCAATGAGGGCGTCACGCTTGGCGAAGTATTCCTCCTTGCCCTTATTTAAGTCGATGGCAAGCCGTTGATAATACTCCGCCACCTGCTTTCCCAGATTGCGGGAGCCGGAGTGGATCACCAGATAACGGGTGCCGTCCGCCGCCTCGTCCACCTCGATGAAGTGGTTGCCGCCGCCCAGGGTGCCCAGACTGCGCTCTAATCGCTTGCTGTCCTTCAGCTCGCGGTAACAGCGCAGTTCCTGGAGGTCGAAGCGCTCCTGTCGGCCCTCCCACACGCTCATGCCGGAGGGGATGAAGTGAGCGGCCTCGTCCATTTTCTCCAGATCGATATCCACTTTTCCCAGCTTCACGGTGTACATGCCGCAGCCGATGTCCACACCCACCACGTTGGGCACCGCCTTGTCGGTGACGGTCATGGTGGTGCCGATGGTGCAGCCCTTGCCGGCGTGGACGTCGGGCATGATGCGGATGCGGCTGCCGGCGGTGATCTCATAGTCGCACATGCGGCGGATCTGCTCGATGGCCTCGTCCTCCACCACCTTGGCGTAGCAGACGGCGGTATTCACTTTGCCCTTGATCTCTAACATGGTGTTTCTCTCCTTTCTTGAGAATAGAAAAAGGCCGCTCGCCCCATAGGAGGCAAGCGGCCTGTGCGTTCGGATGCACCTTATACGAGTGCCTTGTGATCCGTAGCCCGGTATGCCTGATATGGGCGCGACAAAGCGCTGCGGGAATCTTGGTAATCCCGCAGAATCTGCTCCAGGTATTCGTATGATAACACGTTGCGAAGCATGTTCTTTGTCCTTTCCGGGCCGCGCCCTTTTCTTCTTTCTGTGGTTACTATATCATGGCGATTGTGATTTGTAAAGAAACCTGTGGTATAAAGTGCGCCTGTTTTCCTCGAATAACCTGTGTTTAATCCCATTTACGCGCGTAGAACTCGTCCACAATCGCCGCCAGCTCATCGGAAAGGCGGGAGCGGGCCTCCTGCCAGATGTCCTCCGGCACGTCGTAGAACGCCTCGGCGATGGAGCCGGTGATGGCGCCGATGGTGTCGCTGTCACCGCCCACGCTGATGGCGTTGCGGATGGCGTCCTCGAAGCTGTCGCTCTCGAAGAACGCCGCCAGCGCCACGGGCATGGTGCCCATACAGGTCACGTCGAATTGGTAGGTAGGGCGGATGACGTCCAGCCGGGGGATGACGTACTTGTCAGATACATATTGATAGAGCGCCTCCTTGCCTGCGCCATGCCGTGCCAGCCAGACCAGCGCTGCGGTGGTACCCGCCGCACACAGCCCCTCCGGATGGTTGTGGGTGGGCATGGCGGTCAGCTCGCCCAATTCATAGGCCTCCTCCACCGTCTTTCCCAGAAAACCGGCAGGCGAAGCCCGCATGGCGGCGCCATTGCCCAGACTGTTGTAGGGCCGGGGATCCTCCGCGTAGATCCATCGCCCGAAGCGGCCACCGTAGCCCCGATGGGGATTTTTGCGGCCCAGCTCCTGCATGGCGCGGGTCATGTGCTCCACGACGGGAGCGTCATCCTTCGCCGCCTCCAGAAACGCCCTGGCCACCGCACAGGTCATCACCGTATCGTCGGTGAAGGTGGAGCGCTTCTGAAAGAGGGGAAAGTCCTTCGTTTTGATGTTGTGCCACTCGTAGACAGAGCCAACGATGTCGCCGATGATCGCGCCTTTCATGTTCGTTCCTCCTTATCAAGCGAGTATTTTGGGGATGCTTCGACCCCACCTGCGGGGAATCGTTGGATAGGGTCGGAGGATTGTGTTACCTGCGCGCCTTTTCCACAAAGACAAAGCACTCGTCCAGGATTGGGTTGAGCATCTGGTCCGGATTCAAGGCATCCGGATTGTGGAAGGCCACCTCATGCTTCAGGCGGTCCGTATTTTCATAGCTGACCAGGTGTGTATCCCCCATTCTCCATCTTCCAAGGCTTCTTTCTGTTCATGTTGTTCATTATCAAATCTCCTCACTTCCATTCAAACTTCCATGCATGAACAACGATTGCGCAATTGCTTCTATTTCTACAAATACTCGATTTTTCCAGGTTTGTCAACCCCCCGAAAGTGCCGAAAAAGCGCAATAAATATATATAAAATATATTTATTGTAAAAAAAATCTACCGGTATTCTTGCACAAGCCGAAATCCGCCTTACCAGTCATTTTCCTTGAAAAGCAGATCGTAGAAAGAGCTGATGAGGCAAATGATCCGATACAGAAGCTGTCCTTTCCGATCCGGAGTAATGATCACTCCGAATCACGCTCTTCCGCTCCCCTTCTCTTCCGGGGTTTGGGTACGTGTTCCACCACGCGCCCAAGCAGTTTCCCGATTTCCTCCTCCGTAGGGTCTTTTCCCTCGGAGAGCAGGTATTTCACCACCGCGTTGCGCTCGTCAAAGGCACGGGTCGGTTTTGAGTACAACACGTGGGAACCGCAGATCCCCAGTGCAATTTTGTATTTTTTCATCGCCATGTCCTCTCCCCCTTTCGTCGCCCATTATACCGCAGATCATTGTCCAATAATCCGGTCAATTCTCTGTGCTGCCAGGTGGAGAATTCCTGCCAGCTCATCGGACAGTCTGGCAGGCCATTCCTTTCGTTCTCCTCATGATCCGATCATACCACACCGGATCGGCCTTGTTGTCTCCTGCCAGTTGACAATCGGATCAATTGTCCTTCTTTTTGGGCTCGTCAATCATCTTGAGTCCACACGTGAAGAACCAAACATTTTACGGGATCGAATTATTCTTTTGCCAATTATTATGACCATTATGACCCCGAAGTTTATCCATGCTGCACCTCACCCTTTTGTGACTGAAAAAAGCCCTGATACCGGGTAAAAAACTGACAAAAAAGCAAGGGCGCCGGGGTTTTCCGGCGCTCTTGTCAGATAGTACAATCCTCTTATCGTATTCCTCCGCAAAACCGCGATCCGCTCCCTTACGGTTTTTGGTCCAATACCCGCTCAATCGGAACCCATCCAATGTATTTGGGATGATCTCCTGTCAGCGCTGTCAGCGTCTCGATCTTCAGTTAGTCGTCGATCCTCACCTTATCCCACGCATGGATCACATTTCCGTTTCCGAGGCTGATGCCGCAATGGTCCCAGTTTACAGGACCGGTCTCGCCCTCCGTTCTCACATCAGCCGGTTCTTGTTTTTCTGATATGCCTTCACCCGTTTGGATATCTCCTTCATTTTGGCGTAGTTGTTGGTGTTCTCCACGCCAAGGCTCTTGTAGAGCATCAGCCTTTCCCTCGACAGCGCTCCGCTTGCGATGGCGGCTTTTACCGCGCATCCCGGCTCTGTTTCGTGTTTGCAGTCGCTGAACCGGCACCGGCTTTCCAGCTCAATGATGTCCGCAAAAGTATGATCGATCCCCTCCCCGGTCCGTGCCATGCCCACCTCCCGCATGCCGGGCGTATCGATGACGGATACGCCGTTCTTCAGCTTGATCAGCTGTCTGTGGGTGGTGGTATGCCTTCCGGTGGAGTCAGACTGCCTGACCTCGCCGGTTTTCATCAGCTCTTCGCCCGCGATGGCGTTGATGAGCGTGGATTTTCCGGCGCCGGAGGAGCCCATCAGGCCGATGGTCGTTCCCGGGACAAAGTACTGCTCCAGTTCATCCAGTCCGATGCTGTACAGGGCGGAAACTGCGTGGACCCGGATCTGATCCGATACGGTCTCCACCTCGCGGATGTATCTCCCCACATTGGGGCACAGATCGCATTTGGTAAGGATCACGACAGGGATCGCTCCGCCCTGCAGGGCGATGCTGGCGTATCTGGCGATCCTGTTGTAGCTGTAGTCCTCGTTCAGGGATGTGACGATGAAGCAGTAGTCCACGTTGGCGACCATGTACTGCATCACGCCGGTCTTTGCCTGGTCGGGCCGCTGCAAAAAGCTTTTTCTTTCGCTTACGGACTGAATGACCGAATCGCCCATGGGGTTATACAAAAACGAAACGTAATCCCCCACGACCGGCAGCTTGTCCGCAGTTTCTTCGTAAAAGCTCCCTTTGAGTTTTGCCGAGATCTCCTGCTCCTCACAGTCGATGATAAAGCTGTTTTTCCGGACCTCGATCACTCTTCCGCGTTTTTCCTGATGATTGTTCATTTTGATATCTCCATTTCTTCATTTTTCGGTGTATGGAGACCTCGGAGAGTGGGTGATCCGTTCGGAAAAGAAAAAACCGTGACGAAATTGCCACGGTTTCATCAACAGATTTTGATCCTGTCAGGACTAAAATGTACAAGCCGAGGTCATCATACAGTATTCAGTTACAAGCACCATTTTCTCAACACGCATGGATGATCACCTCGTTTCCTTTTTTTCCTGCCTCTATTCATACCAGAAAATGCCGCCGAAGTCAATGCCCGCTTTTCCATTCGGTCAATGCGGCGATACCGCATCAGCGCCGTATCATATTGACTTCCTTATAGTTTTCTTCCTCCACCACGTCGGTTTCAACAAACCCTACCGCCTCGTAGAGTTTTTTCGCAGTCTCATTTCCCCAAACGTACGTGGTGGTGAATTGCTTTACATCGAAGTTAGCTACCACGTATTCCAGCAGCTCCCGGAGAGCCTTTGTTCCGATGCCTTTATTCTGATACGCGGCATCGATGGCGTAATTCCAAAGGAAAAAGCAACCCGCAGGATATTCGCAAAACATGGCAAAGCCCACCATAACATCCCCGTCAAAGATGTCGTAGGCCATGCATTCTCCTTTGTCATCTTTTGCGAAGATCTCTTTGATGGTCTCTTTCGTGCAGAGTTGATCCTCCTGCTCCGGCAGAACGCTGATCTTCATTTCCCTGCTCGGTTGAAATCTCATGCGGTGATCCTCTTTCTGTTTCACGCGACTGGAACTGACCCTTTATTCCTTGCTTTTTCTTCGCCGCTCCCGCTTTTTTCTCCGCTGCTCACGGTTGTTTTTCTCAGATTCAAATAGCTCCACCGCCGCGTCGGTCAGCTCGTCCGGCCACACTTTTCCGCTTTTCATGACGCTCGCCCACGGGCACAGCTTCTCGTAATCATCATCGAAAACGATGGTGTAGGGCGGGCCGCAGCGGTCGTCAACGGACATGTACAGATGCCGCCCTTCGTACATGACGGTACTGGCTTCGCCCTCGGTCATTGCCTCGTCCAGCCTGTCGTAGAGCTCCTTTGTCAGCTCATACAGATGATATGACTGTATGCCGCCGTATTCGCCGAAATACCGTCCGGTATCTTCGTCATAACATGCTTTCCAGCCAGGCCCTGTTTTGAATTGCATTTGCATCACCTCATATCAACCCGGAGGTTATCCTCCAAAAACAATGTCGCCCCCGTCAAGCTCCAACAGCTGTCTGAAGCCAAGGGAAGCATACAGGCGCTGCGCCCTGCCGTTGCACTTCTCCGTCGCAAGCTTAATGGGCTTGCCGGGATCCGCAGCCTTCAGGATTTGAATCGCCGCTTGCGCAGCGGCTTTTCCGTATCCCCTCCCCTGATATCTTTCGTCAATGAAGTAACTCCATGAGTACGCATCGCCTTCGCCCAACCATTTGCAAAGGTTGATAAAGCCAATGGGCGCCATCTGCTCATTATAGATGATGCACGGATAGTTGTCATCTCTGAACAAATACGCTCTTCCAATGGAGAACCATGCGGGATTGACAAAATCCTGTTGCTCTTCGGGGAGTTGACACTCATAGGCTGCGTAAATCAGGTCGGCCTCCGTTTGCATCGGCTTGATGCGTACACGGTTATTGGACCATAATTTGCCATCAACCGCTTTCAAGGCTGTGCGTAATACCATGTTAACACCTCAAATAATCGATTATTAGCCGGAGAAGGACGTCTGCCCAGTGAGTTCATTCTCGGCCCCACAGACGCAACCACATGCCTCGGAGCAGCAGGTTCAATAATACGGCTTGTATTTGACCTGTTTTTTTCATCCCAGCGAAGAAATGGGCAATTCCCCGGTGCTGGTTAGGGTTGGGACTGTAAGGTGAATATCAAAACAGTATTCAAGGAACTAACTCTATTTTAGTCCAAATAAGGAAACATCTTTGCTTCCCACCGATGATGATTGCATTGAGGAAGCCTTGGGCTGTCTATTAAGCTTGAATTGTCAGAGCGCGGTCAACCTGCTTTTCAGAAGCGGAATTCCTTCGGTCATCCACCATTCGTTATCAACACCGCCGGAACTCATTCCCCCATGAGCAAACTGTTCTATTACGGCAAAATCCATATATTTGTCGGTCAGGACTTTGCCCGAAAGCGAAAAGTATTCCTCTTTTATCCACTTTTCCAGTTCGTCGGGAGAAATAACATCCATATTCTCCGCGAGTTTTTTTAAGTAATCCCAGAAATACGGATCGCCTCTGAATCCCCATTTTTCGGGTCTTTCTTCAAAAATCTTTGACAGTTTCATATTCTTGCTCCTCCCCAGGTTCCGAGTTGACTATTTCGATCCCGTCGCCTTGATCGCACCCAGACAGTGGACCCTTACGACCGGGTTTCTGTCAGTTTCTGATATTATCCGCAACTGCTCCAGATAATGTCTGACGAACTCCGGCCTCCGTTTGCCGAGAACACGGAAGAATTCCGGCGCTTCCATCCTTACCTTGTCATCTGCATCGTGCAGAAGTTCAGAGAATACTGCCATATCGTTCTCGTAAACGTCGGGCGTGTTCGTGGCGATATTATCTGACGCCCAGATAAAGCTCAGCCGGACCTTTGCGTCTTCATCAGAGGCAAAGCGGAACAGGCTTTTCCAATACGGTTCGATCACATGATAGTCGCCACGTCCGATCCTGCCGATGACATTCACCGTCCGCTCCCGCAAAAGCGGCACCGGGCTGTCACAGAAGGAAGCAATTGCTATCTTCATGGTTCATCCCTCGCATTCGGGCGTTCATAGCAATCTCCGCAAATATACCATATCCACAAGCTGCACGCCACCTTCATAGATGGGATGGTCATAGTTGTCTGTAAAAAAGTCCTTCACGATATGATGGCGGACAAAGCCGCATTTCTCATAGAACGGGACGGTCAGCGGACTGTCGCCTGTGCCAACCTGCAAGGTTGAATAGATCCCACGGTATCTGTCGGCGAGATATTCGATCAGGGCCTTGCCATACCCTTTCCGCTGGTGCTCGGGCGTGACGGCTAGGTTCTTTATCTCCAGAATGCCGTCCCCCTCATCGGTGACGACACATTCGCCCTTGATCCCATCCTCGTCCAGTACGAGCATGACGCCCCTCTCCAGATACCGGTCGATCATGTCCTCCTGTTCATCTGCCAGCAGGAGCAGCGATAGATATTCCTTTTTGCGCTCTGTCACCTGAAAAACGTTCATCTGTGCCTCCGCCAGTTCTTCCCTGCTGGGTAGAGTATACAAAAATAATTGTGACATTTCAATCGTTCGATGGATCAAAACCGTCCCACATTTTTCGATACGGCCTTTCGTCCTGCGAGTCCGGCCACGATTCACCGGTGTTTCTGCGCATAACAAAAAACCTCCTGCAAATACTATCGGAGACAACCGATAGAAATGCAGGAGGTTTTTGTATATGAAAGCAACCGGAATCGTGCGGCGGATCGACGACCTGGGCCGGGTCGTGATCCCCAAGGAGATCCGCCGCACCATGCGCATCCGTGAAGGTGACCCGCTGGAGATCTACACCACCAGGGATGGGGAAGTCATTTTTAAGAAGTATTCCATGATCGGCGGGCTGGAGGATTTTGCCGCCCGCTTCTGCGACACACTCAGTCACAGCACAGCCCTCACCGCCGCCGTGACGGATCGGGATTCCATCATCGCCGTGGCAGGCAGTGGAAAACGGGAGCTGCTGGGCAAGCACCTGTCTGCCTCTATGGAACAGATCATGGATCAGCGCAGTCTCTACTGTTATCAGGGAAACGGTCAATCCATTCCCGCCTGCGAGGGAATTGAGAAATATACCACATCCGTGGCGGCACCCATTTTGTGCCAGGGCGACGTACTGGGATTGGTCCTCTTTCTCTCCGCTGAGGACAAGATCCCCGGTGAGACGGAGCAAAAACTGGCACAGACCGTCGCCACTTTCCTTGGGCAGCAGATGGAGGACTGACATAAAAAAGGAACGGATCAGCTGATCCGTTCCTTTTTTATGTGGTTTTACCGCTTGCCGCCGCCAAAACCGCCTTTTCCAAATCCGCCGGGACGGGAGGTATTTCCGGGCCGGGCAGAGTTGCCGGGACGGGACGCCGGGCGGGAACTCGTGGGCCGGGACGAAGTCGTTCCGGCGCGGGGATAGCTGCCGGAGGGGCGGGATGTGCTGGATGGGCGATGATACACGCCGGACATCGGAGGCGCCGGGGCAACGGGAGGACGGGGCGCAGCTACACGGGAAGGACGGCCCCAGAAAATGGGATAGTAGCTGACCGTGGGCACGGGATTCACAGCAATACGGCGGCGATAGCGGCCGTAGCGGATCCGGTCAATAATGGCCCAAATCAGGAAGATGGCGCCGATCAGGAGGATCACCTTGAAGATGGACACGTGGCCTGTCTTGACAGGCTCACTACCCTGCCACTCCGAATAGTCGTCAGAAGTCGAACCGCCTCCGCCGCTCATGCCCGCCTGGGCATAAAACACATCGGCCTTGCGGAAGAATTCCTCCACCGCCTTATCATAATCCTTGGTATAATAAGGCTCGTCGATGGCCTTCTTCAGTTCCGTCATCTGCGTGTCAGTCATGTTCCGCAGCACATTGTCGCCGCAGGCCACGTACCAATCGCCGTTCTTGACGAGGAGAAGCAGCATATCACCTGCGCCAAGCGTCCACTTCTCCCCCAGGGCGGCGGCATAGTCCTTGTCGGACCAGCCGTTCAGCTTGGGGATGGTTGCCACGGCCACAACAGAATAGTATTTATTATTCCAGGTGGTATTGTACTGCTTTACGGTTGCTTCCGTGGCGTCAGACAACATCTTGGCGCTGTCATTGACCCATTGATACTTCTCGACTTCCAGAAGTTCCGTGGCCTTTTTGGACTCATAGGATTCCCGGCGGAACTGGCCCCAAACGCAGGCCAGTGCCACCGCCAGAATCAGAACGGCCCAGGCGACGATAGGATTTTGGAATAACTTCTTCATCTCATACTCCTTTCAAGGAGGTAATGCGGCGCACCGGCCGCGGTGCTTCGTCAGATCAGCTGCGCAGCTCCATCAGCTTCTGCTTCAGCTCGCCCTCGATACGGCCCAGCTCGGCCTCGGCGGCCTTGCGCTTCTGCGCGCCCTCGCGCTGGATGTTCAGCACCTCGTCCAGGGTGGAGATCAGCTGCTGGTTGGTGTGCTGCAGCGTCTCGATATCCACGATGGAGCGCTCGGCCTCCTTGGCGGTAGCGATGGTGCCCATCTTCAGCTTGTCGGCGTTCTTCTTCAGCAGCTCATTGGTCATCTCGGTAACGGCGTTCTGGGCGGCGGTGGCCTGGTGGGCGTGCTCCATGCCCAGCGCCAGCACCATCTGGCTCTTCCACAGGGGGATGGTATTCACCAGAGAGGACTGGATCTTCTCGATCATCAGGGTGTCGTTGTTCTGCAGCAGGCGGGTCTGGGGGCCCATCTGGATGGAAACCATGCGGGTCAGCTCCAGGTCGTGGAGCTTCTTCTCAAAGCGGTTGCACAGGTTCACGAAGTCGTTATAGGCCTGGGCATCCTCGGCAAGGCCGCTCTTCTCGGCCTTCAGGCGCAGCTCCTCCAGCTCGCCCTTGCGGACCTCCTCCAGGCGCTTCTTGCCGGCCAGAATATACATGGTCAGTTCCTTATAGTACTTCAGGTTCAGCTCATACATCTGGTCGAACATGGCCACGTCCTTGAGCAGGGTGATCTGATGGTTTTCCAGATTCTGGGCAATCTTGTCCACGTTGCCCTCCACCTTGGAATACTGGGCCTTCATGGTCTCCAGCTTGTTGGCACCCTTCTTGAACAGGCCCATCAAGCCCTTCTTCTCCTCGCCGCCAAAGCCCTTCAGCTCCACCACCAGCTTGCTCAGATCCTCGCCGATCTCGCCCAGGTCCTTGTTGCGGACGTTGTTCAGGGCGTTCTCGGAGAAGCTGGCCACGCTCTTCTGAGCAGCGGCGCCGTACTGCAGGATCATATTGCTGTCACGGATGTCGATCTTGTGGGAGAAATCCTCAACAGCCTTCTTTTCCTCTTCGGTCAGCAGGTTCTCGTCCATATTGACGGGCTCGACCTTCTTCTCCTCCACCTCGGGCATCTCGGGTGCCTCGGGGGTCAGAGTCAGAGTAGGCATCTCAACGGCGGCAGCGGTGGGTTCCAGCGTCAGTTCGGGAGTCTTGTTCTCAGTCATGATCATCGTTCCTTTCTTTGTCGTATATGGATATTGTCTTGTTTACAGTTCCAGGGTGATCCCCTCGCCCGTGTCATCGTCCGTGTCGGAGGATGCGGGCTGGTTGGGGTGTTGGGTCTTGTGGATCATATCCTCGCTGAAGCCCTCCCGGGCCATCATGTTCTCCAGCACCGTGATATCGGTGGAGATATCCAGCGCCTGGTCGCCGAACAGGCTGTCCAGCTGCTTATCGAAGGCGGCCACGATGCTGTCCATAATGCCGGCCACCTTGCCCTTTGTAGCGCTGATGTTCTCACCCTCCACGCCCTGTGAGCTAACCTGATCGTAGGCCTTCAGCAGCTTCAGCGTAGTGGGCAGATAATAGCTCATGAATTTGCGGATCTGGGGCAGCTTTTTGGGCTCGGCCTTGACCTGCTCAAAGATCCGGTTGCAGACGCTCTCCAGATGCACGATGTCGGCGCTGATCTTCTCATCGGCAATGTTGTCATCCAGTCGCCGCAGCTCGGCAAGGGCGGCGCGGCCATCGGCGAGCATCTTGTCCAGTTCCTCGTTGCCGGTGACCTCCGGCTCCGGTTCCTTCTCGGGCACCTCTTCCACCACGTCCTTGCAAAGGGCACGGGCAATGAGGCCCACCACCGCCGCGGCGATGGCGGCGATTATGAAGTGTTTCACCTGATACAGCGGGAAAAACAGGGCGTACAGCACCCACGTCACCGCCGTCGCGTAGAGCGGGATCATTGACTTGCGCACGATAGTTTTCATTCCGTCGCCTCCGATTACGGGTATATGACCCGATACTTACACATCTTTATGTATATTATATCCCAAGGAACAGGAGCGGTCAAGAAAAAGCGCCCGTCTTTTGCAAGCTAAATCAAAAAAATCTCTCCCCTTGTTCTGTGAACGAAAAATCCCGGAAGCAGCTGCTTCCGGGATTTCAAATCAGTATGGTATGGGCCGGGCCGCCTTCTCCCAGTCGATGCGCAGATAACAGATAATGAACACCACGCAGCTGCACATCCAGGTCAGCGGATAGGCGGTGAAGATGACCAGCATATCCTTGAAATACCGCAGCATCACAGTGATGTAAGCCACGCGCAGCAAACACCAGCACCCCAGCATGGTATACATGGGGATCTTGGCCTTGCCCACGCCGCGCATGACGGCGGAGATGCCGTGGGCCATGGCCAGTGCGAAGAAGAACAGCGCCTCCGTGTGGGCGGCCCTCACACCCACCGCCACCACGTCGGGATCGTCGTTGAAGAGCCGCACGGCATAAGGCGCCAGGAAAAAGATCAGCACACCAATACACTCTGCCAGCACGATGGAACAAATCACGCCGAAGCGGGCGCCCTTTCTGGCCCGCTCGTACTGTCCCGCGCCCAGGTTCTGGCCGATAAAGGTGGTCATGGCCATGCCAAAGGCGGTAATAGGCAGAAAGGCAAAGCCCTCCACCTTGCTGTATGCTCCCTGACCGGCCATGACATCGCCGCCGAAGGTGTTGATATTGCTCTGCACCACAACGTTGGCGATGGCAATGATAGAGTTCTGCAGGCCGGTGGGGATACCCTGGTTCATCACCAGCCGCAGCTGGACCCGGTCAAAACGGATCCGACGCAGGTTCAGCCGACAAGCCCCCTCCATATGCATGAGCCGGATGCCGCACAGCACGGCGCTGAGCACCTGGCTGATGACCGTTGCCCCCGCCGCGCCGGCCACGCCCCAGCGGAACGCGCCCACAAAGATCAGGTCCAGCACGATATTGGTCCCTGAGGCGAAGATCAGGAACAGCAAGGGCGTGCGGCTGTCACCGATGGCACGGAGAATGCCTGTGAACGTATTATACAGCACCGAGGCCAGGCTTCCGGCGAAGAAAATGCGGAAATACAGAGTGGACAGGGGCAGCACGTCCTCCGGGGTGCGCATCCAGATGAGGATCTGAGGCGTAAAGACCATGCCCACCACCGTCAGAAGCGCGCCGCACAGACAGCCGAAGGCCACGTCCGTGTGGATAGCCGCCTCCAGGCGCTCATCGTCCTTTCCGCCGAACCAGCGGCTGATGATGACGCCGGCGCCCATGGTGAGGCCGATGAAGAAGGCGTTCATCATGAAGATCAGATTGCCGCTGCTGGCCACGGCAGCCAAGGCGTCCTTCCCGGCAAAGCGGCCCACCACAATGCTGTCAAAGGTGTTGTAAAACTGCTGGAACAGGTTTCCCAGCAAAACGGGCACGGCAAATTTGACCATGTGGCGCCAAATAGAGCCATTTGTCATATCCACCATACGGGATGTGTCTCGCATTGTTCTCCCCCTCTGCACAGCACTGTAAGAGGTATTATACAGCCTAAGTACAGGTGCGGTCAAGTCCAAATGAACAAACAAGGCGGGCCGGGTTGCAGATACCGTGCAGTGGACAAACGCGCTGCGGTATGGTATGATGGCTTCAGAATCAGGTTATCGCCGCAGAGGCGGCAACGCCAATGAATAAGGAGGATTTTACATGGAAGAGTTTATCAAAAACGCCATCGGCTTTGCCACAACGTACGGCGGAAAAATCGTCCTCGCCATTCTAGTGCTCATCATCGGGTATTTTGTCATCCGACTGATCAGCAAGGGTGCGGGCAAGGCCATTGACAAGACCTCTCTGGATCCCACAGTCCGTCAGCTTGCGAAAAAGGCCGTCAAGTTCCTGCTCTATGTGATTCTCATCATCAGCGTCATCGAGGTGCTGGGCATCCCCATGTCCAGCGTGGTGGCGGTCCTCGCCTCCTGCGGCCTGGCGGTTGGTCTGGCCCTCCAGGGCGCGCTGGGCAATCTGGCCGGCGGTTTGATGATCCTCATCTTCAAGCCCTTCAAGATCGGCGACTACATCGAAACCGGGGATTCTCAGGGAACGGTGAAGGATATCAGCATCTTCTACACCTCCCTGACGACCATCGACAACAAGAGAATTCTTGTGCCCAACGGCGATCTGATGAACGCCACCGTGACCAACTTCACGGCGGAGGATCTGCGTCGTGTGGATCAGGACTTCAAGATCACCAACGACATCGACGCCGAGCTTGTGAAGAAGGTGCTGCTCACCGCTTCTCTGAACACCGAGGGCGTTCTGGCGGATCCCGCCCCCTTCGCCCGTATGACCGCCGTGGACGACGACACCTACATCTTCACCGTACGCGCCTGGTGCAGAACCGCCCAGTATTGGGACGTCTATTTTGATCTCATTGAGAACTGCAGCAAGGCCCTCAGCGACAATGGCATCGACGATCCCGAGGAGCGGATCGCTGTCCGCCTTGTGAAGGACACCGAGGAATAAACCCACGTTGGACAGAAAGCGAGGAGGAATTATGGAAAAGATCAATCTCGAGCAATACACCGATTTTATTGTGGAGCGGGCTAAGGAGCTGCTGGCGGTGGACTCCCCCACCGGCTACACCGCACAGGCGGCGGAGCTGCTCTGCGCCCGGTTCCGTGATCTTGGCTTTGAGCCCCAGGTCACGGTCAAGGGCGGCGTAGTGGTGAAGCTCTCCGATGGCGAGTCGGCGGAGGGCGGCGTGCTGCTGGAGGCCCACACGGACACCCTGGGCGGCATGGTCAGCCAGGTCAAGTCCGACGGGCGGCTGGAGATCACCCGTCTGGGCGGCATGAACGCCAACAACGCCGAGGGCGAAAATGTCCGCGTCGTCACCAAGTTCAACGGTGTTCTGGAGGGCACCTGCCAGCTCATCGACGCCTCCATCCACGTCAACGGGAAATACGACGACACCAAGCGTGAGTGGAGCGCCATGGAAATCGTTCTGGACGAGGACGTGAAGTCCCGGGAGGACGCGGAGAAGCTGGGCGTCAGTGTGGGCGACATCGTGTGCTTTGAGCCCCGCACCCGCGTCACCAGAAGCGGCTACATCAAGAGCCGTTTTCTGGACGACAAGCTGAGCGTGGCCATTCTGATGGGCTACGCCAAGTACCTGAAGGACACCGGCGCAAAGACCCGGGTTCCCGTGTGGGCCCACGTCACCGTATATGAAGAAGTAGGTCACGGCGGCTGCGCCAGCGTGCCCGCCGGCATCACCGAGGCCATTTCTGTGGATATGGGCTGCGTGGGCCAGGGGCTCACGTGCACCGAGCGGCAGGTGTCCATCTGTGCCAAGGACAGCGGCGGCCCCTACAGCTACGAGGTTGTCAAAGCGCTGACAGCCGCAGCGAAAGCCACTGGCGCCGACTACGCCGTGGATATCTATCCCCACTACGGCTCCGACGTGGAGGCCACTCTGGGCGCCGGCCATGATCTGCGCCACGGCCTTATCGGCCCCGGCGTGTACGCCTCCCACGGCTACGAGCGCAGCCACCGGCTGGGCGCGGAAAATACCCTCCGCCTGCTGATTGGCTATACCGCCGGGTAACGAAGATGAACCATCCCGTGAATGACGGGGCGGAGCAATCCACCGTCCGGTCTTTCTTCCGGCGCTTTCCGCCCTACGCATGGATGTGCTTTGCCGCCATGTTCGCCGTGCAGATGCTGGTGTTCAGCGGTACCCGGGTGTTTCTGCCGTACCTGCCCGCCCACGTGCTGACGACCGCTCTGGATGACGCCATCCCCTTTGTGCCCCAGTGGGTGGTGATCTATTTCCTGGCCTTTGTCACCTGGGTGGTCAACGGCATCTGGATCACGTCGGAGAGCAAGCCTCACGGCTGCCGCTTTGCCTTCTCCTATATTCTGGCGCTGCTGATCTCCGCCGCTGTGTTTCTCATCTACCCCGGCACTATGACCCGGCCGGAGCTGACCGGCAAGGGCTTCATCATGGACTGGATGCGGTTCCTGTACTGGATCGACTCGCCCACCAATCTCTGCCCCTCCCTCCACGTGGTCATCAGCTACTTCTGCTGGCGCGGCACGATAGGCTGCCGGAGGATCCCCCTGTGGTACAAATGGTTCAGCTTTGTGTTTGCGGTCCTGGTGTGCTTCAGCATCCTGTTTGTTAAGCAGCACGCGCTGGTGGATATCCCTGCGGCACTGATCGTGGCTGAGCTGTCGCTCCAGCTGGGCAGGCTTTTGAAAATCGAGCGCATTCCCCTTGCTTTGGATGCGTTTGTGCAAAACAGAAAAAGGAGGCCGTCCAAATGACACATTCCGACGCCGGATTCTGGGTCATTCGCCCTTTCAACCCGGTCTTTTGTATCGTTTTTGCCGCGTTTCTCCTGCTGCTCATCGTCGCCGGCCTGCTGCTGCGCGGGAAAAGCGACCGCGCCAAGCGTACGGTGATCGTTGTTGCCTGCGTGCTGACGCTGATCGGCTTTTTTGTGTATAAATACTGTCTATCCATCGATGCAGAATTCGACCGCCTGACGACGAACATGGGCGGCTTCAACTGGTGGGGCGAGCTGCCCTTCCAGCTTTGCAACATCAATATGATCCTCATCCCCATCGCCGTGCTGCTGGACAGCCGGCCGCTGATGAGCTTTTGCTTCTTCCTGGGCCCCCTGGGTGCGATGATGGCACTGGTCATGCCCAGCGCAGGCTTTGACGGCTATTCCCTGCTGCTGCCCCGGATGCTGGGCTATTACGGCACCCACTTCATGATCGTCATCGAGGCGCTGGCGCTGACCGTCTTCGGCCTGTTCCGCCCCCGGTTCCGGGACCTGCCCAAGACATTCCTCACCGTCTTCCTCATCGCGCTGGTGGTATTTGGCTTCAATATGCTGCTGCGCACAACGGGACTGCACCCCAAGGCCAACTATTTCTTCTCCGTGGAGACGGAGGGCAACTTCCTGCTGGAGATGTTCCACAAGTGGATCCCCGTGCCGTTCCTGTACCTGCTGCCCTCCTTTGTGATCCTGCTGGTCTATGCCTCCGTCATTATTCTGGGCTTCGACCTGGCAGACAAAATCAAGGGACGGAAAAAGGACGCCGTGCCGGTGTGACGAAAACGCACATCACAAATAGCATAAAACCGCCGCAGGTCTTCCCTGCGGCGGTTTTTCTATTGATAATACAGTCTTAATCCCGCCGGGTGATCTCCACGATCTCACCCTGATGGATGCGGATCTGCTCCTGGGCCTGGGCGGCCACGTCCATGTCATGGGTCACCAGGATCAGCGTCTGGCCAAGCCGCGCCACGGTATCCTTCAGCAGGGCCAGGGTCTGCTGGCTGGTGTTGGGGTCCAGATTGCCAGTGGGCTCGTCTGCCAGGACAATGGCGGGTTTTGCCGCCAGAGCCCGGGCGATGGCCACCCGCTGCTGCTCGCCGCCGGAGAGCTGGGAGGGGAATTTCTTCACCAGCCCCTCAATATCCAGCAGCTCCAACGCCTGGTGCAGGTACTCCTCATCCGCCTCCCTGCCGTCCAGATGCAGCGGCATCAGGATATTCTCCAGTGCCGTGTGCTCCTGCAGCAGGTTATAGGACTGGAACACAAACCCGATCTGTTTGCGGCGGAACCGGGCCAGCTCCCGCCGGGAGCGGCTGAACACGTCCTCCCCGGCGCACAGCACCTGTCCGCCTGTGGGTCTGTCCAGCGCGCCCAGAAGATGCAGCAGCGTGGACTTGCCGCAGCCGCTCTTGCCGACGATGGCGTAGTACCGCCCCTTTTCAAAGCTGAGGTTGATGCCCCGCAGGGCCTCCACGGCCTGGGCCGTGCCGGGGAAATAGGTTTTTCTCAGGTCGATTGTCTGTAAGATCGTCTCCATACTTCTCAGCTCCTTATGTTTTCAATGGGATCCAGCCGGCTGACCCGGCGGATCGGCAGGCTCTGCAGCACCGTATAGCTCACCAGGAACGCCAGACACACCAGTGCGTGGATGCCCCAGGGATAGCCGTTGAGATTCTCCAGCAGCGTCACCCACGGATGACCGCTCATCAATGCGGTGAGAAGCTGCACCAAAGCCAGTGTCAGATTGGCAGCGACGCAGGCAACTGCGGCGATGCCCAGTGCCTGCATCGCCTGCCCCCGGTTCATCTGCCGGTCCGTAACGCCAAGGGCCTGCAATGCACCCAGACGGTAGCGGTCTTGCTCCACCGCCACACCGGCGGCGGAATACAGCAGTGTCAGCACCACCAGGGACATCTCCACACCCAGCAGCAGGAACAGCATCATCTTCCGCTGGGCCGCCGACGCCTCCCGCTCGATCTGCAGGCGCTGATTGGTAAAGTCCAGGCCCAGCCCCTCGGCGAAGTCCGCTGCAGCCGTGTCCTGGGTGATGGGATCGCTGCCCGGCAGGTTAGACACCGCAAAGCGGGTCATGCCGTAACAGTCGGGGTAGAAGATCTGCGCCATGATCCGGTGATAATCGGCCTGATCCGCCGTCATGCGGGTGTTGGCCATGCTGTAGAGCTGGCTCACCAGGCTGACGCCGGATACCACCACGTGGGTGGAGTTGGTGTTGGACATGGGCCAGATGCCCTCGTCCAGCACGGAGATCACCGCCGCCACGCGGGGCTGCAGCGTTGTGGAAACCTCGGTCGTTCCGATCTCGCTGACCAGCTGCGTGTACGCCGTCAGACTGATCCGGTCGCCCGGACGGATGGCCGTATCCTCACGGCACACGGAGCGGTATCGCCCGTTGTAGTGCAGCTCCAGCAGATACCCCGCCTGCTCGTCGGCGCGCAGGCCGTCCAGCACAGACCGGTCCGGCGTCTTCTGCCGCACGTCCGCGCCTTCGGGCATGTACTGGGGAACCAGCAGAATGCAGGCCTTGCCCTGTTCCAGCTCCTCCCGGTCCACGGTGCCCTGCGGCAGCATGGCCAGGAGCCGGTCCAGTACGTCGCTGTCCTGCTGTACGCCCACCACCCGGACAGCAAAGCCGGTTTGGTCGTTCTCCACCTGGCGGAACATGGATTGGGCCTGGGGCATATTCTGCAGCGTGTGCAGAATGGGGCTCTTCTCCAGCAGGTCGTCACAGTGGAGCCAGACGTTAGGCGCCTCCGTGGTCATGGATATATGGGAGCCCTGCCGCAGCTGCTCCGCCTGCTCCAGACTGTCCTCCGCAAACCGCTGGCTCATACCGTAGGGCGCTGTGATCTCATAGTCCGGCATGGCTGTATCTGTCACGCTGCGGCGGTAGCCGCCGTAGGCGCCGTGGCACAGGAACACCGTCAGAAGGGCGATCACCGCCAGCAACCAGGCCAGCAGGAACTGCAGCGCCGTTCTGCCCCGGTTCACCGTCATCTGCCGCAGCAGGATCCGATTATAGCTCTGGCGCGATGCGCGGCGGGGTGAGCGCAGATGGAGCGTGTGGCGGCTCACCTGCTCCCGGCCGGTCAGCGGCGTGTGCAGCACCAGCAGCATGGGGATCAGCGCGCCGATCAGCACGGCTGCCACGCAGCACGCCATGCCGCCGAGAAGGTATTTGCCCTCCACAGTAAACCGTGCGCCGGTCAGGGCGGTCACCAGGCGCGCCAGACCGAAGCCCAGCGCCGTGCCCAGCACCAGGGATACCGCCAACAGCAGCAGCACCTCCAGCAGCAGCATGCCCAGCACCTGTCCGTCGGTGGCGCCGATGGACATCATGGTAGCCAGGCGCATTTTGCGCCGCCGCAGCTGGACCCAGAAAACCTGAAACACCGAGCAGGCCGCCACACCCACCAGCACGCCGCTGCATAAAAGCTGCAGCGACTCCTCGGCGTTGCCGGAGGGCGGATAGGAGTAGTTGTTCAGACGCAGGGGGTAGATGTTGTTCTGCTCCAGCTCCCCCACCGTCAGTTCCGTGGGCTGCAGGGGCAGCAGAATGTCATCAAACTCCTCCCACCGCTCCGGCGCGGAGGGGTCGCCGCTGATCCACCACCACGTACCGTCATTGTCCTGCAGCACGTAGTTGGAGGACTCGGCGTTCTGATAGATCATAACCTGACAGCTCTTCTCCTCCCCGGTGACAGGGTCCAGGCCGGTGATGAAGCCTTTGCTCTGGCCCATCATGTCGTCTACAAAGGCCTCCATGCGGAAATAGGGCTGCTGGGCCTCCTGATAGACGGGCAGGATCTCCTCCACCGTCTGCCGCGTCGTCCCCTCCGGGTCAGACAGCAGCAGGATGCTGCAGGGGGTATAGGTGGGCGCACCCTCGTAGTAAAACTCCTCGGCATAACGCAGCGCCCGGAGCTGGGCCGCGCCGGCCTCCGGCGACACGAAAGCGTCCGGCATGGCGCAACCCCGCACGTCCCAGTGGTCGGCGTAGGGCGCCGCGTAGCCCACCACCGTATATGTCTTGTAGATCAGTGTCTCGCTGGTGCGTACGCCTGTTTCCTTGAAGCTCTCCCGCACTTCGTCAGTGAACCCTGCTCCGTTATAGTTCGTCCGGAAGCCCTGGCTCTTGACGTTGACCAAAAAGCCCTCAAAGCCCTTCAGCCCGCCGGGACTGGTCATGATGTTGCTGGTTTCATAGGCTCCGTCGCCGAAGGTCTCCGGCCCGTAGATATAAATAACCCAGTAATACAGCAGGTCGTCCTCTGCCTCCCCCAGTACCCGGTCCAGATCGTAGCCCATGGGGAGATAGTAGGGAAAATCATAGGGGTCATCCCAGCGAAAGTATCTCACGTCGGTGAATGTCACTATGTTCTCCTGGGGATCGTAGTGCTCCCGCAGATAATCGTAGAACGCCGTCCAGTCGTCCTCCGTCATGGTCTGGCGGGCGGAGGCAATGATAGCCTGCTCCCGCAGACCTCTGCGCTCCGGCGTGCCGCCCTGCATGTAGTCGTAGGTGTATGCCAGATCCACCGTCTCCCCCAGGGCAGGTTCGTCGGACATGCGGCCACGCACCAGCAGGATCTCGTCCTCCCCCTGGGGCAGACGGCCCTCCGTCACTTCCAGGCTGCCCAGCGCCTGCACGGCGTCGTCAATGGTGCCGATGAGGCGTCCGTCCTTGGTGCTGCCCACCAGTCCGATCTCAGCGCAGTCCGTCAGCGCGGCACAGCGATCCGCCGTATCGTCCTGCGCCCCGTAGTACATCACCTGCCAGTTTCCGTGGAGCGCCTGCCGCTGCAGCTGCGCCGTCACGGCGAAGGAGGACAGCAGGATGGACGAGAGCGTCAGAAACAAAAAGGCCAGCAGCAAAATCCCGCCCAGAACGGCGGAGTCCCGCTTTCTGCCCTTGAGACCGTCCAAAACAAGGTGAAGCAATCGCATAGTTTCTCTCCGTTTCTCTCTGCAAGTCATTTAATGCTATATAGTGAAATTTTACCATACTGCCCAGTAAAAGTAAAGGGCGGACTCGTCATTATGTCAATCTCCCATCCACTTTTCTGATGCGGTTTGGGACCGTCATCCAGCGTCTGCCTGTTATTGCGCTTTTTCCCCGTCTGTGGTACAGTAAACGAGATGGGATTGCAACCGTCATATCCACACAGGGAGGGTGTAACATGAAGATCGGATTGGCAGCATATGCGTTTGAAAACGGCGACATCGCTTTCAATCTCCACCAGATAGAGAAAGCGATAGCAGCGGTCAGCGGCAAGGCGGACCTCCTCTGCTTCGGTGAGACCTTTCTCCAGGGCTTTGACGCCCTCACCTGGCAGTATGAGCGCGATAAGGACGTGGCGGTGTCTCAGGATTCGCCCGTGATGGAGCAGCTGAAAGCCTTGACGGTGCAATACGGCGTGGACCTGCTGTTCGGCTACGTGGAGCGCGACAGTGAGCGCATCTACTCCTCCTGCGCCGTCATCGAGCGCGGCGCCCTGCTCCACAACTACCGCCGCATCTCCCGGGGCTGGAAGGAATACGACATCACCGATGGCCACTATTGCGAGGGGACCTCCACGGCCCCGTTCCTCTACCGGGGCCGCACCGTTATGATCGCCCTGTGCGGGGATCTTTGGGATTTCCCCGAGCGGTTCGCCACAGACGGCCTGTTGATCTGGCCGGTTTATGTAAACTACGATCCGGAGGAGTGGACTGCCGCCGCCGTGGAGTACGCCCAGCAGGCGCGCCTGGCCGCCCGGGAGACGCTGATGGTCAATTCCCTGTCCCGGGAACCCCTTCCGTCTTACGGCGGCGCATTCCACTTTTGTGACGGCGCCATTGCCGCCAGCGTGCCCCTTGGCCGGGATGAAATCCTGATCGTTGAGGTATGATCGTTTCCCGATACCATGCTTTTCGTGGGATCCCAACAGCGTCCGGAGGGTCCGTTCTCTCCCCGGGATCATCTCTTTATTTGGTATTTTATCACGTGTAGTATTGTATGTCAAATAATTCTTATTGATATTCGATATTCATTGCGATATATTAAGATGACTGATCCGTTTCTAAAAAAGTAAAAAGCGAAAATCCTGTCGCGTCTGCGACAGGATTTTCGCTTTGGTGCCCCGTTGGGGATTCGAACCCCAGACACCCTGCTTAAAAGGCAGGTGCTCTACCTACTGAGCTAACGGAGCGGTTATCAACGAGGGATATACCCGAAATTGTCTGGCAGGGATGGCTGGACTCGAACCAGCGGATGAGGGAGTCAAAGTCCCTTGCCTTACCACTTGGCTACACCCCTGTGTGGAAAAATGAATCAGGGATTGGGATCTCTCCCAATCCCTGATTTCTTCTGTGGGGTGGGTAAAGGGACTCGAACCCTCGACACCCGGAACCACAATCCGGTGCTCTAACCAACTGAGCTACACCCACCACATATACGTCCGCACGGGAAGCTGACCGTCTGACGAGTGACAGAAAAGTGGTACGCCAAGAGGGACTCGAACCCCCGGCCTACTGCTTAGAAGGCAGTTGCTCTATCCAACTGAGCTATTGGCGCATAGATAAGCAGTTGGAGCGGGTGACGGGAATCGAACCCGCATCCCCAGCTTGGAAGGCTGGTGCCCTGGCCATTGTGCTACACCCGCACATCGCCTTGCAGAAAACGTCAGCTTAGATACATTACCATGAAACGGGGGCGCTGTCAAGTCCCTTCCGCGATTTTGCCCACGTTTTTTTTCGCCTCATACCGGCTCCGGGGTGGACGGCATTTCCGTCCACCCCGGTCGATTTCTTATTCAATGGCCTTGGGAGCCATGCTCTCACAGTAGATGCAGCGGTAGACCTTTTTCTCCCGGTCCACCAGGCGGAACTCGTGGCGCAGCTCCTGCTCGGTGGAGGTGATGCAGCGGGGGTTCTTGCAGTGGATGATGTCCATGACCCGCTCGGGCAGGGACAGGTGCTCACGCTTGGCAAGCTTGCCGTCCTGGATGATGTTGACGGTGATGCCGGGGTCGATGTAGCCCAGCACGTCAAAGTCCAGATCGATGACCTGTCCGATCTTGATGATGTCCTTCTTGCCCTTCTTGACGCTGTCGGCGTTCTTGATCATGGCCACGGTGCAGTCCAGCTTGCCCAGGCCCAGAATGTTGTAGATCTCCATGCCGCGACCGGCGGTGATATGATCCAGCACGATGCCGTCTTTGATCTGACCGATAATCATACGTTTACCTCCAACAATTTCAGAATGAGCGCCATGCGCATGTACTTGCCGTTGAGCACCTGCTTGAAGTAGCAGGCCCGGGGATCGTCATCCACCGCCACGGAGATCTCATTGACGCGGGGCAGCGGGTGCAGGATAGCCAGGTCCTTTTTGGCGGTGCGCAGCTTGTCCGGCGTGAGAATGTAGGTGTCCTTCAGCCGCAGATAGTCGGCCTCGTTGAAGAAGCGCTCCCGCTGCACGCGGGTCATGTAGAGGATGTCCAGATCGGGCATGGCCGCCTCCAGACTGGTGACCTCCTCATAGGGGATGCCGTTGGGCTCCAGCAGGTCGGTGATGATGTAGCGGGGCACCCGCAGCTCCTCCGGAGAGATCAGCACAAACCTGACGCCCTTATAGCGGGACATGGCGGAGATCAGGGAGTGGACGGTGCGGCCGAACTTCAGGTCGCCGCACAGGCCCACCGTCAGATTCTCGAAGGTGCCCTTCTCCCGGTAGATGGTCAGCAGGTCGGCCAGGGTCTGGGTGGGGTGGTTGTGGCCGCCGTCGCCGGCGTTCACCACCGGCACGCCGGCGGTGCGGGTGGCCACCAGAGGCGCGCCCTCCTTGGGGTGGCGCATGGCAATGATGTCGGCATAGCAGCCCACGGTGCGCACCGTGTCCGCCACGCTCTCGCCCTTGGCGGCGGAGCTGCTGTTGGCCTCGGAGAAGCCGATGACATTGCCGCCCAGCTCGTACATGGCCGCCTCGAAGCTGAGGCGGGTGCGGGTGGAGGGCTCAAAGAACAGCGTAGCCAGCTTCTTTCCGTGGCAGGCCTCGGCGTACTTGGCCGGATTGGCGATGATGTCCAGGGCGCGGTCGATAAGCTCCTGCAGCTCGTCCGTGCTCATTTGCATGATGTCGATGAGATGTTTCATTTTGTTCCTCCTGTTATCCAGCTTTCATCAGACGGATTGTTCCGGAAGGCGATCAGCCGGTCGATATCCCCCGCGCTGATGTACCCCTCCCGGGCAGCCACCTGTGTGATCACGTCAAAATTGGTCAGCGAGTGGTTCTCCACGTGGGCCTCCGCCAGACGGCGCAGCCCCTTGGCCATGCCATAGGTAAAAATACTGACGACGCCCAGGACGTCAGCGCCCGCCTCCCGCAGGGCCTCCACCACCTCGATGACACTGCCGCCGGTGGAGATGAGATCCTCCACCACAACCACCTTCTGGCCCGGCTCCAGCCGTCCCTCGATGCGGTTCTGGCGCCCGTGGTCCTTGTTGCCGCTGCGGACGTAGCCCATGGGCAGGCCCATGATGTGGCCCACGATGGCGGCGTGGGCGATACCGGCGGTGGACGTGCCC
>CAMVMU010000013.1 GCA_947168655.1 uncultured Oscillospiraceae bacterium
ACGCCACCTTCATCAAGCAGGCGTATCTGGGCAGCTACACCATCCAGTGGTAACGGGGCATAACGTGAGGCCCTTACCCGTGTAGTGGCCAACCTTGGACTCTGAAACTAATGAGCGCATCTATTTCAAAAAACCATTACGCCGCCCTGCCTATCAAAGGCAGGGCGGCACTCTATATTTTGCTCTTTAACGGTTTAATATACTGCATTATATCTTTACTAAAAACGAGACAAGTGCTATAATAAATTATATGAGGCATACTCCGGTTGCTTCAAATCAAGCACTTGAGAATAGGGAGGATGCAGAATGAGAGGGAGAAGGATCCTGGGCGTATTACTGGTCTTTTTGATGGTCGCAACGCTGTTTCCCACGGTGCTGGCTGTGGACGGAAACAATCGTGCGGCTATCGCATATGTGGATGAGAACGGAGAAAACCAAGTCTGCGAAGACTACACGGCTGCCACCGCTGCCGATGAGAGCTGGTCTGGCTGGATCGTTGTCACTGAGGACGTTACCATTGAGGGCCGCGTATATGTCTCCGGTGAGGTCAATTTGATCCTCGTAGACGGTAATACGCTGAACGTGCGGCACGGTATCGAGGTCAGTGAGACAGACAGTCTGACCGTCTACGGTCAGGCTGACGGCACCGGTGTTCTGAACGCCGGCGATGAGTCCATCGTTACGCAGATCGGCGAGCAAAACTATGCCGGCATTGGAGGCAACAATCATTTGAATAGCGGCGCCATCACCATCAACGGCGGTGTTGTAAATGCCCGCGGTGCAGGCGGCGCTGCCGGCATCGGCGGCGGCTTCTTCTCGGGCGGCGGCAAGATCACCATCAACAACGGCACTGTCACCGCCTACGGCGGCGACTCCGGAGACGGCATCGGCGATGGCGAGAGCAGCGACGACACCTCCGAGATCACCATCAACGGCGGCTACATCACCACATACGGCGGTGCCTCCGCAGCGGGCATCGGCGTCAACGGCTTCAGCGGCGAAGGCTTCGTGGTCATCAACGGCGGCCAGGTCAAAGCCTACGGCGGCCCGGGCGGCGGCGCCAACGGCGACGGGGCCGGCGCAGGCATCGGCGGCGATCCCCTCGGCGCGGAGGTCAGCGACATCACCATCAACAGCGGCGAGGTCTTTGCCTACGGCGGCGATCCAACCGACGACATCGGCGGCGTCGGCATCGGCGGCGGCAGCAACGGAGGCTTCATCCACACCATCACCGTCAACGGCGGCACCGTATACGCCGAGGGCAGCGGCGACTTCCCCGGAATCGGCGCTGCGGGCGGCGTGAATTTCAGCGGCGCCAATGGGCCGGAGATTGGCACCATCAACATCAGCGGCGGCCAGGTCACCGCCCATGCGGATGGCTGCGACTTTGCCATCGGTGGCTACTGCGAGTGGTTTGAGGAGGCCACATGCTACATCAACCTGAACTGGACGAATGAGGATGACTTTATCCTGGCAGACGCCTACAAGGGCACGGTCACCCTGGCCAAGGATTTTGCCGTGGACGGCTCTGATGAAACCTTTGAAGCAGGCGCCGTGGAAGATAACGCCGTTCTGGCCAACAAGAAGCTGATTCCCCCGCAGCAGGATCCCACCGGTTATCACATCTACGTGACCAATAAGACCAAGGCGCCCAGCCTTGCCACTACCACCCTGAACGATGAGACGCTGTACAGCGGCGTGGTGACCTTCACCGTGACCTGCGCCAAGGCCTGCGTGGTTGCCATCGACAACGGCGACGGCACCTACACCAAGCTGGACTGCACCGCCACGGAGAGCGGCGAGCATTCGTTCGCCGTGACCGTAACGAACGCGGACGTGAGGATCGTGGTTGCCCTGCGTGGCGACGCCAATCTGGACGGGAAGGTGTCCACGCCGGACGCCACCATGGTCAAGCAGGCGTATCTGGGCACGGCATTTGCCATTGACCCGAACCTGCAGGCTCTGACAGCTGACGTCAACAGGGACGGCAAGATCTCCACCGTGGACGCCACCTTCATCAAGCAGGCGTACCTGGGCAGCTACACCATCCAGTGGTGACGTGGATGAAAAAAAGCGTACGGTAACATTTTAATGCACAGAGGTGGTATGCCAGACGTTCTGGTATACCACCTCTGTGCAGAAGCAGACAGGAACGAAACGGCGTCCTTGATAACCAAACGCAACGACTTGACAATCCCTGTTTTCGTGTTATAATGGCTCCGTTGCGGTTCATCCGCGGACAATTCAGACGGCAGTTCGTGACCATCCTGCCGACCGGTTCAGCCGGTGAATCAAAACTACGGGAGCATTCGCGGGATCATTATGCCCTTTTGCGCCTGTGCGCAAGAGGGCTTTTTTCATCCCGCGAGGAGAGGAAGTATGGAGAGATACAGCATTATTTATGAGAAAAATCCCCGGGAGATCGTGCTGCTCCGGGGCAGTGGGTGCATTTACAGAAAATGCACGTTTTGCGACTACCATCTGGATTGCTGCACCGACACTGCGGCGAACTTTGCCCTCAACCGGGAGGTGCTGTCCCACGTGACGGGACAATTCGGACAGCTGGAGGTCATCAACAGCGGCTCTGTGTTTGAGTTGGACAATGAAACCATGGATCTGATCCGCCACCTGTGCCGGGAGAAGGGGATCCGCACCGTCCACTTTGAGAGCCACTATCTGTATCGGGAACGAATAGCTGCTCTGAGGGAGAGTTTCCGTCCGGTGGAACTGAAGATGAAGCTGGGATTGGAAACCTTTGACCGCCACCTGCGGGAGGATGTGCTTCACAAGGGTATCCCAGTGAGCGAACCGGCGGAGATTAGCCAGAACTTCGACGAGGCCAACCTGCTGGTGGGCGTCACCGGTCAGACAGCCTCTTCAGTCCGGGGGGATATCGAACTGGGCCTGCAGCATTTTGAGCGGCTTTGTGTCAACGTGATGTGTCCCAACACCACGGCGGTGGAGCCGGACCGGGACGTGATCAACGCTTTTTTGCGTGAAGTATATCCCCTTTACAGAGATGACAGCCGGGTGGATATACTTATCAACAATACTGATTTTGGAGTGGGGGATTGAGGCCATGAATGAACTGCTTTTGATCGCATCCGTTTTTGTCATCTTCGGCGCCGCGCTGGCGGCCTACTGGTTCTTCGGGAAGACGGGCCTCTACTGTGTGTCCGCTGTGGCCACCATTTTGGCCAACATCGAGGTGCTGATCCTTGTCAAAGCTTTCGGCATGGAGCAGACCTTGGGCAACGTGCTCTTCGCCGTCACCTTCCTCATCACCGACATTTTGTCGGAGTGCGAGGGAAAGAAGGCCGCCAATCTGGCGGTGTGGACGGGCATTTTCTCCTCTGTATTCTTCCTGATCCTGTCCCAGAGCTGGCTGCTGTACGTCCCCTCCGAGGGCGACTGGGCCTCCGACGCCATCCACACCGTGTTCTCCAACACCCCCCGAATGATTCTGGCTTCCCTTACGGTGTACGCCATCAGCCAGTTCTTCGATGTGTGGCTGTACCACAAGTGGTGGGCCTTTACCGAGAAGCGGTTTGGTGACAAACGCCGCTTCCTGTGGCTGCGCAACAACGGCTCCACGCTGATCAGCCAGATCGTCAACACCCTGCTCTTCACCCTGTTTGCCTTCTGGGGAACCTACGACTGGGCCACCATTCTGTCTATCTTTGCCTCCAGCTATCTCATTTTCATCGTCACCAGCCTGCTGGACACTCCCTTCGTATACCTTGCCCGGCGCATCAGCGACAGAAAAAAGGCAAAAGAGAACCTTGCCGTGAGTGGGGAGATGTGATATAGTCCTCTCATCAGATAATTGAGGGGAGAGCCTATGACGCTGACAAAAGAAGAACAGAATCGCCTGCTCCACGGGATGCTGGAAATGGGCGACCTGCTGCTGAACTGCGGCGCTGAGGTGAGCAGGGTGGAGGACACCCTGGAGCGCATGACCCGGGCCTACGGTGCCGAGCATGTAGAGGTATTCGTCATTACGTCCATTATCAGTATGACCCTGGCCTTTCCGGATGGAGAACCCATTACTGAGACCCGACGCATCCATTCCGGAGGGGGCACTGACTTTTTCCGATTGGAGAAGCTCAATGCGCTGAGCCGGGAGTGCTGCATCGAACCGCTCCCGCTGCCGGAGATGCGGCAGCGGCTGGATAAGATTGCAGCTGGCCATAAGCCGTTTCCCGCCGTGTTCTGGGGCAGTGTTCTCACCGGCGGCTGCTTTGCGGTTTTCTTCGGCGGTTCGGTTTGGGACGGGTTGGTTGCCGCGGCATTTGGCGCCTTGATCTGCCTGATGCAGGTCTGGCTGGGCCGCACCAAGCTGAACACAGTGGCCTTTAATCTTCTGGTGACGCTGATCACCGGCCTCGGCGTCGGTTTTACCACGGCGGTGATCCCGGGACTGCACATGGACACGATTATCATGGGCGACATTATGCTGTTGATCCCCGGTCTTGCCATCACCAACGCCGTGCGCAATATGCTGGTGGGCGACACCATCTCCGGCGTCGTGCGGCTGCTGGAAAGCCTGATCTGGGCAGCTGCCTTGGCAGGCGGCTTCATGGTGGCCCTGGTCATCGTGGGACTGCTTCACTGAGGGGGGGAGAGCGTATGAAAGACATCGTGATCCAGCTGCTGGCCGCTTTTTTTGGCGGCCTTGGTGTGGCACTGCTGTTCGGCATGCGTTCCCGGCACCTCCTGCCGGCCGCTATTGCGGGCGTGCTGTCCTGGGCAGTCTATTTGGGCATGGACGCGGTAACAGATGTGGAGTTTCTCTCCTGCCTGGTTGCAGCGGCTGTGGCCGTGATTTATGCCGAGTTCATGGCCCGGTGGCGCAAAACCCCTGCTACGCTGTTCGTGATCCCCGGCATGGTGCCACTGGTACCCGGCAGCTCCCTGTACAACACCATGAGCTATGCCGTTCGGGGTGAGATGGAAGCCGCGCGGGCCTACGGAACGAAAACCTTGCTGTGCGCGCTGGCCATTGCCGCTGGCATCAGCTTCGTCACAGCCCTGCGGGAGCTGCAGACGAAGAAACAGTAACTCCAAGCATATCAGCCGATCTGCCATAAGAAGCAGTGCGGATCAGGGAGCAAAAATGTATGAAAAAATGGTGCAGCCTTTCAAGACTGCACCATTTTTCTTTTGTCCGTCGATTCGGTATAGCAGCCCAGGGTCCGCGTTGCGCAGGGGCAACCATCTGGCGTCTGCCAAATCTTGCGTATACGTCCGTGTTTGTTCACTATGGACGTCCGTCTACGGTTGCCGGAGGAACAAGCCTTCGGCAGCTGCCAACAGTGCCGCCGTCTCCAACAGCTGGCCATGGGGGTGATACATCGTCATATAGAGATCATCTCCATTCAGCGTCAGCAGGGAATCCTCCGCAGAAATGAGAATATGCAGATATCGGTCCGGCCCCGTTGCGGCACAAGCCTTGATCCGCTGCACCAGCTCCGCCGGAGCAGGATCGTCACACCAGGCATCCGACCGGGGATCGTATACCGCCAGACCGTAATAGCAGCTCAGCTTCACCATGAGCCTGGCAAAACGGCCGTACAGCTCGTCAATCTGCGGGTGACCCATCAGATACCGCTCCGCCGCGAAATAGCGATTCCCGCGCTCCTGCGGCACCTGCCGCGGCAAATAATCTATGATTCGATAAGGAGCCTCCAGAAGCCGGTCCCGGCTCTCATTATAAGCATTCTGTTCCATACAATCTTCCTCGGCCGTGTTCTCGGGGAAGGGTTGTTCCGAATGGATCAGTCACCTGAGGAGGGCAGCATGGCGGCGATCATGTTGGCAAAGGCACTGGCGGGCATGGTCTGGAGTACCACGTGTCCGGGTCCGGTGATCACCGTATTGAACAGGCCCTCGCCGCCGAAGAGCACGTTTTTCACGCCCTTGACCTGCTGCACGTCCAGCGAGCAGGTGGCATCGATCATGGCCACGTTGCCGGTATTAACGATAATCTGCTGGCCGGCGGCAAGGTCATACTCCACCACGCTGCCATCGATCTCCAGGAAGGCGGTACCGCGACCGGACAGCTTCTGCATAATGAAGCCCTCGCCGCCGAAGAATCCCGCCATGCCCTTTTTTTGGAAGAACACGGACAGCTCCACGTCGGGTTCCGAGGCAAGGAATGCCCGCTTCTGGATGATCACGGGGTGATTGGGATCGATCTCCACGGCGCGGATGGAGCCGGGGAAGCTGGAGGCAAAGGCGATCAGGCCATCGCCCTGGGCGGTGTATTTGTTGCGGAACATGGTCTCCCCGGAGAAGAGACGACCAAACATTTTGCCAATGCCGCCGCCGCTGGTCTCCATTTTCATGTTGGGACTCATCCAGCTCATGGCACCGGATTCGCATTGCAGACTCTCGCCGTTTTTCAGCTGACAGATAACGACGGGCATGGGTTCGCCTTTGATTTCATACTGCATGGTAGTACCTCCTTGAACACGAAATAGTATGTTTGAATCAGCGGCCGCGCAGATTCTTCAGGAATAAAAAGGCACCGGCCAGAATACCGACCACGCCGAGAGCAATCACGATGTATGCGCCGCCGTTGCCGGGCAGGATGACGTCGGTGGGCTTATCCACGTTGTAGCGCACAGCCAGCTCCATGCCCTCATAGAACTCTTTGGGGGTCTCGTTCAGTTGTGTGACGAACTTTTTGCCGTCCACGGTGTACTCCACGGTGATTTCGTACTCCGTACGGGTTCCGCCGGCCTCGTCTGTGTCAACAACTTCATTGGTTTCGATCTTTGTAATGGTTGCCTGCGTCTCCACATAGTTGGCGGAATTCATCTTTTGGATCCGTCCCACGCCCGTGATGATAGCAAAAACACCTGCGGCAACAAAAACGAGGGCCATCACAATACCTAATACGCCTGATAGTAATTTGTTCATTTTTCTGTCTCCTTATCATATAATTATCTATTTTGATCATCATGTTGGTATAGCAACAGATGTTTTTTTTGTGCCCGGGCGGCCAATTATTCCTCCATATTATATCATTATATCCGAAAACGGGGAATCATGCAAGGGCTTTGAAAAAGACGGCCCCAAAAGTAAGCAGACCTGCGGACCCCGCTCCCTTCGCTGTGGCGAGCACTCTATGCCGGATCCCCCCTTTATCAACCCCAGCAAATCCGGCGGACGGGCTTTTTTGGAAAAACAATTGTTTTCATACTACCATTTTCCGATGAATGATGATATAATGCATATGTTCGGCTATGGACAGCCACCCCTGACGGGGTACACGTCAATTACGCCCGGGAAACGCGGGCGATAAAGAGGAGTAGATACCATGAAAAAGACTTTGCAGGACATTCTTCAGCTGTGCAAGGAAAAAGAGATCCGCATCGTTGACTTCAAGATGACGGATATCGACGGCCGCTGGCGCCACCTGAGCATCCCTGTGGGACGGCTGAACGAGGACACCATGACCTACGGCGTGGGCTTCGACGGTTCCAACTACGGCTACGCCCCCGTGGAGAGCAGCGATATGGTATTCGTGCCCGATCTGGACAGCGCCACCGTGGACCAGTTTGCCGCCATCCCCACCCTGAGCATGATCGGCGACGTCATGGTCATCGACCGGCCCCAGAACCGCCCCTTTGACCAGTATCCCCGCAACGTGGCTCGCCGCGCCGTGGAGTATCTGAAGGAGACGGGCATCGCCGACACCATGGTGGTTGGCCCGGAGTACGAGTTCTATGTATTCGACGGTGTGCAGTATGAGAACCGCCCCGAGTCCGCCGGCTATCACATCGACTGTGTGCAGGCCGAGTGGAACGGCGGCAACCCTGCCAACAACAGCGGCTATCAGGTCCGCCACCACGCCGGCTATCACACCAGCCTGCCCCTGGACGTGACCAACGACCTGCGCAGCCAGATCACCCTGGATCTGGAGGATTGGGGTGTCAAGGTCAAGTACCACCACCACGAGGTGGGCGGATGCGGCCAGCTGGAGGTAGAGGTGGAGCTGGGCGAGATGGTCGCTCTGGCCGACGCCACTATGGCTGCCAAGTACGTCATCAAGAACGACGCCGTGGCCTTCGGCAAGACCGCCACTTTCATGCCCAAGCCCGTGGCCGGTGAGGCCGGCAGCGGCATGCACGTCCATATGCTGCTGTTCAAGGACGGTAAGCCCATTTTCTACGATGAGAACGGCTACGCCCAGCTCAGCGACACTGCCATGCACTTTATCGGTGGCCTGCTGACCCACGCCGCCTCCCTGTGCGCCATCACCAACCCCTCCACCAACTCCTACAAGCGCCTGGTGCCCGGTTTTGAGGCCCCTGTGACCATTGGCTATGCCATGGCCAACCGCTCCGCCGTGGTGCGCATCCCTGCCTACGCCAAGTCCCCCGCCAACAAGCGCTTTGAGCTGCGCAACCCCGACGCCACCTGCAACCCCTACTACGCCTATGCCGCCATCCTCATGGCCGGTCTGGACGGCGTGAAGAAGGGCATCGATCCCCACGCCAACGGCTGGGGCCCCTTCGACTGCAACCTGTTTGACCTGCCCGAGGAGGAGAAGGCCAAGCTGGGCGGTCTGCCCACCTCCCTTCAGGAGGCCGCCGACGCCCTGGAGAAGGACCACGACTACCTCACTGAGGGCGGCGTGTTCCCCCAGCGCCTTATCGACCTCATCGTGGAGCGCGACCGCGCCGCCGCCGAGAAGATCGCCCGTCTGCCCCATCCCGAGGAGTTCGCCCAGTACTACGACGTGTAAGGGAAGAGCACTTAACAGGTTTTGAATTAAAAAGAAAATGCCGCCCCACTGGGGCGGCATTTTTACATTGGGGGTTACGGATTGCCACGTCGCTGCGCTCCCTGCAATGACAGATTATCGTCTCCCCAGTTCCCAAAACGCCACGGCGCTGGCGGCGGCCACGTTGAGGGAGTCCACCCCGTGGGACATGGGAATGCGGACGGTGTAGTCGCAGTCGGCGATGGTAGTGTCGGTGAGACCGTCGCCCTCACTGCCCAGCACGATGGCCAGCTTGTCCACGGAGCGAAGGCGGAGGTCGTCAATGGGGAGGGAGTCATCCCGCAGCGCCATGGCGGCGGTGGCAAAGCCCATGGAGCGAAGACGCTCCATGCCGGGGTGGGGCCAGTCGTGGCACTCCTCGCCCAGAAAGGTCCAGGGGATCTGAAATACGGTACCCATGCTGACCCGCACGGACCGGCGGTACAGGGGATCGCAGCAGGAGGGGGTCAGCAGAACGGCGTCCATGTTCAGGGCGGCAGCGCTGCGGAAAATGGCCCCGATGTTGGTGGGATTCATCACGTTTTCCAGCACGGCGATGCGCCTCGCCCGGTTGCAGATCGACTCCACCCCGGGCAGAGGGCGGCGGCGCATGGCGCACAGCACACCCCGGGTCAGCGGGAATCCGGTGAGCTGGGTAAGCACCGGCAGCTCGGCGGTGTAAAGGGGAATATCCTGACACCTTTGTACCACCTCTCGTGCGGCGCCTTCGATGTGGCGGTGCTCCATCAGCAGGGAGACTGGCTCCCAGCCGCCGTCCAGTGCACGGAGAATGACATTGGGGCTCTCAGCAATGAACAGGGGAGTGGCATGCTCGTCACGTCCCTGCAGCTGACGCTCCGTCAGCCTGGCGTAAACGTCCAGCTCCGGGGCGTTAAAATCGGTGATTTCGATGATATGGGCCATGCGTGGTCCTCCTTTACCGGGGATGGCTTCATTTTACAGGCATAAGCGGGGAATGGCAAGGGAAATTATTTGCCCCGGGGGATGGAAATGGGCGGCGGGAGGGGGTATAATGGAAATTAAACGAGGTGGAAAGAAATGCGATTGAACAGCGAGATAAGACACATCGAGACGATGGCAGGCCTCATGAAGCTCATCATTCTGCGTCCGGAGGGTGTAACGCATCTGGTGCCCGGGATGCTGTGGATCCACGGCGGCGGCTATATCAGCGGCATGGCGGAGATGGTGTATGTCTCCCGGGGAGCCGACGTTGCCAGGCGTTACGGTGCGGTGGTGGTGTCGCCGGAGTATCGGCTGGCCACGAAAGCCCCCTATCCGGCTGCCTTGGAGGATTGCTACGCAGCACTGGTATATCTGAAGAACCACGCCGCCGAGCTGGGCATCCGCTCCGACCAGATCATGGTGGGCGGCGAGAGCGCCGGCGGCGGTCTGGCCGCTGCAGTGTGTATGGCTGCCCGTGACCGTGAAGAGGTCAATGTCTGCTATCAGATGCCGCTGTATCCCATGCTGGACTGCCGAGACACGGAGTCCTCCCGCAACAACCACGGCCTGACTTGGAACACTGAGCGCAATCACCACGGCTGGAAGACCTACCTGGGGCCTCTGTACGGATCCAACGATGTGCCGCCCTATGCTTCTCCGTCGAGGCAGAGGGATTACACAAAGCTTCCGCCCTGCTATACCTTTATCTGTAAAGGAGAACCGTTTTACAGCGAAACGATGACATATGTCCATGATCTGCAGCAGGCGGGGGTGGAGGCGACGGTGGATGTGTTCCCTGGGGACGTCCATGCCTTTGACATGTTCCTGGCCTGGACGGAGCAGGGCCGCCGGGCCCGCGCCTCATTCCGACGGCACTATCAATACGCCGCGGCGCACTATTTTGCGCCGCAGAAGGAGGAGTGACATGAACATTGATCCTGTGCGGTACAGCGGCCGCCCCGCCGAGCGACGGGAGCCTTGTGAGGAGGCCATCTATGACAAACTGGAGGAGCTGGCCATCCCCTTTGATCGTGTGGATCACGATTATGCCGACACCATGGAGGACTGTCTGCTGATTGAATCCACACTGGGTGGCAAGATTTGCAAGAACCTGTTCCTGTGCAATCGCCAGCAGACGGCCTTTTACCTGCTGATGATGCCGGGGGGAAAGCCCTTCAAGACCAAATATCTGTCTGCCCAACTGGGGTGCGCCCGGCTGTCTTTTGCCGACGCCGAGCATATGGCACGGTATCTTAACACGATTCCCGGCTCCGTGTCGGCGCTGGAACTGCTCTTCGATACGGAGAATGCCGTGCAACTGGTCATAGACCGGGAGTTGCTGGCTGATGACACCTTCTCCGGCCATCCGGGACGTTCCACCTCCACGCTCCGTATGAGCCGTGAGGATCTGCTGCGGTATGTGAAAGCGGTGGGGCATCCTCCGGTGTTTATCGACCTGCCTAAGGAATGAGACGGAAACTATGAACTACCAGGACATCAACGCCCAAACCATCGATAGATGGGTACGGGAGGGATGGGAGTGGGGGCGTCCCATCACCCACCAGCAGTATGAGCAGGCGCTGGATGGAAAGTGGGACGTATATCTGACACCCACGAAGCCTGTGCCGCATGAGTGGCTTGGCGACTTGCGGGGCAAGAAGATCCTTGGCCTTGCCAGCGGCGGAGGACAGCAGATGCCCATCTTTGCCGCTCTGGGTGCCGACTGCACGGTGCTGGACTACTCTGTGCTGCAGCTGGAAACTGAGCGCATGGTGGCAGAGCGTGAGGGCTATGACATCCGGATTATCCGCGCAGACATGACGAAACCTTTGCCCTTTGAGGACGAAGAGTTTGACCTCATCTTCCACCCGGTCTCCAACTGCTACGCGGAGGAGGTGCTGCCTATTTGGAGGGAGTGCCGGCGTGTGCTGAAGTACGGCGGCTGTCTACTGGCGGGCACGGACCACTACGTCAACTACATAGTAGACGAGGAGGAGAGGCTGATCATCAACGAGCTGCCTTTCAACCCCCTGAAGAATCCGGGTCAGATGGCCCAACTCCAGGCGGATGACAGCGGCGTTCAATTTTCCCATTCGCTGACCGAACAGATCGGCGGACAGCTGGAAGCGGGATTCACCCTGCTTGCTCTTTATGAGGATACCAACGGCCAGGGCCGCCTTCACCAGCTGCATATCCCCACATTTCTGGCCATGTACTCCCAGAAGCGCCGGGACTGATCAAGGACAGGGCAACAGAAAAACAGCCGTCCCAAACGGGACGGCTGTTTGCTGTTCGTGTTGCTTATCTGCCAATCAGGCGGGCGGCGAAGGTGTAATGAGAGGCGAAGGTACTCTCGGACAGGGAGCGGATAGATACACCGTAGATAGAGCCGGCGTGGATAAACTGGCCGTTGCCCAGATAGATGCCCACGTGGCCGGTGCTGGTGCCGTCGAAATTGAAGAACACCAGGTCGCCGGGACGGCGCTCACTGTCGCTGACACGCCGGCACATATGGTACTGCGCGGTGGCGGAGTGGGGCAGGGAGTAGCCAAAGCGGCCAAACACCTGCATGGTGAACCCGGAGCAGTCGATGCCGCGATAGCTGGTGCCGCCGAATACATAGGGGGTGCCCAGATAGGTGTATGCGAAAGCGATCAAATCATCGATCACCATACTGGTTGCTGCGGTGTTTTCGTAGTCGGCATAGCAGACGGGGAGACAATCCTCGGCCTTCAGATAGCCGGTGTTGTTATCCATGGACACTCGATACCAGCCGTTAGCCGTGTCCAGCAGGCGGGCGACCTTGCCGTGTGTAATGGTTCGAATCTGTCCTGCCTCGTCATCCATGGACTCATATAAGACAGCGCTGGAGGGAATGACCATTGCGCCGCCGTACCGCTCCACAAGCACAGACTTGGCAGCGGCGGCAGCCACAGCCGTGTTGCGGGCCTGCTTGCACACAAGCTCCAGATCCTTGCTGAGCTGCTGAACGCTGTCAGCCGGCTGGACCTGTTCGGAGTCGGAATCCGAGAAGGTCTCATCGGACACCTGCGGCATTTCGATGTCGATGTCTTCCAGAGAGATGCGGCGCGAATCAACGGGCTCGGCTGCGGGGATGGTGATCACGCTGGAGAAGACCATACAGATGGATAGAATTAAGGTCAATAATTTACGTGACATGGGTCGCGGTTCTTCCTTTCAAGGGGGATTCATAAAATCTGTTAAGAAGTATAACACAAGTTTTTCAAAAAAGCTACATAAAAATTACAAAATAATAACAAAATTTTCGGAAGAGTTAAAAAGGGTTGTTTCTGATGGTAAAATGAGGCGAAATCCGTTGCATCTCAATATCTGACACGGTTTTTGAAAAAAAGCTTGACAATACGTTCTGAGATGGTTATAATACAATCCGTTGAACACAAATGCGCGAGTGGTGGAATTGGCAGACTCGCTAGATTCAGGTTCTAGTGTGCATTACGCACGTGCGGGTTCAAGTCCCGCCTCGCGCACCATCAAAGAAACCTCTTTTGTCTACCGGGGCAAGAGAGGTTTCTTGTTGTTTCATATACATACTTGCTTGATAACGAGGCAAAAAAACAGTATAATATTTGCAGATCGTTGTGCCGGAAGGAGAAATACGATATGGGGATTCTAATAAGGAATACATCGAATTACTCTGCGGGCGAAATCTTTTATTACATAAGTAAAAAACGGATGTTTGGCTGCGTAATCCTGTTTCAACAGCAGGATTATTATTTGATTGCTCTTTCAGAAGAGATTACGAAAACAACGAAGGATATTTGCTGCGATGATGTTCTCCAATCGGCCCTTTATACACTTGCATGGTATTCTGATGTTGAGATGCTGCTGCCTCACAGACTGCACCGACTCGGAACAATACCCCTTACCGCAGATTATACGAATCGTGCAGGATTGTTGATTGATGATCAAGGAATAATCATGAAGAATGTTGGGCAAAGCGGAACGTGGACACATACATACCGTTCCTTCGCTCTCCGTGATGTAAAAGTAAAGAATGTTCTGGACACGAAATATGTACCGAAAACGATACGGTAAAAAATGTCTTTTACGCGCTCTTTCTATGGTTTCGTACCTTTTAGGCGCTCTTTCACAAAAAAGATCCCGAAAACGGCTTTTAAAAAGCCGTTTTCGGGATCTTTTTTGCTATGAAAGGATAGCATCCCTCAGAAAAAGAGCTGGGTGGAAAAAACTGAATCATACAACAGACGCTTCAGCCGTTTAACGATGCTGTATTTCTGTTTCAGCATCGTCCTTACAGCTTTTATGAGTCCTCGGTGATGAACCGTTTGTCACGTCTGACAGAAATCTGAGCAGCTCCTCCGGGGGCACTGTTACGCGGTCAAGACCGGTATCGCCCAGCTGCACCAGTTTGTTTGCGCCGTGGTAGTCGCTTCCTGCAGTCACATACAGGTCATATCGCCTGGCAAAAGAGAGGATCTCCCGGCACAGCTTGTCGGTAAAGCCGGAATAAAAGCCCTCCAGCCCCTTCAGCCCATATTCCATCAGCCGGCGGATACGCCGATCCATCTCATCTCCCAGGATCAGCTGGTCGCCGCTTCCGTAGGACGGGTGTGCCAGCACCGGGATGCCGCCGGCGCCCAGGATCCCCTGGATGGCCTCCTCCGGACGGATATATTCATTGCGGAAGGGGAGACGGTCAATGTATCGCTTGATGGCCTCATCCCTTGTTGCCGCGTAGCCATACTTTACCATGAGATTTCCCATATGGGGCTTTCCGGGGTTGTCCAGTGCCAGCAGAGTGGACAGCTCTTCTTCGGGGAACAGGAAGCCGAACTGGGATGCCAGGAGGTCGAGCCGGGTGGTGACCTTTTTCATGCGAAGCTGATGCCCGTGTTCCACTACACCCTGGATTGCAACCCCATCCGGGTCATAACCGTAGCCGAGGATGTGGTACTTGCCCTCCTCGTCCTTGCAGGAAAACTCCACGCCGGGGAGAAAGCACGGGTCGCCGTCTCCCAGGAGCGATGGAATGATCCGGCTGCTCTTGATGGCGTCGTGATCCGTTACGGAAAAGAGTCCGATCCCGGCCTGTTTCACACGGATCAAGATTTCCTCCGGCGAATCTGTGCCGTCGGAGATCGTCGTGTGCATATGCAGATCAATTTTTCCAAAGTCTTTCATCACGTACTCGGCTGCGCTCCTCACAGGTTCTTTTTCAGCGTCAGGATGTTTTGGCCGTTTTTATACTCATAGGTCACATCGTCCATGATCTGCTTGGTCATGAAGATGCCCAGACCGCCGATCTCGCGCTCTTCCGCAGAGAGCGTCACGTCGGGGTCATCCTTTGCCAGGGGATCATAGGGAACGCCGTGGTCCAAGAAGGTGATCGTCACACAGACCGGAGCCCCGGAGACCTCCACCCGGACCGTCGCGTTTCCCTTATCGGGGCGGTAGGCGTAGTTGGCGATGTTGACGAAGATCTCCTCCACGGCCACATCGATCTGCATCTGTGCCTTGGCGGGGCAGTCGATCGTCTCCAGTTTGCTGTCCACGAATTCCATCACCCGGGGCAGATTCTCCGTGACCGCCTCAATGTCAAGCTCGTCCTCCACCGTCTGATCCGTTTCGCCCGGATCAAAGGAGAGAGAATCCACTCTGTCGAGGAGCTCAATCAGACGGTTTGTCCAGAGGGCCAAGGTTGCCTGATCCTCTGCATTGTGAACTCCATGGCGCTGCCTCCAGTCGATCAGGTCGGCATAGGAAAGGCACCGGATCTTCTCCTCGACCTCCGTAACGCGATGGTCATCCTCTGTGCCAAGATATTCCCGCAGGCTCCGTTTCCAGAATTCCCGGGCGATGGAGGCACCGTAGCCCTGGAACTCCAGAACAATATCCGGGTTGTACTCGGAAAAGCCCACATAGGAGTTGTACATCTGTGACAGTTCAAAAATGGGATCGCCTACAGAGAGAGTGTCCATATCGATCAGAAGCACCTCTTCGCCGGCCAGGACAATGTTCTTTGTGTGATAGTCGCCATGGATCATATGGCTACTCTCCGGGATTTCCTCCGCCATACGCGCCAACTTTTCACCATAGCCTTCCGGCAGGGAATCCTTCATGCGGCGGATGCCAGCCAGCGCTTCCGCCTTGATGGAAGGGAGCTTTCCCTCCGGCACGGTAATGCTGTGGACCTTCTTTAAAAGCTTAATATACTCCTTAACGCACCAACCCATGCGCTCCGGCTCCTCGGCCAGAATCTTGGCGAAGGATCGGGCATTGAGCAGCTCAAACACGGAGCCGTAGCTGTCCCCAATCCGGACCACGTCGTAGGAGATGGCGGTGGGAACGCCGAGGATCAGCGCCAGACGGGCCACCTCACGCTCGTGCTGGATATCAGAGAGGGCGTCCGCATTTTTGTAGACCTTGACCACGTTATCCTGATCGATCCGATAGACCTTTCCGTTGGCACCCTCGCCAATGACCTCACAGCCCTCCACGGAGACAACGCGGTATGCCTTCTCCACCGGCATCATTTCGGTGAAGCCGGTCATATCCAGAATCTCATACACCTCGGAGCTGACGTTGATGATACGCAGCTCCGGGTTCGTTTTTTTCAGGCGCAGGATCAAACGCAGCCCCGCGCTGGAAATGTATTGCAGATTCGCTGCGTCCAGAATAACGGAATCGCTGGCGCAGCCCTGCAGCTGAGCCAGAATGTCCTTCTCTATCTGCGCCGCGTTGTTGGAATCAATTCTCCCCTTCAGATCAATCGTCATTTCAGCGCCCGTCCTTTCCCTTGTACTCCATACAGAGCATGGTAATGTCGTCAAACTGTTCTGCGTCCTTCACGAAATCGTCCACCGCCGAGCGGACGTTTTCCAGGATCTTTTTCGGCCCGGTGTCTGGTGATCCGTTCAGCGCGGTGAGCATCCGCTCCACGCCGAATAGCTCCTTATCGCCGTTGGTCGCTTCCGGAACGCCGTCTGTATAGACAAACAGTTTTGCGCCCGGCTCCATCTGAAGCTCGTACTCTTTATAGCGCATGCCATCCATGGCGCCGATCACCAAACCGTGCTTGTCCTTCAGCAACTCGAAGCTGCCGGAGGCTTTTTTCAGCACGGGGTACTCATGGCCGGCGTTGGCCGCCGTCAGCTTGCCTGTGGAAATCTCCAGGATCCCCAGCCAGACCGTGACGAACATCTCCTCCTGATTGTTGGAGCAGATAGCCTCGTTGGTTTTGGCCAGAATGTCCGCGGGGGATTGGCCCAGCATGGCGCAGCTCTGCAGGATGATTTTGGACGCCATCATAAACAGCGCCGCCGGGATGCCCTTGCCGGAAACGTCAGCGATCACCATGCAAAGATGGTCCTCGTCCACCAGGAAGAAGTCATAGAAATCGCCGCCCACCTCCTTGGCCGGGTCCATGCTGGCATAGATGTCGAACTCTGACCGTTCGGGAAACGCGGGGAAAATATGGGGCATCATGGCCGCCTGAATCTTCGTGGCCAGGGACAGCTCGGTGCTGATACGCTCCTTTTCCGCCGTGATCTCCGTGATCTCACCGATATAACGCTTGGCCTTCTTGGAAAGATCGTCAAAGGCCTCTGCCAGGAGCTCAATCTCATCGTCTGTCCGATAGCATTCTTCCATTTTGAAAAGCTCACCCGTTTGGCTGCTCCTGACGATGTTTTTTGTCATCTGCTCAATGGGATTTACAATTCTCCTTGCAGCGATCAAAGCCGCACACAGGCCAATGATAACTACCAATGCCAGAATAATGAGGCTCGTTCCCCTTGTTCTTGCTGTACCATCGCTGAATTTACCGCTTGCCTCGTCATTGATCTTGTTATACTCGGAGAGCATCAGATGCTTCGGCTGCTCGGTGATCTCCTTGTCCACAACCGATATGACCGCCCAACCGATTGTCGGCATGGGTGCGCCTACCATATAGTACGGCTTATCACCGATGGTTATCGTCTTGAGACCGGTGGATTCACGGAGCGCCTGGTCGACAAACCGGGAGAGCTCATCGTTGCCCATGCAATGCAGATCTGACGCCTGATCCGAAACTTCAAAGATGCCGTTGGCTTCTGGCCCCAGGATCACCTGGGCGCGATCATTGATAACATAGGCACAGCTGCCCTGGGCGGTATCTGCCCTGGCGAAATCGGCCATGCTTGCCAGAACAATGTCAAGTCCAGCGACACCGACGGTCTCTCCATTCAGCTTGACAGGGATGGAGCAGGTAACCATAAGACGCTTGCTGAACGCGTCGCGCTCGATCCCTGTAAAATACAGCCCATCTGCCTCGATGGCACCTGTGTACCAAGGCCGCTCCCGCACAGGAAAGGGAATCAAAGTCCCATTTTCATCAAACTTGTTGGCTGCCTTTTCGTCAACGCAGAGGTCTGTCCCGTCAGCAAGCCCAATATAACAGGCGTCGATTTTGTCTGAGTTGCCCTGCATGGCGATCATGGCGCTGCTCATGTGGGCGATGATCCCCAAATACTCCGACTGTGTGTAATCGACGCCCTCCTCACACAGAACCATGGCGGAAGGCGTCCCATCTATTGCCGGATCGGGAGGGGCCGCCTGCAGCGGGTCAAAGCTGTTCCGGCTTTCAAGCAGGCCCTGCGCCATCGTTTGCAGCATATAAACGTTGTTTATAATTTCGGAGAATTCACTGTCCTCCAGATTGGCCCGCAGTGTTGTACTGGTAACAAGCGCTCCCTCCAGCATCTCATGCATCGTCTCTTCCGAAACCTGTGAGATGGCTTGCTGCTGGTCAATCCGGGTCTCACCCACAACATGGATCAGCATTTTGTTCTGGTAGGCGGAAACTCCCACAAATGCCGCCAGCATGATCAAAAGCATCAACAGTACAAGTGTAATGGTTTTTTTCTGCAGACCACCCAGGGTTATACCCAACACTTTTCTCAATGTCAGCCCCCCCGTTTTTTTTCGCTTAACAGGGCACGAAAACCTGCTGCCCCGCACGAAGGCCCCTATTTATTCAATGGTCAAAATATCCACAAAGCCCGTGACCTCAAAGATCTCCATGATCGTCTCGTTCACATGGGTGATCCGCATCCGCCCCTGCTTGGACATGATCTTTTGTGCCGAGAGGAGCACGCGCAGGCCGGCGGAGGAGATGTACTCCAACTGCTCAAAGTCCAAAACCAGATCCTTCGCGTTGGGAAGGATATCCTGCAGTTCCCGTTCCAGTTCGGGAGCGGTCATGGTATCCAGTCTGCCTGCCAGGAAAAGGGTTGCCGTATTATCCTGTACGTTTTTTGTGATTTCCATTTTACTGTCTCCTTCGTACGGTTGATTTGGTCTGATGTTTCCACCTGTTCCTTGATTCCCGCGAACAGCCGATTGATTTCGGCCCCAAGGATGCGGTACGGCAAAAGGCGTCTGTAAGGCTTCCGCAGCATCCTCACGCGCGTCCGCATATATCTCCGGCGGGTATGAGTTTATACTCAATTACATTATATTTGAATTCCAGGGTAATTACAAGACGATGATTCGCCTTCTGCTTGCCTTTTTTATGCTTCTTATGTTACTATATATTTATATTCACGGATGCTACCTATCGGCAAATCATTTGACATTGTTCCTGCAGAACAACCCGGCGCCAGGGGAAACACTGTGGCGGATTTAAGCTGCCGACGACTGTAACAAAGGAGGGGGCCTATGAAACGGGAAAAAAGAGCATTGTGGATCATAGGCATCTTGTTTCTGGCCGTTGGCATGGTCGTTATCGTTCTGCGAGGGCCATCCTATACGATCCGCTATCCAGCGGCTGCTTCGGCAGATGATGCGGATCAATACCAGGTGCAGATTGACCAGGACCGCGAGATCATCGAGCTGACAGATAAACATCTGGAAAACGGCATACTCTCTTTGACCATCCAATCTGTTTCCAGAGGCCGGGCATATCTTGATGTGATCGGGCCGGATGGGCCCGAATATATGGTGTCGGTGCATGTTCACCATTTTGGCATCATCACGATAGACAATTTTCTGGGGAAATCGTCCGGCGCCGGCATCATACCCGTTTTGGCGTCCCTCTATATGCTTCTGGTCCTCTGGTACGTGGTTGTTCAATACCGCAGGGACAGGCGGGAAAGCCTGTATCAATACCGAAACATCCGCAACCTGGGCTGGATCATCTTCCTGTCTATGATGCTGGTGGGGCAGATCCCCTATCTCCTCTCCGGAGACAGCCTTGTGGGGACGGTCAGCAGGATGCTGGACTCAGCGTCGTCTGCAGCCTTCATTGCGTTCCCGGTGGCTTTCATTTTGTCCGTTCTTGTTGCCATCAGCAATATACAGCTCATGCGGAGGGAAGGGCGCAACTGGCGGAATATGCTGGGTCTGATACTGGGCCTTCTGCTCTGCCTCAGCACCATTTTCCCGAGTGTTCTCTCGGAGCTCCTGCAGCGGACGACCATCGTTGACGTTCATAATGAGCGCGGCATCGCCCTCTATGTGGAGATGGCGGTGACGAATGGCATCCTCATCGTTGTGTCGTATCTGGAGTGCATTCTGTGGGGCACCATCATCCTCTCCGTCATAGCGGCAAAGAAGACTCCGGCCTTTGACAAGGATTACATTCTGATCCTGGGCTGCCAGATCAGAAGTGACGGCACCCTGACGCCTCTTCTGAAGGGGCGGGCGGACCGGGCTATGGAATTCGCCCGGATGCAAAAGGAAGCCACGGGAAAGGACATCACCTTCGTCCCCTCCGGCGGGAAGGGCTTCGACGAGATCATGGCCGAGGGACAGGCCATCCGCAACTATCTTGTCAGCACAGGCATTCCCGATGGGCGGATCCTGGTGGAGGATCAGTCGGTCAACACCGACGGGAACTTCAAACAATCCATGGCGCTCATTGAGAAGGAAAGCTGCGTGTCCGAACCGAAAATCGCGTTCTCCACGACGAATTACCACGTGTTCCGCTCCGGCATTCTGGCCCGGCAGCAGGGCATTCATGCCGAGGGCATCGGCAGCAAAACCCGCAGTTATTTCTGGGTCAACGCCTTTGTACGGGAGTTCATTGCCACCATGTATGCCGAGCGGAAAAAACATCTCAAGGTAATCGCGGCACTGGTACTGCTGACGCTGGCAATGGTGTACATAGTGCGCCTGTCCAGCATCTTATAAGAGAGAAGTTTCATATGAGAAGCAGAAAACCGATTTGTATCATCTTTGCCGCTCTGATGCTTGCGGCGGCATTTCCAATCATTCTCTCCGGCTGTTCCGGCGGCAGGGACAGCCGGGATGTGGTTTATGATGATATGAAAGCGGCCTTTGAGCAGGCGGATCTGCTCACCGCCAACATTGGGATTTTCACAAAAACGGAGCAGGGGGACACAGTTACCTACGGCGAGTGCGGAAGCGGCGTTATCTTTGAAAGGCATGACGGCACGTATTATGCCCTGACAGCTGCCCACGTCGTCAGCACGGAGGACGGACAGCTGCTGGTTTTTACCGTGAATACCGAGATGAAAACAGACGTCATCCCCGGCCTCGACGATTTGAACGTGCTCTCCCCGGACACCTATGAGGCGATGTATACGGCGGAGGTGATGTATGTCAGCCAAAGGGATGACCTGGCTGTGATCCGTTTTTCTGCGGATGAGGACCTGTCCGTGATGGAACTCGCCGATTCCGACCCGAAAAAGGGCGACCGCATCATGTGCGTTGGCAATCCGCAGAACCAGTGGTTTGCCGTCTCCTACGGCACCGTTACCTCGGGGATCGAGAAGTTCGGCCAGGCCCACGGCTTCCCCAGCAATGTCATGCGGCACAGCGCTTATATCCAGGTGGGCAGCAGCGGCGGCGCCGCCATTGGCGAGCAGATGCAGCTTGTAGGCATCACGCCCGGGGCGTCCCTGTCCCCTGACGGAAAAACTTTTCGATACGGCGTTCTGATTCCCGTCAGCGAGATCAGACTGTGTCTGGATGAGTGGGATAGGCCATAAACCAATTTCCTGTTCAGATGCTTTATTATCAACTGCAGGGATGGGGGATCCGATGGATGCGTGTCTGTTTTTGATGCTTCCGGCCATCTGTTTTATGTGAGGAACATCGTGCGCGTTCAAACAACGGGCATGTTATTATTCTAAAATAGATATATGAAAAAACCGCGAAGGGGGACGGAGGGCTCCCTCTCGCGGTTTTTCTTCCCATGTGACGGAGGAGCTCTGCGGCACATATCATGTGGAGAAGGAGATGATACCATGACCCCAAATACATGTTCCCGGGCTGTCGCCCAGATCCGCGGCGAGGAGCCGGCATCCGAAATCCGTGGCGAGGCCCGGTTTCTCCAGCGTGAGGACGGCGTGCTGGTGACGGTGGAGGTATCCGGACTGCCACAGGATACGCCGTTCTTAGCCCTTCATATCCACGAGGGCAGGAACTGTCAGGGCCGGGGCTTTCCCCAAACAGGCGGACACTATGACCGTCGGAATCGACCTCATCCCGGCCACCAAGGGGATCTGCCGCCCCTGCTCAACGCCGGCGGCCGGGCCTGGCTCTCAGTGGTGACGGACCGCTTCACCCTGCCGGAAGTCATCGGCCGGACCTTGGTGATCCACAGCGGCGCAGATGATTTTCGCTCCCAGCCTGCCGGAAACGCCGGAACCAAGATCGCCTGCGGCGTTATTCGCTGCGGATAAAACCATGAAGGAGGTTCCCTATGACCGTTCCACTGCCGTGGCCTATGCCCGTCGGTGGGCCATGGGCCGGAACGCGGCCTACTACGATTTTGAAAAACTGGGAGGGGATTGTACCAATTTCGCATCCCAATGTCTCTTCGCCGGGGCGGGGATCATGAATTACACGCCCGTCACCGGCTGGTTCTATCGCTCCGCCGCGGATCGCACCGCGTCCTGGACCGGGGTGGAGTACCTCTACCGCTTTCTGGTGAACAACCGCTCCGTGGGGCCTCGTGCCGTTGAGGTGCCCAGGGAGGAGGTCCTGCCCGGGGACCTGGTCCAGCTGGGGGACGGCGGCGGGGAGTATTACCACTGTCCCGTCATCACAGCAGTCTATCCGGCGATTCTGGTGGCAGCTCACAGCTTCGATGCCCTGGATCGCCCCTTGGATTCCTATGTGTATGAGAGGGTGCGGTTTCTCCACATCGAAGGGGTGGGGAAGTGGTAGGGGATCGATTGCTGCCCTTGTAAAAAAGCGCCGCGTGTCAACAGACACGCGGCGCTTTTTTTGTTATGGGATGCTCTCAGCGGATGGACACCACGGTGTAGCCGGCGTCCTCCACGGCTTTGCGCAGTACAGCGTCCGTAGCTTCGCCGGTGACGGTGGCGGTCTTGGCCTCCAGATCCACGGCGGCGGTGACGCCCTCGATGGCGTTCAGCGCCTTCTCCACACGCGCGGCGCAGTGCTTGCACATCATACCCTCGATGGTCATGGTCTTGGTCATGGTCGGTTCCTCCCGTTCATTCGTTGGCTATACCTTATAACGAGTTGGGGGAAATGTCAAGGGTCATCGCTTGTAGCCGGGTTTTACCAGAATGGCAGCGATGAGGCCAAACACCACTGCCGCTGCGATGCCGCCGGCTGTGGCAGTGAGGCCGCCGGTGAGGATCCCCAAAGCACCTTTTTCACCCACCGCCTTGGCCACGCCCTTGGCCAGGGAGTAGCCGAAACCCAGCAGGGGCACCGTGGCCCCGGCGCCGCCCCAGTCAACGATGGGCTGGTAGACGCCCACCGCCTGGAGCAGCACACCTGCCACCACGTAGCCGGTGAGAATGCGGGCGGGGGTCAGGTTGGTCAGGTCGATGAGCAGTTGTCCGATGGCGCAGAGGATGCCGCCGCAGATGAATGCGTTTACATAATCCATATGATTCTCCGTTCTGCCGCCTGTGGCGGCGCGTGGTTGGTAGGGACGGATTGCCGAGAAGACTTCGCGCCCTTGCAATGACAGTGCAGAGATACATTTACACCTGCGCGGGTTGGTTCTCGAACACCACCGCGTGGCAGATGGAGGGGATGCTCTCGCCCTGGAAGGTGGAGGTGGGGGAGAGCAGAGCCCCAGTGGGGGCAAAGACGATCCGCCGCCAGCGACCTTCTGCCATGCCCCGCAGCAGATAGCCGCACAGTACCGAGGCGCTGCATCCGGCGCCGCTGCCGCCGGCGTGCATATCCTGAGCCTCCCGGTCATAGATCAGGAGGCCGCAGTCGGTGTAGCGCTCATCCATCCGGTAGCCGTCACGATCCATGAGATCCACCACCACGTCGTGCCCCAGTTGCCCCAGGTCGCCGGTGACAATGAGGTCGTAGTCGGAAGGGCGGGTGTGGGTTTCCCGGAAAAGGGCGGATAGCGTGTCGCAGGCGGCGGGTGCCATGGCGGCGCCCATGTTGGCAGCGTCGGTGATGCCCATATCCACCATCTTGCCCCGGACCACATGGGTCACGTAGGGTCCCGTGCCGGTGGTGCCCAGGATGCAGCAGCCGGCCCCCGTCACTGTCCATTGGGCGGTGGGGGTGCGCTGACTGCCGTAGGGCACGGGCTGGCGGTACTGCCGCTCGGCGGTGCAGAAGTGGGAGGAGGTTGCGGCGGCGGCCAGATTGACATAACTACCGTCCACCATCATGGCTGCCAGGGACAGACCCTCGCCCATGGTAGAGCAGGCGGCGTAGACGCCATAGAAGGGGATGCCGAACTCCCGCAGACCGAAGCTGGAGCCGATACACTGGTTCAGCAGGTCTCCGGAGAGCACTGCGTCCAGATCCTCCTGCTGGAGTCCGGCTTTCACCAGCGCCCGGCGCAGACACCGGGACTGGAGGGCGGCCTCCCCCTGTTCCCAGGTCTTTTTGCCAAAGAAGGGGTCGTCGTCCAGTTCGTCAAAAAACTGCGCCAACGGGCCGTCACCCTCCATTTTACCGCCGATATTGGCAAAGGATACCACCCGGGGCGGACGGCCCAGACGCACCGTCTGGCGTCCGATTCGTTTTGTTTCCATGGGATCACCTCGCATCGTTTTGCCCGTAGTGTGTCCCGGGGTGAGGGAAAATATGCCGCTGTCAAAAAGGAAGACTGGAAAAACGGGGCGTGTTATTGTATAATGGAAAAAAACACAGTCGAGGTGAACGATCATGGAGGAAATGCGCAGTTTCGGCTTCATCTGCCCCAAATGCGGCAAAGCGGTGATAGGCAGCCGCAGCGTTTTCGCCCTGTCTGCCGCTGCGGCGCGGATCGAGTGCGAGTGCGGTAAGGCGGAGATGGATATTGAGACCGATGGCGAGCGTTTTCGCCTGACGGTGCCCTGCGGCCTGTGCGGAAAAGCGCATACGGCGGAGTGCGCCGCCGATGCCGTGCTCCACGGCCGGGGCATCGGCCTTGCCTGCCCGGAAAAGCAGCAAATCTGCTGCTATGTGGGTGAGGAGGCGGAGGTGCGGCGTAACATGGAGGAGCTGGCACTCCGGGCGGAGAAGGAGAAGTCCGGCGAACCGGAGGCCTTCACCGACAATGTGATTATGTACGAAGTGCTGTCGGAGCTGAAGGACATCGCCGCCCGAGGCGGCATCTCCTGCACCTGTGGCAGCAGGGAGTACGGCATCCGGGTGCGCCGCGCTGCGGTGGATCTGGAGTGCCGCCGCTGCGGCGGACGGCTGCGGCTCCCGGCGGCCACCGACGAGGATCTGGACCGCCTGTGCTGCCAGATGACGCTGACGATCCGGGGGCAGAAATAAAAAGACCCCGCCAAAAGGCGGGGAGGGGGATACGGATTGCTACGCCGCTGCGCGGCTCGCAATGACAGAGTGGACCAGGGCGGAGAGCATCGCAGATTTCGCGTCCGCAGACGCGAAGACATCGAAGTTTTTTCTGACGACATGTGCGTCAGAAAAAACTTCTCGGCCTGCAAGTGTGCGGGCATAAGCGAGTGCGCGCAGCAGGCCGCAAGCTCTCTCGCGCAAAATGACTTGCATTTTGCGCGAGAGCATTATTCCCAGGTCTGCCAGACGTCGGGGCAGTAGCCCACGGTTGCCTGACGGCCGTTGCGGACGATGGGGGCCCGGAACAGCTCCGGGTGCTCCAGCAGGGTGATCTCTGCGTCGCCGGGGGCGCGGTAGTCCATGTACAGTTCCTTATAAGCCTTGCTCTCTCGGTCCACCAGGGCGTCGTAACCCACGGCAGCCTTCACCGAGCGGTACTCGCCCACGCTGAGACCCTTGCTGCGCAGGTCGATATACTGGTACTTGATGCGGCGCTCCTTGAACCAGCGCTCCGCCTTCTTGCTGTCGAAGGACTTGGACGTGCCGAAGATCTGAATATTCATGGAATCGACTCCTTTACATCTTAAATAGGGAGGTATTTAAAATGGAAGAATCCATCCGGAAACTGAAAGAGATGGTGGACGGATCCGACAACATCGTGTTTTTCGGCGGCGCCGGTGTGTCCACCGAGAGCGGCATCCCTGATTTTCGCAGCGTAGACGGGCTGTATCATCAGAAGTTCGCCTATCCGCCGGAGACCATGCTGAGCCACACGTTCTATATGCGCCACAAGGCGGAGTTCTTCGATTTCTACCGGGCCAAGATGCTGGCGCTGGACGCTCAGCCCAACGCCGCCCATTTGAAGCTGGCAGAGTGGGAGAAGGCCGGCAAACTGAAGGCCGTCATCACCCAGAACATAGATGGGCTCCACCAGAAGGCGGGCAGCAAAGAGGTGCTGGAGCTCCACGGCAGCGTACTGCGCAACTATTGCGAGCGCTGCGGGAAGTTCTACGGTGTGGAGGCCGTGGCGAACAGCACCGGCGTGCCCAAATGCTCCTGCGGCGGCGACATCAAGCCGGACGTGGTGCTCTATGAGGAGGGGCTGGACGAGGACGTGATGGCCAAAGCCCTCCACTACATCCGTCAGGCGGATATGCTCATCATCGGCGGCACGTCGCTGGTGGTGTACCCGGCGGCAGGGCTGGTGCGGTACTACCGGGGCCGCAAGCTGGTGGTAATCAACAAGGGCGACACCGGCGTGGGGCTTGGGGCCGACCTGGTCATCGACGGTCCCATCGGCCAGGTGCTGAGCCAAGTGTAACATGTTGCCTTTCCCGGTGCAAGTGTACAGGCGTTGGTTTTTTGCAAAAACCGATGGCTTTGCCCTTGACAAAATGATGGGCCGTGGTTATAATAGCTAAGCGTTCTGATTTGGGGAAGATATGCGAGTGTGCTGGAACAGGCAGACAGGCAAGCTTGAGGTGCTTGTGTTCGTAAGGACGTGCGGGTTCAAGTCCCGCCACTCGCACCACTTTTCCAAAGAGAAACGGTTATGCGCGAGTGGTGGAATTGGCAGACTCGCTAGATTCAGGTTCTAGTGTCCATTACGGACGTGCGGGTTCAAGTCCCGCCTCGCGCACCAAAAAAGGATCCCGAAAACAGCTTTTTATAAGCCGTTTTCGGGATCCTTTTTTGCTGTTTGAGTAAAAAGTGATTTTTCGTAACTGGCTTCGTGTGGAAAACCAAGTTGAATGAAAACGAAAAATGTAAAAAGGATAAGTTATTGATAAGCCATATGGAATGAAATGGAAGGTAAAATCTCAATTTAATTATTCCGCTATGCTGTTTTCGGCGTAAAGCACACCGCGCAAGCCGCGAGGACGCGAATAGTGATGGATTTCCCAGGCGGAAGGGTAATAAAACCGAATACACGAGTATCTTCGTGATTCGTGGTGGGTGTAGCAGGATAGATTTGACCATCCTTTGTGCTACTCAACGCTTTAATTTTGGGGAGACGTCTCTCCGTTGAAATCGGCTGGAGAATAGAATAAAAAGGGTGAGATCAAAGGAAAACAGTCGAAAAATCCTTGCAAATCACGAGAATTAGCGATATGATGGTTTTATGAAAGGGAGATAGCAGAGGTTACCGTCTGACAGATCATACTTGTGGAGGTGTTTTTGATGAAGAGGCTGCATTCGTCCCTTGCGTTTCTGCTAAGCCTGTGTCTGCTATTGGGCGCACTTTCGGGCTGCGGAAAAACCTCGAAGCCGTCGGACAAGCCTGGTGACGACCCCGGTGCCGTCGAACCGCAGGTCACCGGCCGGGAGAGCTATGAGACTGCGGCTGCCGCGCTCCGGGCCGTGCCCAACCTCGTGATGAAGATCCTCGTTACCGAGGAAAAAAGCGTGGGCACCGAAACCGTGACGGAGAAAGTTGATCGCAAGGCGCAGTACCAGAATCTCGGCGGCGAGGATATGATCGCCGACGTGTCCGAAACCCTGTACCTGGGCCGCATGCGCGCCAACTGTCGACAGGTGTATGCGGATGGCTCCGTCTACGTTTCCGTGAGGGACAGTCGTTACTATTCCAAGGAGACAGCCGACGCGTTTTTAAGCGGACAAATTCCTGCGGTCCTGTTGGACGCCTCCCGTTATGGATCTGTAACGGAAGAGATCACAACCGATGGCAAGGTTATTCACTTTACGGAGGCGGAGTCGGCGGAGGAGTGGAGCATGCCCGCAGGAGCCACGCTTCTCTTCGCTGAAGGCACGGCTACTCTCTCTGCTGAGGGCGCGCTGCTGGCCATGAGATACGATATCCAATATCAGTTCGGCGGAGCGGCGATCCACGCCCAGGTAAAAGCCTCCGTGGAGACGCCGGACGAGCTGGATCTTTCGGGGAGCGTCCCGGAGGATGCTGGGGACTATCAGCTGCTGGGCAGCGTGGACGCGGCGCTGATTCTACTGCGCGCCAGCGCAGCCATGGAGCGCGCCAACGTGATGAGTATCAACAGTTCGGAGACCGTTTACAGCGAGGCGCTGGGGGCTTATCGCGTGCAGTCCGACACGCAGGACTGCTACAAACGGCTCCTGTCGGAAAAGCACACCAACCAGACCGTCGATCTGTCGACCCAGGAGACTTATTCAGACAGCTATTCTGTGACCTACGACGACGGCAAACTGGTTTATACGTATAAGGACGGAACGGATGAGTCCGTGGAGTGGAACTGCAGCACCACTGCGGAATACGTCCGCCTGTCCGCCATGGATTACTTCCCGCGTTACAGCGATCTGGCGGGCGCGCAGATCACGGAGGTGGGGGACTATTACCTGATCGACTACACCGGGACAGATTCCCTGGGCGACCGGGCGGAGGACGCGGCCTCCCTGGTTATGTTCTATAACCGGGATTTTCTGGATGACTATGCTACGAAGTACACGACGAAATACGTCAAGGGCACTGTGGCGGTGGAGAAGGCCACCTTCCTGCCCGTCTCATCCACCATGAATTACGCCGGTTTTCATACGATCCAGGGGATCTCCTATGGGATAACGATGGAGACGAACCTGTCCGTCAGCCTCTACGATCCGGACGCTTACGAGGCAATTACCGGCGAGCCTCTGCCGGATGAAGAGCCTGCCACCCGCCCCACACCGGTGTTCTACGAGGTGACAGGCAAAAACGGTGAGCACATGTATCTGTTTGGCACAATCCATGTCGGCGACGATCGGACTGCGTTTCTTCCCCAGACCATTACCGACGCATTTGACAGCGCCGACGCCCTGGCCGTGGAATTTGACACGCAGGATTTCAACGATAACGTGACCAACGACGAGGAGTTGATGGAGCTGGTTGCCCAGGCATATTATTACACCGACGGAACGGACATCTCCGATCACCTCGACGCTGAGATCTACGAGGAGGCCGTGAACTGGATGAAGGTGGCTGGCAACCACAGCTCCACAGCCGAACGGATGAAGCCCTTCGTTTGGAGCAGCATCATTGAGAATTTCTTTCTGTCTCAGGGCCGAAAGCTTTCCGCCTCCAAGGGCATGGACAACCGCCTTCTCCGCTTGGCCAGGGAAACCGGAAAGGAGATCCTCAACGTGGAGTCCGGCGTATTCCAGATCCAGACGCTCTCCGGATATTCCGATCCTGTGCAGGAGATGATGCTGGCCGGGACGATCGCCTATTCAAGGGAAGAGTATTTGCAGAGCATTTACGACCTTTTTGAATGCTGGTGCCAGGGCAACGAAAAGACACTGAGCGAAAAGCTGGCCGCCATCTCCGAGGAGGAACGCGCGGAGCTCAGCGAGGACGAGCTGGCCGTGTACGAGGAGTACCACCAGAAGATGGAGGTGGACCGCAACGCGGGGATGTTGGAGGTGGCGAAGGGTTATCTGCAAAGCGAAAAGACGGTTTTTTACGCGGTGGGTCTGGCCCACCTACTGGGCGAGGGCGGCTTGGTGGAGAGCCTCCGTGCAAACGGGTACACCGTCACGCTCATCACCGAACCGTGAGACAATATAGCCGCCGGTGTGAGGCAAAGGTATATATAAACGAAGACGGCGCCCCGACAGGGGCGCCGCCTTTTTCTGGTGGCCGGCTGTTGGCAGGAGAAGGTTTTGCTTCGCTCAAAATGCAAGGAGAGAATGAAGACCCCATCCCATCCCCATTCCACGTGCGACCGAGCGCGCCAAAGCGGAATATTTCCGACCCGCCCTGCGCTTTCCGGTGCTGTCCCACCGCTGCAGCGGCGGCTCCTGGGCGCGAAGAAGTTCAAGTCCCGCCTCGCGCACCAAAAACAGCGGCACCTCAACGAGGCGCCGCTGTTTTTCTACACAAAAAACGTCTCTCCGCTGCCCTTTGCAGCGGAGAGACGTTGATCATTTTGAGATCATGCGCAAGGTTCTGTCAGTTACTCCTGCTCGTTGTTAACAGGCTCCTCGTCATTCGTGGGCTGCTCGTCAGCGGCAGGCTTCTCATCGTTCGTAAAAACGTCCACGGCCTCGGAGGTCTTGTCCAGGAACTGGCTGATGGAGTCGGTGCCCTGAACGGCCTGGCTGCCATCCAGATACTGGGCGGGGCCGAAGCCGAGAATCGCCCAGAAGATCGGAGCCAGGAACGCCATTCCGACGCCGAAACCGCTGGACTTGTTGAAACGGTGGGCCAGATCGATGCTAAAGCGCACCAGAACATAGATGTTGTAACCGGGAATCAAAAGGGTCAGGAACTTCATGGGGGCGTTATAAAGGATATCAAAAAGGATGTAGAGGTTGTAGCCGGGGATGATTCCCTCCCAACCCTGGCGCCCCATCTTCTGATATACGCGCCACTGTGAGGCGAGCAGAACAACGACGTAGATCAACGTAAAAATCATGTTTTTTCCTCCCTCATTTTTTATACGGATATTCCGCTTTGGGCGGAGTGCGGCTTATAATATTTCCTTTCCCCGACCCAGCATCAATGTACCACATTTTATTGGCGGATGCAATCCTCAATCTGGCCTTTTTTGGCAATTTTACACAAAAAAGAAGATATGAACACCGAGAATTCTTGCTCTGAATTCAGCCAGCACAATGTTCACCGATGCCAGAAACTGCATACGTGGTTTATATTGCGGTTGGGATACATGGCTGATATAATGAAACCGCATACAGTGGATGATATGCCGCAATATTTGCCTGAGCACAGTCCTTCCTGTCAAATATCGTCTTAAATGTGGCGTTTTTGCTTGACGGACCGTGCGAAAAAAGGTATGATACAATATAATGTGTAAATTGCGCTCATTTACCCATTGACGCAAAGGAACACAGAGCGATCCAACAACGAGAATGGGGTTGTGGTGATTGGAAAGAGCAACGATGGAACGGGACGAACGCGGAAACTCTGCTGTCGTTTCTACTTCTGAAGTGAATATGACGCCTGCTGTTCAGGTAAAAAAACCGGCACGCCTGCTGGCCTACTTATGCGTTAAGAGAGCCTTTGATTTCATGGTGGCTTTGCTGGCTCTTATGCTGGCGGGAATTCCCATGCTCATCATTGGCGCATGCGTCTGGTGCAGCACAAAGGGCCCCACCCTGCTCAAGCAGGAACGGATAGGGCAGTACGGCAAGGTGTTTACCATTTACAAATTTCGCACCATGTACTACAATGCACCCCATGATGTGGCGACCACGCTGCTGGAGAACGCGGATTCCTATATCACACCGGTGGGACGCTTTCTGCGCAAGTCAAGCCTGGACGAGCTGCCGCAGCTGATCAACGTACTCAAGGGCGATATGTCACTGGTGGGTTTCCGCCCTGTGGTGCTGACGGAGAAAAAGCTGAACAACCTGCGCCAGAAATACGGCGTGTTCGAATGCAAACCCGGCATTACCGGCCTTGCTCAGGTTCGGGGACGGGATGATCTGCCCTACAAGGAGAAGGCACTGGTGGACAAGGAATACGCGGAGAACAGGTCCGTGAAAATGGATCTCTACTGTCTGCTTATGACCATTCCTGTGGCGCTGACCCAGCGCGGCGCCAAATGATCCGTGAGGTTAAACTGTGAGAATTATAATTGAAATCATTCGGGATCACATTCGATACCGCAAACAGATCCTGAAGCTGGCCAAGTCTGATCTGGTCAAAACCTACAAGGGCGCTGCGCTGGGATGGAGCTGGTCTGTTCTGAAGCCGGCTGTCACCATCGGCATCTACTATTTTGCCTTCGCCGTGGGACTTCGTCGGAACGCGCCTATCGCGGGGTATCCCTTCTTTCTCTACCTGCTCTGCGGACTGGTACCCTGGTTTTATATGAGCGCCATGTTTACCGGCGGCGCGAAAGTGATACGCAAGTATGGTTATCTTGTGACCAAGGTGCGCTTTCCGGTATCGGTCATCCCAACATTTGCCAGTCTGTCCCAACTGGCCACAAATATCTTCATTACGATCCTGATGCTGATCGTATTCCTGATCTACGGGCAAAGACCGGATATTTATTGGCTGCAGATCCCGTTTTATATGGCCCTGAGCTTTTTTTTCTTTACATCCTGGTCGTTGTTTGCAGGGTTGGTGTCTGTTGTCAGCAAGGACTTTATGCACCTGGTGGAGTCAGTGGTCATGTTTTTGTTCTGGACCGCGGGAATTTTTTATGACGTGTCCGGTATTAAGAATATCACACTTCGCAAGATTATGATGTTCAACCCGGTTTCTATCATTGTCAACGGCTACCGGGACGCGTTGATCAACAAGATGTGGTTCTGGGAGAGGATGGACTGGCTGCGCAACTATGTGATCCTGCTTGGACTCATGCTGATTCTGGCTATGTGGGCTTACAAGAAATTGATTAAGACCATCCCGGACATGCTTTAAGGATAACAAGATGGACGAAAGACCGATTGCCATACAACTGAAAAACGTCAGCAAGACCTATGCGCTCTTTACCAGCGAGCGGCAGCGCGCCAAAACGATTCTGCTGGGCCGAAAGCCTGCTGTCATCCAGAGGGCCACCAACAATTTCTCCCTGACGATATACAATGGGGAGTCCGTAGCTTTTTTTGGCCCGAACGGAGCGGGCAAATCAACCCTGCTGAAGATGATCACCGGTGTTGCCTATCCTACGGAGGGATCCATCCGTGTCAATGGCCGCGTCAGCGCTCTGCTGGAGCTTCAGGCCGGCTTCGACGGCGAGATGACAGGCCGGGAAAATATCTTTTTCCGTGGCGAGATCCTGGGTGTCCCGCAGAAAGAAATCAAGGCGCTGGAGAAAGAAATCATTGATTTTTCTGAGCTGGGTCAGTATATTGATCAGCCTGTGCGCACCTATTCAAGCGGTATGAAGGCCAGATTGGGTTTCGCCATCAACGCCAGCGTCAAACCCGATATCCTTATCGTGGATGAGGCACTCAGCGTGGGCGACAGCCGGTTCAGCGCAAAGTGTCAAAAAAAGATCAACGAGGTGCTGGGCAACGGCGCCACCTTCCTATTTGTGACGCACTCCGTCCAGCAGGCCAAGGCATTCTGCAAAAGGGGAGTCGTTATGCATCGGGGTACGGTGCTGTTTGACGGTCCTGTTGAGGATGCGGCGGCCTTTTACCAGAAAATGATCGGGAAAAAATGATCTTCTGCGGATCAAAGAGACGTTTCTCTTGAAGGGAAAGGACAAATATACGATGGACCTGCACCCTTGATGAAGTAAGACGTATCGTTTGACGGACTCTCAGCGAGCAGAACTGGTTTTGAAAAGACGCGTCGGGTCGCTCCGCTTGTTCGAGGCGTCTCACATTAGGCTAAGCAGCTCTGCTGTAAATGAGCCGAATAAAGGAGAACAGACTATGTTTAAGAAAATGATGGGTTTGCTGCTGGCGTGCCTGCTGCTGGGCACGGCGGGCATAGCCTACGCCGCAGGCAGCGAAACAGAGCGGCCCGGCATTAGCTCTGTCCAGCCGGGGGAGCCAACGCCTGAGCACACCTATTATACCGTAACGTTTGAGACCGGAGACGGCAGTGCTGTGGAAGCCCAGACGGTGGAGGAGGGCAGCGCTGCCATACGGCCCGCGGATCCCGTCCGGGAGGGCTATGCCTTTGACGGCTGGTTTGCCGATGCCAACTATGAGCGCACATTTGATTTCAATGCGCCTGTCACTGCCAACTTGACTATCTATGCAAAGTGGACGAAGACTGCAGAGCCTGATCCGGATGGCGTCACAGTTTCCTTCGATGCGAACGGCGGTACTCCGGTGGCACCGCAGATGGTGCAAAGAGGCAAGACGGCTGTTCCCCCGGTGAACCCCACCCGAGAGGGATTCACGTTCCTGAACTGGATGCTGAACGGCGAGGTATTTGACTTCAATACGCCTGTGGAGACCGATATTACGTTGGTCGCTCTCTGGGAGAAAAATGAAGTCGCCACCTATACCGTCACGTTTGAAACCGCAGGCGGCAGCACGGTGGACAAAGTGACCGTGGAGGAAGGCGCAACCGTGAAGAAACCCGTAGACCCCATGCGGGATGGTTATTCCTTCGACGGCTGGTTCGCTGATGCCGGATTGACTGTCCCGTTCGACTTCTCCGCACCTGTTGGCAGTGATCTCACCGTGTATGCCCGGTGGAAAGAAGCCTCCAGCCAGCCTGTAGCCTCCGTTGATACGCGTTTGAGCTATCTGTCCATCGAGTGCGGCGAGCTGTATCCGGCTTTCTCACCCAACATCTATGCGTACACCGTGTACGTCACGCCAGAGCAGGAAAACCGTTCCTGCCGCATTCTTTGCGACACGGTCAGCAAAGAGGCTACCGTGAAGACGGATGGAGCGCAAACAGTCGGACACACCGATGTGGTGCGCAAAGTGCGGGTCTCCGGCGGCGGAAGATACTCTGATTACACCATCATCGTCCATGTGATGACGTTTCGCGAGTTTTTGCTGGATGGTGAGCTGTATTCCATGACGGACCGTCCGAATCCCAAAAACCTGCCCGGGACCTACACGGTGGGGCAGATGACCATGTTCGGTGAGAAGGTTACGGCGGCCCAAAGCACGGATGGCCAGCTGATCCTGGTGCAGTACCTTGCCCAATCCGAGGAAAAGGAGCCCGTGTGGTATCGCTACGAGCCTACGATCCGAAAACTCTATCCCGTGTCGGTGGTGACCCGCAACAAAGTGGATTATCTCATGGTAGACGAGGGACATCAGCTGCTCTACGGCAGTGACGCCGGCGTAGGCACCTACTATGTCTATGACAAGGAGACCGGGGAGCTGGTTTTCCAGAGCCAGAACATCAGTGAACTGACTGTTACGCCTGCCCCCATCGTTATTGACCAGAGCTTCCACACATGGCCCTTGACGATATTCCTGGGCCTGTGGGCAATTGGCGCTTCCGTTGCCGTTTACCTTTTTTACCGCCGCAGAAAACTGGAAAAGGCGAACACCATGTATTTCAGGCCTTATTTTTCCGCTGAGGGGGACGGCGCAAAGCGGGACACGGAGAAGACTCCGAAAGCTGATGCGAAGACAAATCCGGAGGAAAAGCGTTCATGATGGGCAGCATAAGAAGGGGAACGGTTCAAAGCAACTATGCGCGGTCCGTCTTTCTGCGGTATGTGGATGAGCATCCCGCATCCGCCCAGTATGCCAGCTTCCCCATGTTCATGCGGGATGAATTGGGAATAACCGACGGCCATGCCTATCTGCGCAAGATGCTGCACCGGGGGTTCCTGAAAAGGGGAGAGGACAGCATTGTGCTGACCGACGCCGGACGCAGCGCCATCGATCAGGATGATCTTCGACACTTTGATCTGGCAAATCCCTATGTGACGATTTTTGAATACCGCGCTGCACAGCAGAAGCTGGGCGATGGAGCATCCTTTGAAAAAATCATGCAGACGATCCTGCTGCGAAAGCTGCCGCAGATGAAGGAAAAGGACGATTTCTGCGCGGTAGAGCATATTGCACTGGACGCGGCGGTGCTTTTCAAGCAGGACGGCCAGGCACAGCAGGCCATGAAGTATTATCTGATCGCACTGTACTACGAGACCTGTGGTCTGGAATATTATGAAAAGCTGGTCCGCCTGGTCCACAGCAAGTGTAAACCGGAAAGTGTTAAAAACGACTATCGCGGCATCTGCATCCAACCGGAAGTGGTGGAAGGCATGCATCAGCTGAGGGACGCCTTCGACCCCAAAATGGTGGATAACATTTTCCAGACAGAGCAGATCGCCATCAACATGGTCACGCGGAAAGATTTTACAGAACTTGCCCGCTCTCTGTGCGACGGCAGCTATGATTATAATGCATGGAACGCAAAGTACGGAAAGGCGTTTGCTCATGTACTGGATCAGGCAAAGATTTTTAAAGGAGAACTGAAGTGAAAAAGGGATGGAAGATCGCACTGATCGTTGTGGCAGTGGTACTGGCTTTTTCTGCAGCGATCGGCGGGTATGTGAGTGGAAAGCTTGGAAAGATCAGCTATGACGACGGCAAAATACAATTTGAAAAAAATGATGACTGGGAAGAATACGTGCAGGAACTGGAGCGCAGGATAATCCACGGTGACGATCCCGACGTGGAAAACCAGCAGCAGGAGATGGATGATGCTATCGAGAAGGAGCAGTTGGAGGTGGTAGAGACACCTCCTGCCAACCCAATCCCCGATCTGGAGATCCGAAGCGATGAGAACGTTATCAACATCCTGCTGATCGGCACCGATGAGCGTACAGAGGGTTTCAGTTCTTTTGCCAGGGGCGACAGCTGCATGATCCTTTCGCTGAACAAGTCTACCGGAAGAGCGAAGCTGGTGAGCCTGGAGCGTGGCATAGGCGTACCTATCCTGGAGGGGCAGTATAAGGGGTATTATGACTGGCTGACCCATTCCTTCTGCTATGGCGGCGCAGATCTCATGATGAAGGAAGTGCGGGAGTGCTTCCGGATCGATGTGAGCCATTATATCCGCGTCAATTTTGCCACGTTCAAAGCTGGCATCAACGCCATTGGCGGCGTGGACATCGCGCTGACCCAGGCTGAGGCCAACTACATCAACGACAAGGTGGGAGAGGTAAAATTCACGGAGGGCATGAACCACCTGACCGGCGGACCGGCCCTGCATTATGCCCGCTGCCGCAAAATCGACAGCGACTGGATGCGCATCAAACGCCAGCGTACGGTGATCCAGGCTGCCATCAACAAGACCAAAGGCCTCAGCGTAAGCGAACTCGACAACCTGCTTAACGAAGTTCTTCCTCTGGTGCGGACGAATCTTTCCAAAAATGAGATCGTGGAGCTGATGGCTTTGGCACCCAAATTCCAGGGCGTCACCCTGGAGCAGATGACCATTCCCGCATCCGGCACTTATGGAGGCATGCGGGGGATGGGCGGACGGTCCCTATACGCGGTGGATTTCTACGCCAATGCCAAGATTTTGCAGGAATTTCTGTACGGATAATAATGATTGCCCCGGAGACTATTGCACAGAACCAGATTGTGCGGACAGCACAAAAAGCCCCTGGTGTAGGAAAAACA
>CAMVMU010000014.1 GCA_947168655.1 uncultured Oscillospiraceae bacterium
GTGTCATTGCGAGGGCTGCGCAGCAGCCCGTGGCAATCCGTCCCCCACGGGAGGGGACGGATTGCCACTCCCCTACGGTATCCCCGCATTGTTCTGCCTTGTAGGGGCGCTTCTCCGTGCCCGCCCAAAAGCCCCCACGCAAAGCGATCCCGGCGGGTCTCCCCGCCGGGATCGCTTTGCGTTATTCGTTCAAAAAGCATCGCAGATTTCGCGCCGCGCACGGCGCGAATCGTTTAGATCATTTTTCGCCGCGGCGTGTACGTGGCGAAAAATACATCTCAGGCCACGCAGTATGCGAGCGAAGCGAGTGCGCGGAGTGGACTGCAAACCTTTTTCATCAGAAAGGCTTAGCCATTCTGATGAAATCAGGGCATGGTGGGCGTCCAGTACTCCTGTCCGTAGATGTCGGTCAGGCAGTAGCAGGCGGCGGCGCTGTGGTCGCTGATGTCCACGTCGCTGACCTTTTCGTTGCCGGTCCAGGTCATCTGCTCGCCCAGCATATAGGTGTTGTCGTAGTCGCCGTCGTAGGTGTAGTAGTCGCACAGGAAGTCGATCTTGTCCCCGGCCTCCAGCGCGATCTCGTTCTTGGGCACGGTCTCGGTCTCGCCCTTGTCGTACACGGTGCGGGCGCCGGCCACGTAACCGGTGGGATGGTCGTTGTCGAACACGATCAGCAGCTCGGCCCGCTGGCCGTTGAGCAGCACGGGCACGCGGCCGCGGATCAGGAAGCTGTCGCCGTCGAAGGAGCTGTCCTCATAGTAGAAGGCCACCACCTGCTCGTCGATGGCCAGCCAGGTGCCGTGATACAGGCCCAGCAGGTCGCCGTCCTTGGTGAACTCATAGGCGCAGTCCATGCCCAGGTCGATATAGCCCTCGCCGTCGTCCACCCAGACGTTGAGCTGCAGGTCGTTGACCAGGCCCCACTGCTCCTCGCTCAGGCACAGCACGGGCTGGCCGTCGGCGTTGCGGGTCCACTTCATGGCGGAGCAGTCGAAATGGTTCTCAGCCAGATAGTCGGCGGTGTCGCCCTCATCCAGGCCGATGTCTGCCAGGGAGCGTCCGCCGCCCAGCAGCGTGCCCAGCAGGGAGCCGATGGCGTCGGAGCCCATGGCGGAGCCGGCGGAGCCGGAGGTGCCGCCGCCCAGCAGGGCGTCCAGGGGGGAGAATCCGCCGCTGACGCCGTTGGTGGCCACGGCCTGACCGCCGCCGCCCATGGTGGCGAACTGCTGGATGACGCGGGCGTAGTCGCTGTCCATGCCGATGGCCTGATAGGTGGCCACGGCGGAGTTGACCTTATTGGCGCTCTTGTAGGGGAAGTAGATGGACAGGCCGTAGGCGTTGGTCATGGCGTCGGAGGTGCGGTTGTACTTCACCGCGCCCAGCAGGGCGCTGGCAAGTGCCTTGCTCTCCTTGGTGTTCATGTTGTAGGCCAGGTGGGTCAGGTCCACCTGGTCGATGCGGTTGGAGGAGGCGAACTCACGGGTGGCGCTGCGGGCGTCGGACACCACCTGATACTGCTGGCTCTGCAGCAGCTTGGAGGTGCCGGCGGAGAAGGCGGAGAGCTTGCCCGGCACGGTGTTGGCCAGCTCCGCCAGATCCACCACGGACAGGGTGGTGGCCTGGCCCCGGCACTTGCGACCGCACTCCTCCACGAACTCGTCCACGATCATCTTGCCCAGGTCCAGGGTGGTGATGGAGGTGTTCTTGTCCAGGGCCTTGAGCCAGTTGGTGTAGTACCAGCCCACGCCGGGCTCCGTCTCCTCGGAGGCGATCATATAGTCGGCGTAGGGCTCCAGCATGAGGCCGGTCTCCAGGGTGGCCATGAGGCAGGCGTCGAAGCCCACGAAGTCGAACTTGACGCCTGCGGCCTGGAGCACCTGGTTGATGCTGGCCAGATTCATGGAGCCGGAGCGTGCGCTCTTCTCATCGTAGCCGTAGCCGCTGAGGGAGCCGCCGCCGTGGTCCCACAGGATCAGCATATTGCGGTTGGCGGGGAAGGTCTGTGCGCAGTAGCGGATAAAGCCCAGCAGGGTGTTGGGATCGGTCATGACCTTGCTGCCGTCCTCGCCCAGCAGGGTGAGCTGCCCGTTGCGCACCTGGTAGACCTGGTTGACGCTGCTGGAAACCACGTTGTTCTGCCACTGCTTGCAGCCGCCGGTGTAGATGATCACGTTGAGCCGGGGGTTGGACACGGTGGCGCTGAGGATCTCCTGCAGGTCCATGGTGCCCATGCGGCTGCGGGACTCCAGATCGGTGCCGCACATATAGATCATCATGGTGACGGTATCCCTGCCGCCGCCGATGATATTGGTGTACTTGGCCCGGGACCCGGACGCCACGGACTTGTCCAGCCGCCCGATGTTGGGGGTGGCCAGCCAGCCGTTTGACACGGTGGAGCTGCCGCCGAAGGAGCTGGGGGCGGAGCTGCCGCCCAGCAGGCTGCTCAGCAGGTCCATGCCGCCGGTGCTGGGGGTCGCGGCGGAACTGCCGCCGCCCAGCAGGCTGCCGATGATGCCGCCGCCCTGGTTCTGGGTCTGGGTCTGGGTCACGGTGCTGGCCACGAAGTTGCCCAGCAGATTGCCCGTGCTGCCGCCGCCCAGCAGGCCGCCCAGCAGATTGCCGATGCCGCCGCCCTTGCCCAGCAGCAGCACCGCCAGGATGATAACGATGATCAGTCCGCCGCCGCCGATGGCGCGGGTGGGCAGGTGCCCGCCGCCGCTGCCGGAGCCGGTGGGTCGGAAGCCACCGCCCTGGGGCCGCTCATTGCCCTCTTTCTTGCCCTGATAGGCGTCCTCGCGTCCCACGGGACCGGTGTTCAGGCCCTCGCCCCGCTTGTAGAGGCCCTTGCCCTTACCGGTGACGTTCTGTTGGCGTCCGTCGTTGGGTCTGTTTTCCATTTGTACATCCCTCCATACACAGTAGTGTGGGAAATAATTGCCCCTTTATTATAACAGGTTTTTTCCGCAATGCAAATTTATCTTTTCTTCCGGCCGGGACTTGCGCCGGATTTCCCGGTGATTTATAATGAATGAGCTGAAAAAGCCTTCCCCTTGAGGGGAAGCCTTTGGCTGATGCAGTACCCAAGCCTTCCCCTTGAGGGGAAGGTGGCACGGCCGCAGGCCGTGACGGATGAGGTGTCATCGCGAGCCCCCGCAGGGGCCGCGGCAATCCGCCCCCCAAGCCTTCCCCTTGAGGGGAAGGTGGCACGGCCGCAGGCCGTGACGGATGAGGTGTCAGCTTCGCCTCGCCGTGCCCGCCCAATACCCGCGGCAATCCGCCCCCCTTTCTCACGAAGCGATTTCCTGCCGCTCTGACAACCGGAAAACAAATGACAATATAAACAGGAGGTCTCCCCTATGGAACGATTTGATTTCACCTTTTTTGACGCGCCCCAGGACCGGCGGAACACCGGCTCCCTGAAATACGGCACGCCCCCCGCCGGCGCCCCGGCGGACGTGATCCCCATGTGGGTGGCGGATATGGACTTCCCCACGCCCCCCGCCGTGGCAGGCGCGTTGCGGAAAGCCGGCGAGCGCCCCATCTTCGGCTACACCGCCGTGGATCCGTCCCACTGGGATGCCGTGACGGACTGGTACCGCCGCCGCATGGGCTGGGACATCGACACATCGTGGTTCGCCCCCGTCCCCAGCGTCCTCTCCGGCGTCAGCGCCGCCATCCGGGCGCTCAGCGCCCCCGGCGAGGGCGTGGTGCTGTGCCAGCCGGTGTACTACCCCTTTGCCCGCATCATCACCGGCTGCGGGCGGTCTCTGCGCGTCGTCCCCCTGCGTCTGGAGGGAGACCGCTACACCTTCGACTACGACGCCATCGAGAAAGAACTGCGGCGTACGGATTGTAAAGTATTTCTCCTTTGCAACCCACACAACCCCGTTGCCCGTGTGTGGACCCGGGAGGAACTGGAAAAGCTTGGTAATCTCTGCCTGCGCTGCGGCGTCACCATCGTCTCCGACGAGATCCACGCCGACCTCATTCTGGATCAGCGCCGCCACGTGCCCATGGCCTCCGTCTCGCCGGAGATCGCGCAGATCACCGTCACCGCCATGGCGCCCACCAAGACCTTCAACATGGCGGGCATCCCCGCCGCCCATCTCATCATCCCCAACGAGGAGCTGCGCGGCAGGGTCCGCGACATGTGCTGGGCGTCCGGCATGGCAGGCTGGGGCGTTGCGTCCATGCTGGCAGCCCGCGCCGCCTACGGTGAGAGCGAGCCGTGGCTGGAGGGCCTGCTGGACTACCTCCGCGCCAACCGGGACCTGCTGTATGAGAGCTTCCCCGCAGGCGGCCCCATCGTCTGCCTGCCGGTAGAGGGCACGTATCTGGCGTGGCTGGACTGCCGGGGTCTGGGGCTCACGGAGGAGGCGCTCCACGACCTGTTCCTGAAAAAGGCGGGCGTCTGGCTGGACGACGGCGACATGTTCGGCCAGGGCGGCGAAGGCTTTATGCGTCTGAACTTCGCCTGCCAGCGCGCCACGCTCACCGAGGCCATCCGCCGCATCCGCGCCGCAGCAGGCATGGAATAAGCATCCCCCCTTCTCTCCCCCGTCATTGCGAGGAACCAGTGCGCACACTGGTGACGTGGCAATCCGTCTCTCCCCCGTTTTCAACGGATTCCCACGACCAGTTTGCGAACTGGTCTCGGAATGACAGAAGGGGCGGGGCTCTGTCCCCGCCCCAAGCCTTCCCTCTCTTCTCTCCGTCCCTCTCTTCTCTCCGTCCCTCTCTTCTCTCCAACCCTCTCCCCCTCCTCCAAGCCTTCCCCCTGGGGGGAAGGTGCCCCCGAACCCTCTACTCCTCCAAGCCTTCCCCCTGGGGGGAAGGTGCCCCCGAAGGGGGCGGATGAGGGGGTACCCACCGGGCGGGCACTGATCAGTGCGTGCCCGGTCCCGTCATTGCGAGGGCCAAAGCGGGGTCCCCCGCCGCAAACCAACGCAGTGTTTGCGGTGGGGAGAGGAGGCGCAGCGGAGCGAGTGAGCCGCCGCGTATACGCTGCGGCGATGGATGCGGAGCTTGTTCCAGCGCCCTCGCAAATCCGCAACCCCACAACCAAAAAGAGGAGAGGCTTTCACCTCTCCTCTCTTTTATTCCGTTTTTCCGATTCACAGCAGTTTACGGTCTCGGGTTGTTCTCGTTCAGGGCCTGCCGGGCCTCCGCCAGCTCGTCGGCGGCGGGGTTTTTGCTCAGCACGGCGGACTCCCACCTGTCGCCCCACCACCAGTAGCGGGTGGCCAGGCGGCCCAGCTCGCCCACGTTCTCCACCCGGCCCTGGCTGTCCAGCGCCATGCCGTCCTTCCAGATCACCTGCTCCGGGTGGTCGGTGAGCATCACGTACTCCACAGCGTAGATGTTGACGGTGCTGTCGTCGGTCTCGTCCACGTAGGAGCGCAGGAACTCCAGCCGGGTGATCTCCCAGCCGGTAAAGGGCTGGCCGTTGTCCAGGGCGTCCTGTCGGATCTCCTCGATGGCCTTGCCCAGCACCTCGCCGTACCGCTCACGGACCTGCTCGTTGATGACGCTCTCCCTGTCCCCCATGTGGCGCAGCAGCGTGTAAAGCTCCTGGCCCTCCACGTAGCACACGCCGAACTGGGAGCTCTTGTAGGCGGTGACGCGCACCAGGTTCTCCGTCAGGCCGCAGGTCAGCTCCAGCCACATGTCGCCGGCGCTGAAGCCGCCGGAGGTGCCCTCCAGATGGACGGCGCGGGTCCAGTAGCCCTCCTTGCCGGGGGCCAGCCCCGCCGCCGCGCCGTCCTCGGCGGAGCGCTTGTTCTGCGCCGCCTGGCGCAGGGCCTGAGCCAGCTTGAAGCGGGTGAAGCGCTTGTCGGCGAACTCGTGGTCCACCGGGAAGCTGGTGGCCTCCACGTTGGTGATGAGGTTCACCACGTTGATGGTGCCCATGTCCTCGTTCTGCTGCTCTTCCTCTCTCTGCTGCCAGGGAAACGTGACGGCGCAGCCCGTCAGCCCCAGAACCAGCACGGCGCAGAGCAGCCACGCCATGATTCGTTTCAAATGATCCACTCCTTTCGCCTTTGGGATGCTCTCTTGTGACACATTGTAGGGCAAATCGACCCCGGGGTCAATATGTTGTGCCGTATTGTAATCAAAGCTGGCCCCAATTCGACGCATCTGTTACCGAATCGCAACCCCCCAAGCCTCCCGGGGGAAAGGTGTCGCCGAAGGTGAAGGATGCAGGCGCCGGTCATTGCCCGGTCAAAAACACGTATACAACAAGGGCTTTCCGGAGAAACGCTCATACCGGAAAGCCCTGTATCATTCTTTCATCGGATCCACCGGACCCTCTGTTATGTTGAGAAGCTCAAAAGAGGTTGAAAAAGACGGATGCGACGTCCAGGTCGATAAGGACCCAAAGCAGGACTCTTGCCATCAGAGCAACGGCGAAAACGCAGAGGCATGCGTATCCGGGCAAACCGGATCCGAGAAGCTTTCCACGGTGTTTTTTATCCAGCAGCCATCTCTTTGCAGCCGCGCTGATGCTGTTCACGCCGCATGCAGCGCTCAGCGCTGATTCACCGTCAAGTCCCGGGGCCGGCAGCAAATTGATGCCGGCAAGGACGACGTTGAAATTTGCAGCAAAGGTCATCGTCAGCGCCAGCCGATCATACCGCATCGCTAACAGGAGGCAGATACCGGCGATCAGAAGATCCGCCTCCACTCCGGCCAGGGCAAGCTGTATCCTTTCCGCTTTTGTTGCGTCTTCCCTGTCCTCGTGAGCCACGTATGCGCCCACCGGTATGATACCCAGCAGGAGGATCCCCGTGTCTGTGATCCTGTATCCGTAAGCAAGCGCGGCAATCATGTGACCCGCTTCATGGAGCATGACAGAACACGCCAGGAGGCTGTAAAAAATCCACCGGTTGAACTGGTATCCGGTATCTGCGCCCCTGTTTTTCATCAGAAAAACGCTTATGGCGAAGAACAGGACGGACACCAGCGGCAGGGCCCCGTTTATTGCCTTCAAAACCGGGCTGCCATTCCGGATCCGGTTCCCGACGGGAAACAGGATCAGGCGGTTGAACACGCTGTCGTCATCCCGGACAAATCTGGACGTCCGCACGAATCCGTGCTTTTTCAGCCCGGGAAGTACCTTGCGTCCGTTGTCCGGCAGGTTCAAGGGCCGGGTCCCGTCTGCCTGAAGAAGGGCTTTCCACAGTCTGTGGCTGACTTCAAATTCCTGGCCGTCGGCGTTTTCGATGAAATAGTGGGTGGCATCGGAACCTTCATACTGAAAGGTTCCGACAGACACACCTTCCTTCAGCACCGGATACACAGCGGATCACCACCTTACTGCGTTTCCAAAAACGCCTTCCCGCCGGCCCGGATCACCTCATTGACAAGTGACTCCGCTTTGCTCCTGGTGTCAAATGCAATATCCACCGGGAACCGGCTCAGCCTCTTTGCCGCTTTACCGAGGTCTTCCCCTGTGGCCGCGGCAACCGCCCGGATGATCCTTGCCCGATTGCCCTGCCCGTTGGTGATGATGGCGTGGAATTTCTTCTCCGTCTTCCGTTTTTCCCGTTCAGCCTCCTCAGCTTCGAGCTCGGCGATTTTTGCGTCGATCCTCGCAGTCAGGCTGTCGAGGTCTATGAGATCATCCACCCGTTCTCCCCCCGGGAAGGGGGACGGCATCACGGGGGCTTTTCTCTCCGGGGATGCGCCGGCCATGAGGGCCTCTATCTTCTTTTTCCTGCTCTCCTTGACCATGGCTTCAAAATCGAACGATTGGATCGGTTTTCCACCTGCCGCAGAATGATGACGGGGGGCTTTCCAGTCGGAGTTATCGTACATCTCGTCGTAGAAGGGAAAATGGGCGATAAACTTGTACTGGTTGTCCACCATCACCAGCGCCGTCCCGGTGGGCATGGCCGCCAGCTGGGACGCGGTGATCAGCTGTTCCTTGATGAGATGCCCGGCGTTTTCGACCTGCCGCTCTCCGCAGCGCTGCGCCCACTCTGTCAGCGTTTCCCAGCTGTTGGTGGAGAAGCCGATGGTGATGCCGATGCAGGAATTGATGGTCTCCGCCTTGCTCTTCCCATACACGTCGGTAAGCTGGGCAACACTTTGCAGCACCAGCATCAGCCTCATGTTGCGGCTGCGGCTGGCCACCATCAGGTTGGGCAGAGACGGGATGCTCTTCCCCACGGAGCCCAGCTCCTCCAGAATGATGTTCACCCGGATGGGAAGCCGCCCGCCCATCTCCTGGGCCACGCGGATGAGGTGCTGCGTGACCTGGGAGATCAGGAGGCCGGACAGCGTATCGTAGACGTCCGTTTCATCCGGGGTTATGATCCGCAGCACGAAGGGGCGATTGACGTCGATATCCATGATGTTCAGCGTATCATCGCTGAGCATTTCCATCAGGCCCTTGCTGCGGCTGAAGACCTCCAGGCCGGAAGCGGCAACGCTGTGGATAGACGCTCTCGTCTCGTTGGGCGCGGTCACATAGGTGGCCAGATTCCGCTTTGCCAGCGAGTCATGGGGCAGATCGTCGTAGAATGCCTTGAGCAGGTTGCTGCCCCCCAAGCGGATCTCAGACTGCTCCATCATCACGGCGACGCTGTCAAGATTGACGTGCTCCTTGTCCACGGTTTCAAACAGCGCGTAGATCAGGCCTTTGAGGTAATTTGCGGCGGCATCCGTCCAGAACCTGTCGGATTTTCCGTCATAGGGATAAACCCCGCTGCAAAACTCGCTGATCATGGAACTTGCGATATCCTTATCATCGGGGTCTTCGGAGCAGAAAAGCCGGTAGGGTGTGCTCAGCGGATTCCACCTGGTGGGGCTCATGCGGGGATTGCGGAAGTCAAGGCTAAAATCCTGATAGTTTTTCGGGATGTAGCAGGAATTTCTCCTGTCTCCCTCTCCTTTGGAATCAAGCATGATCAGGCTCTCCCCATTCAAGTAGATTTCTCTCTCAAAGGGAAGGCTGCAGCACTGGCTCTTGCCCGTACCGGTACGACCGATGACCGCGATGTGCGATTCGCCGTCATCAGAGTATTTTCTGCCGTTCTCCACATACACCACCGGGCCGGCGCCGCTGGCCGGGTCCGTGGTCTCATGGAATCTGCGCTTGATCTCGCTGATCGTATTCCAGCGCTCGCTTCTGCTCATTTCACTTCGCTCCTCTCCGCAACTTTGTGCCAACCGGCGCTCATCGCTTTCAGGCTGTTTTCGTCGACGACGGGGGTAAACCCGGAGAAGTCGGCAAAACGGACCAGGCTGTCGGCCGTGGTAATGGCGTCCTTGACGCTGCTGATACCGAACTCCGACACCATGTCGGACAACACGTCCCAGAAGACGGCGGCGTGGTTGATGTCGATGCCGTGGTCGGTGACGGTCTTGACGATCAAAGCGCACAAGTCGTCCTTCGTATAGGGCTCCACCGCCAGGCGCTTGATGTTGGGGATGGCCTCGCACAGCTTCTCCAGCAGCTTCTCCTCGTTCCGGCTGGGGCTGGTGTGAACGAAGAAGATCACGCAGGCGTGCTCGCAGACCCGTTTGCAGTTCTTCATGAACTCCGCAAACTGGGTTTCGCCCAGGTGGGCGGCGATGCCGCTGATATCCATGCCGACGATATTGCCGTACTCGTTGGTATAAACCGCCGCGGAATCGATGGCGGCAAAGGCCTGCTTGAGCTGCTGAGGCGTCCCATCGAGAGTGACTTCGACGTAGTCATCCAGGCCGCTGGTGAAACTCAGGACGCCGGCCTCCTTGTACTTATCCGTGATGTACTCGACCAGAGTCGTTCTGCCGGAACCGGAGTCCAGGGAAATGATCAAGTGTTTCGGGCGAAGACCGCACTGCTTATACATGCGGGCATTGCTGCACGTACTCTCGATCTCCTCACAGATGGTGTTGAGCCCGATGGGTTTCGTAATTTCATAATGTTTCATAATTTTGCCTCCATTCACCACTCGGAAACAGGATCCCCCACCTGGTCCACCAGTCCGTACCCCAGGGCTTCCTCTGCGCTCATGATGTTGTCCCGCTCCGTGTCGCTCTCAATTTTTCCGCAAGGCTGTCCGGTACATTCCGAGAGGATCCGGTTCAGTTTCGCACGGACTTTGAGAATATGCTCGGCGTGGATGCGGATATCCGACGCCTGTCCGCTTGTCCCGCCAAGGGGCTGGTGGATCAGGACCTCGGCGTTGGGCTGGCACCAGCGCTTCCCCTTCGTTCCGGCGGCCGCCAGGATGAAGGCGCCCATGCTGGCAGCCATGCCGCAGGCGACGGTAACGATATCGCACTTCAGCGCCTTCACGGTATCATAGATGCTCAAGCCGGCGGCCACAGATCCCCCGGGGCTTTGGATGTAGATGGTGATGTCGTCTTCCGAGTCCCTGGCAAGGCATCTGAGGGCGGAATTCAATACGGTAGCGACTTCCTCGTCGATTTCACCCGTGAGAGAAATGGTCCGGTGGGCAAAGTCAATATCCAGGGGCGCCAGCATCATGTCCTGGCCGTTGAGATTGCAGACCTTCTTCATAAGATAGTTCATACGATCAAACCTCCCATATGATTGGTTGCCCCCATCAGGAGCTTGGCTTCGCGTTCGGTGATCTCGTCGAGAAGGATGATTTTCTTTTCGGGGACGTAGAGCTCCTTCTTCGCCGTAACAAGCAGCGAATTAGGGATCTCCTCGATAACCAATCCCCTCAGGTCCACGTTTCCGGTATTCAGGTTTTTTTCAAAAGTCTTCATTTCTCTCATCCTTTCTGTTTGGCTGTCTCTTAATACGGCGGCGCCGAACAAATCTCCACGGCTCCGTATCTGTTGGTTTTCTGCTCACGTCCATTCATACGGGAGATGCTGTCAAATCTCCAAAAAAAGAAGAGAGCAGGAATGCTCTCTTCTCAGGTCCGGACAACACCGGCGGGAAACACGCGGGAAGATATCCGGGAACGGCTCTTCCTGTGTCGAAACAGCTCGTCTCTAATTTCCCCACAGGGCATTTCCGCCCGTATGGCCCACGGAATGATCGTCCCGCGACACCAGGTCAAAGCTGCCTGTTTCGGGGTTGTGCTGCCACGTGTAGCCTTCTGGTGTATAGCCCTGGGGCGAGTCCATCCTCTCCATCGCGCCGATCGTCACGCCCTCCAGCTTTTCGGGACTGTCGAACATGTGATTCTGGAAGTCCTCCCGGCAGGCGCTGAACTGCTGGTGAAGGCTCATATCATTTGCAGCGCTCCCCAGTTCAACGTGGTGTTTGCTTTCAAAATCGGGGAAAACGCCTTCAACGGATAAGCCATCGGCCAGCTCCGCAGTCCGCCTTTCAAAGGCAACGCCGTTTTCGGATTCCCGTCCATCCAGAGCCATGTTGCGGGTGGTTATCGGAATGGGGTCCCCGGGGACAAATACGTTCCCATCATAGTGCCGCTCTATGTAATCGGCCGCCTTATCAAAGCCGTAAGAGCGGGCGTAGTCGGCGGCTTTCTCCGCCTCCGTCTGGATCCCATTCCCGTCTGGCTCAAGATCCGGCGCGTGGTCGGAAACATCCGCCCCGCCGGGGAGCTCCGATGTCTCCGTGCCAGCATCGTCTGTTTCAGCGAAATCAAAATCAGCCCAGTCACTTGTATCCGTCGTTTCCCCGGCTCCGGAAACCTCCATGGAGATGTCATCGAATTCACTCATTGACGGTTCCTCCCTTTCTTCGCATGTCTGTTAAAAGCATTGTTACCGCCTGCCTGCCGAATGATATGCCGTTCTCCATGGCGCATTTTCTCAGGAGATGGACAGCAACGCATCCGCAGGTTTTTCTGAACGCGGCCTTATTCTCCGTGCTGATGTGGGACTGCAATACCGCTGGAATGCGCACGATGTGTTCAGCAATCGCCTCCGGCGTACTCAGTTTGCGCTGCCGCTGGGCAAAAATCTGTGCGGCCAGCATGTTCGCCTCTTCCCGGGTGGCAACCGTGCAGCGTCCGCAGCCGGCGCTTTCACAGAAAGCGAACGGACAGTAGTCTTTTGCGTGGGCCGTCAGGTACGCCAGCTGCGCTTTTACGATCTGCTCATCCGAAACGTGCTTTCCCTGCTTCCCATCGGGGGTGTATTCCATTCTGACAGGCAAAGCGGACCTGAGAAAACGGTTTTTCAGCACATACTCACCGGTGCTCATCAGGGGCAGGACTTCGCAGATACTGTCGTCGGCTCCCATGTGCTCTTTGAGCGTCTCTGCTTCCTCACCGCTTAACCGGAAGGAAATCAGGTTATCCACGTTGTCAAGCATTTGCCCGCCGACGCGCGAGGGGGACTGATCCGAGAAGATGACGCCAACCCCATACGCCCGGATTTCAGTGATGACATTAATCATCAACTGTGTCATGGTGCTGTTTAACGCTTTCTCCTCCTGTGTAGCTCCTTCGCCCTGGTCCAGCAGGGCATGCGCCTCATCGATCAGAATGACGTTTTTCAGATGATGATCGCTCTTCCTGGTTGATTTCAGATACGCCAGTATGCTGATGAGCGTCAAAGCCGAAACCAGCGATTTCTGTTCCGGATCAAGATTTCCCATCTCAAGAACCGCGCAGCCGTTCAGGAGATCCTCCACCGATGTTGAATGGATCGTATCGAATGTGCGGGGGCATCTCTCAACCAGGCTTTGAAGCCTGAACGCGCCGCCGGACATCATATTGCCTTTCACCTCGCCGCTGTAACCGGATCTGTCAATAATCCGCTTGAAGATGCGGACGAAGTCGGCCATATCGAACAGGGAGACATTGGGATCTCCGCTCGTACTGATATCCGTCCAGCCATGCAGCGTATATGCCTCAGAGATCGCTTTTTCAAAAAGAGCCGGCAGCGGGTCGGGCAGGGAAAAAGCGGCCTTGAACGCAGACAGCAAACTGCTCCGGTATTCTCCCAGGGACACGTCCTTCGGAACGTAAAACGGGTTGATGAGCAGGGGTGTCACCGGCCGTTCAACCGTAAAAACCCTGCTGTCTTTCATGCCGGCAACCAAATCGCGATACTCACGCTTGACGGGCTCCATGATCAAAACGGGAATTCGGCGATCTTGAAGCTGTGTGATCAGCTGTTTCAGAAAGGTGGTCTTTCCGACGCCGGATTTCCCCATGACCGCAGTGTGGAGCAGCAGCTGTTCAAGGGGCATGAACACCCTCCGGGAAGAATAGATGGTTTTCCCCAGGGGAAGGCTTTGCCTCTCGCCGCCTGTCAGCCGTTCGCTCAGGAGATCAATTTCAGGCATCAACGAGAAAGCGTTTCCCTCCACGCCGATAAAGTAGCTGCTCTGCACGGGCAGTTGAAAGATTCGTGAGGCCTCCTCCGACGTCCACTTCCCCAGGCTGGCGGCATCCGCTTTTCTTAACGCGCGGGAGATCTTCCACGGCTGGTTATAAATGCTATACGCGGCGTACCCGGAGACGGCGATGGCCTGAAAAGCGGTCCGGCCCACAGACTGCCTGATCCGGGCGGTTACCAGCGCAGCGCCGGTAACCGCTCCGACGACCAGGATGTTGACGTCGGCAAACGGATGGGAGGCCTCCCGCGCATAGTATTTCCAGCGTTCGGCTGACGCCGCGGCAAGGCTGTCCCGCAGGTTGGGGATCACACCATCTGTGGCCTGTGAACACTGCGCGGCATTTTTTGCGATCAGCCGGCGTTCATGATCGGACAGCAATGCCGGAATGATTTGGATACACAGGCCGCAGCCGGAGCCATCCAGCGCGGCGTAGATCCTTTTCCAGTCCACGCTTTCAATGATGGACGGTGATCTGTATGTTCCCTGCACGCCAAATTCCTGTATGTCCTGCTTCTTTAGCGCCCAGGCGGCGCTGACTTCCATCCCGGACAGATGATTTCTGTAGCCCTCGTAAGTCATCTCCTGGGCGGTGTAACCGGAATGGTGAAGGATCGAGAGCACGCCCTTCTCAAGCGCTTCCTGCCGGATAACGCAATCCCGCTCGGAGCTGTCATGGGTCCTGATCGTAAGGAAATGCCTCATGCGGCTTCCCGTTTTTTCCCCGGCAATCCGGAGGATCTCCAGGGCTGTTTGCCCGTTGCCCGCAGCAGAGAGATAGCAGGCGTCGTCACAAATCGTTCTCGCAAGTGTTATGCCGACTTCATCGTCTTCCGCGAGAGGAACCGCCGTGATGTGATACGAGGACAGGGCAAAGTATTCTCCGCCTTCATTAAACTTCTTCATGGGAGCCTCCTAAATAAACGGATTGTGTTGGTAGTTGGGCGCAGCGCTCATTAGCTGCCTGGCCACCATGACGGGATGGGATGAGAACACCTTGTACAGGCAGGCTGCCACGCCGCCTGTACACAGCACGGCAAGCAGGTAATGCTCCGCTGCGAAAAGCCCCCCGGCAGTGATTGAACAGAGTGCCGCCGCAAAGATCCATACGAGGATCCTGGTTCTCCGGCCGTTGAGCGCGTCTCTGTGCTTCTCATACCGCCGCCTCCCGTATCGGATCATTTCATCGGAAACGCCGTTGAGTCTTACCAGCTTGTCCCACGCCTCAGAGGCGGCGGCCCGATGGGCGCTGTTTTCCATGTCTACGTCACTGAAATCCTGAGTCGCTGCACGCAAAACAGCGAGATAAAGCCTCTTTTCTGTGGGGTACTGACTCATTAACGGATTCAACAGCCGGATGGTCTGATCCCAGTTGCCGGCAGCAAGGTGACTCACGGCTTGGGAATATGTCCTGTCATATTGCATCAGCTGCTGATCCTGCTGCGGATCGTAAGCCGGTGCCCCGCAGGAGTCGCACTCCATTCTCATTCTGCTTCGGTTGTAGTGGAAGCCGGAACAACCGCACCGGCTGCAGACGCGGTCCATTGGATCACCACCTTTCTCACGGAACCGGCCGGTTATCGGTTTCTGGGCGGCAAGGGCGTGCCGGCAGAGATCTGGCGCAGCGTATGAGGCGGAACGGGATGCTGCGTCCGGGCTCCGGGCTTGTGACCGCTGCGCTCTCCGGCCTCAGGCGCCGCCTGATTGTCCGACTCTGCCGGAATCGCCGCAGAGTACACGCCCTGCCCGCGTATTTTCCGTGCGGAACTGATCAACGGGATCAAGACGATCAGGCAGACCAGCGTCGTGATTATGAAGGCAAAAACGGCCGATCTGACGGAAGCGTCAACCGCCAAAAGCAGGGCGGAGAGCCCGGCAACCGCCGTTTCCAGCGCGCAGGAGACGACAGCCAGCCCTGCTGTTTTGCGAAGATTGCTGTTCCAGTAGGTCACGAGAAATGCAGCGGGGATTCCGACCGTCAGAAGGGTACCGCCGATGTATACTGCCAGATGTGCGCGCGATGACGCGGGAGCCAGCCACCAAAACAGAAACTGGGGGATCAGCGCGACTGCCGCCAGGACAGGGACCAGTGTGTAGTTTTTACGTGTCATCTCAATCATTCCTTTCAGAAAAACCGATATCCGCAGATCGGACAAACAGAATTGCTGCGCATGACGTTTCCGTTACAGGACGGGCAGCGCCTGTATCGGTCGGGCATGGGCGGAGGCGCGTCGGCGGATGATGTGCTCTCCCGGGAATCAGACGCTGCGCCTCCGAACATATCGGTGTGACGCGTCATTTCAGACAGCGGTTCCCGCAATGCGGGAAGCATTTGCGAAAGCATCATCATCTGCATCATCACGGGAGCCATCCCGCCCGCGTTCCCGCCGGGATTGCCGGCAGGGATCCCGGAAGGGGCCTGTCCGCGGGAATGGATTCCCGTCATCATCTCGCTGACGGTGCGATTGTTGACGTTGCCGTTCCATACCCTCTGCAGGTTATCCAGTTCAAGATCGGTTCGGGTTTTTCCGCCTGCATATTCCTGTTCCAGGGCATAGAGCCGGCGGATCTCGGAATCGGGGATATTGATGGCCGCAATGTCAAACCGCTCCATTCTGATGCCATACTCTAACAGCCCCGATCTGATCGCTGCTGCCGCTTTTCTCCCGATATGAGAAAGATTGCTGTTGAACTCCGAAACGTCAAGCTTGCCGATTTCACTGGAAATGGCTTCTCTCACAGGGGCGAGAACCATCTGATTGACGCACGGATCAATATCCTCCTCCGAGAACGCGGAGCTGTAGCTGCCCACCAGTTTCGTCAGGACCTTCAGCGGATCGGAAATAGAGAACGAGAGGTTGCACGAGGCAAGTGCTTTCATGGTTAGCCGGAAGCGATGCTCGCGGAAAGGGAACTCCCCGGTACCGAGCTTGATAAACCTGGACTTCTCCGTGGACACGAAGAAAACGGAGACGGTCGTTCCGGTATCACCTCGGGCCAGGATGTTCTGGAGTCTTACAAAGAAGGGATCCACTCCTGTGAAGATTTCATATCTGCCGGGCCCGTAGGCACGGGAGAGCAGGCCGTTGACGGCAAAGAATGCCGTCGTTCCGGGGGGGACGATCAGAATACTGCCGTTTACGACAGCGGCGTATTGTCCGCACACGTCCGGCCGGATGCGGATCAGCCCGTTCCCCCCCGGATCTCTGATGGTTGATTGGTACATAACTTCTCCTCCTTGTCCTAAACCTTTTTCACAGCCAGGTTATTCAGCGTCGGATGGTAATACAGCCTGTGATTTCCGCTGATGTGTTCTGTGCTGAAAGCTCTTTGGACCTCCTCCACGTAATCACCGGAGGGAGGACGATAACCAAAGTGGATCAGTATCGGCGATGTGCCTTTCAACGATTCCGCAGCGAGCCGCGCCCTGAGGTCCTGAAAGGAGTTGACGCATAGGCCGCGATGGCGGTAATAGCTCAGCGTTTCCGTGGTGCATACAGGGACGCGGGGTCCCTGGAAGTCAAAGTGATCGCCCGATATCTGGTGATCCGACAGGTTCAGGTAATTGAAGCGCACCATCCCCTCCTTCGATCCGTCCCATGTGACGTCACAGTGGACAGGCGTTCCGTTGATCCAGGCGATCGTCCAGCAGTGCCAGCCATCCGTTCTGGTTTTGCCATAGGCCTTGATGCAGGGGATTCCGATCCGCCTGAAGCACAGCATCAGCAGGGCGTTCTGGCCCTCACACACGCCCGAGGACAGCAGCACGGGTCCCACGATATTGTGATCCCGAACGTCGCCGTGGTTGTCATAAGCGAGTTTCCTTGCGATTCGCTCGTAGACGAGCACCTCCCGCTCTATCATCGGAAGGACCGCTGTTCCCCGAACGATGCGGTAGATGCTTTTTCTCATCTGCTGCCGGATCCTTCCGATGATCTCAGGGGTGTAGAGAATGGGGTACTCCAAGGTCCCGGTCTGTCCACAGCGGGTGAATTCGCTCTGGGAACCCAGATAGAAGTATTCCGGATGATCGTCCCGAATGGCCTTGTACGCCGCGAAACAATCGGACGCGGACGTTTCGGGCCGGGTGATGGAGAAGGATGTTTTTCCCGAGTAGTCTCCCCGGAGGAGCTGGGCATTGATGCCGTCATAAAAGGCCTGCCCCTGTGGGGAGAGAAATCCTCTGTAGTATTCTGAACCCAGTTTCTCCGGCAGCTTCGTCATCATTGCTCACTCCTTTCTTCCCCTGGGGATCACAAGGCGGATCTTCAGGCATCCTCTGCCATCCATACGCGTGTGAAGCCGGATATCTCCGGCATAGCCGCGCGTGCGAAGGCACTGACCGGCAAGGCGCACGACTTCATCGGCCGGGGGGATCAGGCGTTTGTCTTCGCTGAGATCCGCCCGGGGAGCTGCGCCGTGCGAATAAACAATGATCTCGGCCTCAGCGAAGTTTTTCCCGATGCTGCCCAGCATCTTTTTCCGAATCGGGTCACACACGAAGATGCATACAGGGGATGACGCCGCCCGGGCAGCGCCGCTCACCCTGTCGGTGCTGCTGTAGAAGACGCCCAGATCGGGGTGGGTATGCCCTTCCAGGACGAACTGCGAAGGCCCGCAGAGCTCGAGAAAAGGATCGACCTGGCAGCCAAAGGCGTCGGTATTGTACTTGACCTCATTTCTCATGAACTCCTCGCGGTGGTACGCAAGGAAGTCGAGTCCCGGGTTGTACTCCCCGTCGGGCCCCAGATTTGACGCGCCGACGGCATTCCGGTTCATGGTCTGGATCTCGATAAAATGCTTTACGATCGTAACGATATGCCCGCTCTCATCCATCAGATAATGCCCATAACCGGCATACTTCTGCTCATTGGCATTCATCGGAGAGCGTCTGCCGTATGAGATCATTACTTCCAGCTCACGTGCCGCTTCCGGCAGGATGATTACCTTGTTGGGGCCTTTCCCGTGTCTCTCCGCAATACAGACATCACCGCATTTGTTTTCGATGATATCCATCGCTTTCTTCAGAGAACAAATCGGATAGGTCGGGGGTAATGCAGGTCGTCTGGTGGGCATAGGGGTATGATTCGTCATGATGCCAACTCCTCTCTCAATGGTTCCGTCCGGGAAGGGGCGGAGGTGTTACAGGCGGCTTGACTGCCGTCCTGCGGGGCGGAAGCGCCGTCATCTCGGGGGCATAGAGCAGCTTGGGCTGGATCGTGGGAAAACGCCCGGCCGCCACGCCATCCCTGTGCCAGTTCTCCATGCCGCTGTTTGCCATACTGTCATAGCGGGTAACCCCCGGATCGTGGATCATATCCCGTACGAGCTTGTCCACCACCGTAGTCAGTGAGCTTGTAAAGGGGATCCAGGTGTCGATGCAGGCTCTGCCGGAGCGAAAAACGTTCGGGCTGGCGAGATAGTGATCAGAAGCATATGCAGCCGATACGGATTTCAGCGGATAGCCGGGATAGCAGATGATATCTGCCGTCATAGATGCGCAGGCCTTCGGTGAGGAATCCTCCTTTGAGCTGAGGTAATGCGAAGGCGCCCTGACGGTCACACTGAGATGCATTGCCTCGCCGGGTTTTGCCTGAACCCGCCGGATCGTTACATATCTGGGATCGTATTTCCGAATGATTTCCAGATAATCGTTCTTCAGGGCTTCAGCGGAGTCCTCCTTGGTGATGGAAACCTCCCGGGTGTGGCCGTATTCATCGGTATAGTTGGTTGAGTAACTCATAGTAGACCTCCTCAATATGTGATTTACAGCTTCCGGACTTCGTGCATTCTCAGATGATCTTCATCGAAAGCGAATACCGTCCTCTTGATCTTCCCGGTGTCCAGAAAGTCAAGGGCCCCGTTTCGCTGGATCACCTCGATATGCGCGCCCAGGGGATAACCGAGATCGTAAAGAGTCATGCTTCGGACAGGCTCCTCACAGTCATACGAAAACGCGTGGAGGGGATCGCAGTGGGTGAATTCAGAGGCGGGCCGGGGCTGTTTGCCTGCACCGGCACACTCCTCACACAGAAGGTCATGCGGAAAAACACGTCCTTCATGCCGCATGACATGGATGGTTTTTCCGCACGAACGGCAAACGTCGTCTACGATGAATCCGGCGTGAACGACTTTCCTGTAGTTCAGGCGATGTACGGATATCTCGAAATCTGTGGTGCCCAGGAAAGCGGAAATCTGCTCCATTGCGTCCTTCAACGTGACTTCCATGACGCTGCCGTGAAGCCATTCGATCTGAGCAGGCGGATGGATGGCGCATCCCGGGCAGTTCCGCTTGCGCATGGGGCGGGAGGAACTCAACTCCAGATGGGGATAGGCCGTATAGGTCAGCCTGCAGTTCATCACACCGTCGTCCCCGACAACACTGGCTCTCAGTTGTTCGGCGCTGAGATGGGCAGCCATGGAGCTTGCAAGGTTTGACGTACGGACGATTTCATTTACGCCGCCGGTTTGCCTGATCTGCGGACCTGTGCAGGACGTTCTGATGCTGCTGTCCTTCATCCAGCTCTCGTCGATCAGGCAGCGAATGCAGAACTCGGTGTTGTCAAGGATAACGCTCTGCGCCATTTCATCGTGGGTTCCATCCATGATAATGTTGGGCCGCCGTTTCTCCGGGAGACGGCGGATCAGCTCGTTCAGAAGCACCTTGGCGTCGAAATTATCAACCGCTGCCACGACATAGTCGTAATCAGAGAACGCTTCCGGCCCGAGTTTGCACAGGTCGCCGTCGATCCCATTTGAGGAGCATCCGTCATCCAGCAGCGGCTGCACCCGGTCAGACGTGCATTCGGCCTTGTTTCGTCCGGCATCATCCGGCGTGCGGACAAGGCAGCCATGCTTTGCAGCGTTCTCAAGCGTAAAAAAGTCAAAGTCGATCGCATCAGGAGACAGTCCCATTTTGGCAAATTTCTCCATCAGATGGGTTCCGACTGCACCTGCGCCTACAATCAGCACACGCAGGTTGTGAAACAGCGGCCGATATTCCGACAGCTTCAATGTGTTGTAAACAACCTTCGTCATGTTACATCATCCTTCCTTTCCGGGCTGTCAAAGCAGTTTCCCATTCCTCTTGAACCGGTGCCCTCTGGAGCAGCGGTAGCAGTCTGCCCCGCTGTCCCAGAAAATCACCTGTCGGCCGCCCGGCACGTTCCTTTGTTTATCGAAGGGGCAGCATGGGAACTGGTTGGGTCTTATTCCGCGGGGCCCATAACCGGCCTCCGCAGCCCTTGGCGTTGCAATTGCTGTTGCCGTCACGGAAGAACGGCGGGGAGGCAGAGGCCTTACAGCGGAAGAATTGTTTGTTCCGGTTTGAGGCCGGCTGACTCGTGGTGAGGGTATGCCCACGTTGACCCGAGACGGGAGCGGAGGAGGCGCGTCTACCGTTTTTTCTTTGCGCCCCCTCCTCGTTGCGCATGTGATAATGACTCCGCAGGCAGCCAGGCCCAAGCCGACAAGGAGGCATATCGTCACCATCATGTCAGCTCCTTTTGTTTACGCCACGCCGGCATTGTCGCTGATTGCCAGCACGTCGCCATTCTGAAGGCCAAGGCCCTCAACGGTTTCATTGGTGTCGCTGGTGGATGCTCCGGTGCGCTTATTCTCAAAGAGGATCTTGCTGTCGTGGGGATTCACGCCGATATCAACGGCATATTCCTGAAGCACCTGCCCCAGGGTATTCGTGCCCAGCACGGCGGCCTGAGGATAGGTCGTACCGGTCACCTTGTTGAGCAGATCGATCTCGAAGGTGCCTTCAGAGTTGGCGAGAGCCCCGTCAATAGGATAGTTTGTCATAGCTGTAATCTCCTTTGTTCAGTATTTGCGGAGGCCGTATCCCGCATGGATGCCGCCGTCCGTATCAAGGCAGAACTCCTACCTGCTTGTTCTCGTACGCTCTTTGGATCCTATGGTTTCGATGGCGGGTTTTCGTTCTGCCTCTGCCCCTGTATACGGGGGCAATTATGAATTCTCCGCTTTTTCCGTTTTTGCATCCCGTGGCAGGCATAAGTCCAGCTCTCCTCTTATCCCGGTCCCGGGAGAAAAGCGAATCGGACGGCCCGGGCAAAAGCCGAGCGTGCTCTGTGCAAAAGAGGATTCGCCCTTTTTCGCAAATACGATATTTACTTTTACACTCTGCTGAAATATAATGATTTTAGTCTCTTTTTGACTGCGCCCGCCGTCCCTTCCCGTGCGGGACAGCTTGCCCGTTCCCGGGGGAAAAAGCGGTGACGGCTCTGTGGGTGGAATCCTGAACATCCGCGCAAAAAGCAGGACCCGGGCGGTCATTGCGTTCGCTTGGCAGGCGGCACACAAGCCGGATCCCCGGAGGATAACGGCCGATAATCCTCAAAAAGAATAGAGCGGCTGCTTCTGAAAGCAGCCGCCCCGGGATTCTTCTTATTCGCCCAGATGCTTGCTCGCTCTGTAAACCAGGCGGCTGATCTGGCCCGCGATCTGCCCGGCGTTTTTGGTGTCCGCTTTGACGGATTCCTCAGTCAGCTTGCTTTCGGCGATGACGCTACGGATCGCCGAAAGCTCCATGCCGTTCTGCCGGGCCACCCGGAAGATGATTTCGGCAAAAGCGTTTTCACAGCCCTTGCGGATGATCAGGCTCGCCAGCGCGCGGGGCTTCATGCCAAGATGCGTGCAGGCCAGTCTCACCATGACCTCGGCCGGGCGCTTGCTGAGACGGTCTGCCTCGCGAAGAATGGCTGCTTTCTTCCCGTCCCGTTCTCTTGCCTGCTTGGCCCTGAGCTCCATCGTCAGTTCCCTGACGGTCTCGCCTTCGGAGTGGATGCGCTCGGGATTGTATGTTACGTCGGGGATGATATCCTCGTAGGTGTATGCGTCCTCCGCATCAACGCCGGCTCCCTCAATCGTGCTGTTAAGGGAAACGATCCTGAGATTGTCGGGGGGAAGCTTTCTGAAGCAGTCGTTTACCACGTTGTTGCAGATCGCGTAGCAGTAGTTCTTCTGCTTCTCGACGGGCTGGCTCAGAACCTTGTCCAGCTTCTCGACGACTTTGATCACGCAGTCCGTCTCGATCTCCTCTCTCGTGAACGCGCCGCGTTTCTCCAGCTCGTCGATCTTTCCGCAGTTGCCGGGGAGGATCTCGCCCCGGTCGTTCCTGCCGCCGGTCTTGGACAGAAGCACGAACCGGCAGACGAAGTCCTGCAGCGCCAGCCAGAACTGCGTGTAGAGCGCCGGATGTTCCATCAGCTCGTCCCTGGTGCGGATCCCCGCCTCGTGGATGGTGTCCAGGATGGAAACGAAAGTGGTGCAGGCCGTCTTTTTCATGATGAGCTCCCCCTTCTGTTTTGATGGAGGGCGGAGCCGCAAACACGGTTTACTGCTTGTCCGTCCCTCTGATAAACAGTTTAGAAGGCGGAACTGATTTGCTTTTTCCCCCGGCAATTGTCTTTGCCTTACCTGCCTTGCTTCAGCCTTGATTTTATCTTTCGGGCCTCATTCTCCGGGCGAAAGGATTTGTGTAACATGAGTTGGATTTCCAAACTGAAAGACAGGAGTTATTACATAGATTTTGACTCGGGTTATGTCTATGACGAGAATGACTCTGTCGTTGCCGAGATAACGTCGCCTACACAGTTCAATATTCTCCTTTACTTTGCAGACCACCCTGGGATGTGGCTGAAAAAGGACGGGATCATTAGCACCTGCTGGCCGGATTCGGCAAGTGCCGAATATGTTTCGGACAGCACCTTTTACAAGCAGATTCACGGCGTAAAACACATCCATGTCAAGGTCAGTGAAAGCATTGAATCCTCACGCGGCATGGGGTACAAATACCATGGGCTGCGTAAAGAGAAAAAAGACAGTTCGCCCCAAAAGCTTCCGCCGGAGGCAGCTCCCCGTTCTTCCCCGTCCGGGAAAAAGACGAATGTCATTCCTTCATCAGTTGAAAACGTCATCAGTCTCTCCTCCATGCTGATCCACAAGGGCGGACAGGATCATCCGGAGTTGGGTGCAGAGCTGGAGCTGATGATACGGAACATCATCGGGATTTTGGAGCAGGGAGTGGCCGAGGATTTTGAGAGTGTTAGTGATCGGGCCTGGGAAGATTATTCCTTGAAGGAGAAGGCCGCGAAAATCTTCCGGGCGTATGAAAATATTATGGAGCGGTCTCGAACCCTTTCCCCCGATCCAAACGCGAAATTGTAACCAGGAGGACGTGACAGATGGCGGAAAACATGTATCTTGAGAGCAAGGAACGGATTTTTAAGGAGTTCTCCCATTTCTCCGTGGGCGAGAAAAACCCCGATAAGATTTTCACCCGCCGGCAGAGGGGCAAGTATCTGGGCGGCGTTCCTCTGGCTTACGACGCCGAGCGCGATCTGATCGCCATCGACTCGTCGGATACCCACACGCTGGTGTGGGGATCCACCGGCTCACTCAAAACCCGGTGCGTCATTGAACCCACGGTCAAAATCATCGGGAAATCCGGCGAAAGCATGATCATCAACGATCCCAAAGCCGAGATCCACAATCGATGCGCCGCGGAGCTGCAGGCGGAAGGCTATCAGATCATCGTGATCAACATCCGGGACCCCGAGTTCGGCAACTCGTGGAATCCTCTTGCCATCCCCTACCGGTTCTATCTCGCAGGGGATCTTGACAGGGCCGCTGAGTTTGCCAATGACGTGGCTCACAACCTGACCATGGAACAGGTTTCTACGGAGGACCCGTTTTGGGATTACAGCGCGTCGGACTGCCTGTTCGGGTTGATCCTCCTCCTGTTTCGATATGCCAAAGATCACAACCTGGATGAATCCGCCGTTCATATGAGCAGCCTCATGAAACTGAGGCAGGAACTGTTCAAATCCTCCACCGGAGCCTTTAAGGCGGCAGGATCCCTGCTGTGGAAATACGCTTCGGAGGACGAACTGATCGAAGCGAGCCTGAGCGGGTCCATCTATGCGCCTAACGACACCCGCAATTCGATCCTGTCGGTCTTTGACCAGAAGATGCGGGCCTTTACGATCCGCCCCTCACTGCTGGATATGCTGGCCAACAACGACATCGATCTCGGCGAGATCGGCGAGAGAAAGTGCGCCGTATTCCTCATCATCCCCGACGAGAAGAGCACTTACAACAACCTGGTCAGTCTTTTTATCAAGCAGGCCTATGAGTATCTCATCTATAAGGCTTCTTCCAATGAGGATCTCAAGCTGAATCACAGAGTCAATTTTGTGCTGGACGAGTTCTCCTCTCTCCCCCCCATCACTTCCATGTCGACCCTGATCTCGGCAGCTCGGTCTCGGGACATCCGCTTCGTTCTGGCTGTCCAAGGAAAGCACCAGCTCATTAAGCGGTACGGTGATGAGGCGGAGACGATCAAGAGCAACTGTGCCAACTGGATCTATCTCACCAGCCGTGAATATGATCTGCTGAAGGAGATTTCGGATCTCTGCGGCGAGCAGCGCAACCGGACCCCCAACCTGTCCGTCTATGACCTGCAGCACTTCAGCAAGGAGAAAAGCGAGGCGCTGGTGCTGTGCGGCCGCTTAAAGCCCGCGAAGGTCAATCTGCTGGATATCGACAGATTCGGCGATCGGGACTATTCGATCCTGGAGTTTGCCCGCCTTCCCAGACGGCCCAGACAGACGACGGATTTCAAGTTGTCGGATGAGATCATCCACCGCATCGCTCCCGTGCTGAGCGGCAAACCGTATGGCTCGGACAGTACGCCCCCGTATATTTCTCCCGCGCCGAATAAACCGGCTCAGAGCGATCCTCCCCCCGCTGTACCGAAGGCCTTAGAATCTTCTTTTGCCGATGCGAAAAAGAAGAGCGTCAACAAAGAAAAACAACCAAATCTTGAGGCGATTGGAATTAAAACCCCGGCTGACCTTGACGATATCATTCGTCAATATGATCAAAAAATAGCCGAGCTTGAAGCAGATGCTACTGTTTCAGGTTCGGACAGCGACGATAAGCAGTAATGCGAGGAGGTACGCAGATGGCAAGGAAAGTATTGATTCCCGATCCTGCCGCGGAGGAGATCCGGGAAGAAAAGAAAAAAACCGCGGCAGTGCTCACTGTCAAGCAGGCGACCGCGATCTGCCAGGGATACATCTTTGAAATCAACCGGTCGCAGAAGTATAACGAGGATAATCCCGTGGCTCGTGAAGCTCTGTATGAAACCGTGGCGGAGCTGGTCGCCCAGCAGACGCAGGTGGGCAATTCCGATCAGTTCCATAATCTCGTTGCCACATTGGGCGGAAATGGATTTGACGATCTGGCCTGCGACGTTCTCGATTGCGCTCTGGCCCGATTCCCCATGAACGTCGATCTTCTTGCCGACTATCTGATCTACGGAATCGACTGTCAGCGGCTGGAGCAGTGCGCGGCTCATTTCGCCACGCTGGAATCGATCGAGCAGTCCGAATGGACATGGCGCTGTTTCGCGTTCGGCATTGTCTATACAAAACAGCTCAGGGATGACTTTGCCGCCACGATGGAGGAGCGAAACGGATATCGGAAAAAAGTGGCCGAATTGGCGCGGGCATACAAAAAATACCTTCCTTACGAGGAAGGCGGCTATCGGGAGGCGGCCAAGCTGATGGCAAAGAAACCGGAAGTGATGCTCAGGCAGCTCAATGACGCCTTGTCCAACGAACAGATCGGGTCCTGCCCCACCTGTGCCTTTGAGAAGGCGCAGATCCTGTTCAAGCAGAAAAAGTATGAGGAAGCTCTCTCCGCCATCAACCGCAGCCTCGACGATTCCATCAATCAGACACAGGGCGGCGTCAATGAAAACTATCTTCTCTTTATGAGGGGCCTGTGCCGCTATGCGCTTTTGCTGCAGGCATTCCGCGATGGAAAACCCGTTCAGAAAGAAGACGTCCTGGCCATCTACGCGGACTTCAACAAGGCTTTGCGTGACCTGGAGGAAAACTATCGGGCGAAAATCAAGATCAGAACGCAGTCGCTTGTTGAGGATACACCGATAATCCTTGGTGAGAAGGTTTATGTTCCCGATGACATGGAAAGGCTGTCGGATCTGATAGAATAGTGTCCTGCTGTCAGCCGTGCTGCGAACGCCGTTTCCCGTCATACACCATATCCAATTATTCTGTACGGAGGCTTATATGTCTGATATGAAGAACGACCAGAGCATGATCAACGAGTCCGTGGACAAGGCAGCCGACGCGGCTGCGGTCACGGATCCGTTTGCTTCGCTTAATAAGATGCTTGAAGAAAACCCCCAGTTCAAGAACATTTATGACTCCATAGTGAACATTCTCAGCGATGACACCCCGGACGAGGGCGAGACGGAAGTCGATTGCTTTGAAATTGACGGTCATAATTATTTTGAAATAAAAAGAATTGAAATTGTCGGAAATACCTACTTATTACTCTTAAACGAAGATGACTATATGGACTTCGTTATTCAAAAAGTCACTATCGAGGATGGGGAAGAGTATGCAACCGATCTGGATTCCGAAAAGGAATTTGATCTTGTTCTGGCACACATCCAGCGCGACGCCTTGATGCAGATAAAGGAAAAGCAAAAAGGTGACCGCGAAGACAAGCCGGAGGATCAGTAACGGATTAAGGGGGTCAGTATGTATTTAGACGGAGGCTTTACACAGGAAAAATATGCGGCGCTGTTGACCGCGGCGCTGGACGGAAAACCGGATGCCATGTACGAGCTTGGCATGACCTGGTGTATCATCGGCAGGCAGACCAATGACGAGAAACGCATCTCGGACGGAATGGAATATCTGCAGAAAGCATCCGACCGGGGATATGCAGCGGCTTCGACTTATATCGGGACCATCTACCAGGATGGTAAATTCGGATTCGCATCTGATATGAGCAAAGCTGTCGCATATTATAAACGAGGGGCGGAACTGGGAGATCCTATGGGCATGTCCAATTACGGAATCGCCCTTCAGCGCGGAGACGGCGGCCTGGCGCAGGATAATGAACTGGCGTTTTTTTGGATAAAGAAAGCAGCTGATGCAGATGAGAGTCTTGGTGTGGCCCAGTATAACGTTGCGCTTGCCTGCCATGCGGGAAGAGGTGTAGCGGTTGACCGGGTAATGGCCAAACAGTATTTCCAGAGAGCAGCAAAAGCCGGTGTCGGAATGGCTGCGATTTGGCTCTATTCTGAAGACTATAAAGAGTGATACTGTTTCAAGGGCCCTTTATCTTCCGTATACAGCATCACAGACAATCCGGATACGAAGAGAAACAAACGGCCGAGGTCATTGGAGATTTTGGGCTGCCTTCCGTATACAGAGCCGGAACACAAGGGTGTTCGACTTCCAATGAAAGGCAGGTCAGAGATCATGATGAACGAAGCAATGTCCTTTACACTTTCAGACGAGAACGGCAATGAAACCAAATACGAAACTCTGTTCACGTTTGACAGTCCAGAGACCGGCAAGAGATATATTGCGTACACCGACAACTCGGTCGGCGAAGATGGCACAATCTCCGTGTACGCATCGGTCTATCACGACAGTCCTGAAGGGGCGCAGCTTATGCCGATTGAAACCGAGAAAGAGTGGCGGATCATTGAAGTCATTCTGCAGGAGCTGGCGGCAGGAGCTTAGTATCAATCGGCCGAGTGATGATCGAGGGACACGGCAAATGTGCCGTCTGAATAACGGAAGGTTGCTCCGGGATCACTGAATAACGGCAGTCCGGAGAATAACAGATCCTCCCCGTATCAAGAGCCATCACAGATACGGGGAGGATTTTAATATGACGAACCAGTATGAAATGCCCGGTGCGTCGGATGGTTTTGAAGGCAATCCTGCCTGCAATTGCAGAGGACCTCAGATGTCGGTCTGAGGTCCTCTTTGTTATGTTCCGTATGGGAAATCAAACGGTACCGGCACGGTCAAAACGCACGGGGCAAGGTCATATCCATCCCGGCTGCTGCTTAGCCTTCCACAGCCACGTAGCCGCACAGGCGCAGGGTCTCGGCGTCGATGTACCGGGGCCCGCCTGCCCAGCCGTCCGCCACCTGCAGATAGAGCCTCGACCGCCCCGCCACCGCCACCCGGACGAACCCGTAGGCCACCACCAGGTGGGAGCCGTAGCAGCGGTGGTGGGTCATGGCCAGCACCAGCATCCGTCCCCTTGCCAATTCGGCAGCCATCTGCTCCGGCCGGGCCTGGATGCGCCAGGTCTGCCTGACGCCGTCCAATCCGCACTTCCGCAGGCAGGCCGCCACGTAGGGTCCCAGCAGCAGATAGGACGTGCCGCCCAGATGGAGCTTTTCCGGGATGTTCCAGTAGGTCAGCCGCCGCCGTCCCACGGCAGCGGCCAGGGCGAACACCTCCGCCGGATCCATTGGCGCCATGCCCCGCCGCTTCCGGGCGGCGCAGACGGCGTTGGTAACGGCGGTGGGACCGCAGTGCTGGTGGTAGTCCCGCTCCCCCGTCCGGGCGAACTGCCCGGTGGTGTGATACGCCGCCGCGCCGTCCCAGAAGCACACCCGCTCCGCCACGGAGCAGGGATAGCCGGTCTCAGCCGTGGCGTGAGCCACCGGATCGATGATGGGTTTAAGCTTCTGCGCCACGGTCTCACCTCCCTTTTTTTGCTATGATACCACACTCTTCCGCCCTTTGCCACCCTCCCGGGCAAAAAACCCCTTTCCAAAGCCTTCCCCCCGGGGGGAAGGTGCCCCGGTGCGCACACCGGGGCGGATGAGGGGACAAACGTCCCCCCGCCAAAAAGAGGGGAGGCGATCCGCCTCTCCTCTTTCGATCAATGGCAAATTACCGTCCTCACGGGATCAGCAGGTCCCGGATGGCCGCCGCCGTGACGTCCTGCTGCTCCCCGGCGCTGACGGTGGGGACGCCGTCCCCTCTCTGGGCGCCGTAGGAGCCGAATTGGGCGTGGCAGCCGCCCCGGATGGCCAGCTCGGTAACGCCTTCGGGGAGATTGTCCCGGTACTTCCCGTACTGATCCATGCCCATGACGCCGTCCTCGGTGCCGTACACGCTCAGCACGGGCAGATCGCTTCCGGTGAGATCCGCCGTGGAATAGGCGGCCAGCAGCACCAGCGCGTCCACGTCCCGGGGATGTTTGGCGGCGTAGTCTGCCGCCATCACCCCGCCCAGGGAGTGTCCCCCCACGGCCCAGACGTCCACGTCCGGGAACTCCGCCGGGATGCCCTCTGCCGCGTTGGGGTTCAGCACCGCCAGATTCAGGGGCATCTTCACCACCACGCAGAGGACGCCCTCCCTGGCCAGCTTCTCCATCAGCGGCGCGTAGGCGGTGTACTCCACCTTGCCGCCGGGGTAGAAGATCAGCCCCGCTTCCGGCTCCTCCGGGGCAAAGACGATGCGCCCCTTCTCCGCCCTATCCCTCCCGGCGGGATCGGGGTTTTTCAACACGGCCAGCGCCGTCTCGTCGGCGTGATAGTAGTCGCTGACGTAGATGACCGCGGACAGTGCCAGCGCCAGCAGCACCCCCAGCAGCACGCGCCATACGGGCCGCCGCGTTTTCCACTCCCTCATCGTTCCGTTCCTCCGAACACGGTGAAGAACAACGCCATCAGCACCTCGCCGAACATGCCGATGAGGAAGATCAGGTCAAAGTTGCCGGTGGCGGGACCCAGCGCAGCGAAGGCAAACATAAGGAAGCCCGCCAGGAACAGGGCGGCGTTTTTCCGCCTGATCCACACGATGAGACCGGACACGATCAGCGGGATCACGGTGCCGTAGGACAGGATCCGCGTAAACCGCTCCGCCGGCGCCGGCGTCCCCTCTCCGGAGAGGAACCGTGTGATGCCCGCCGCGGAGGAGGGTTCCAGCCTGGTCAGCGCGCCGGACACGGCGCCGCAGACCATCAGCAGGCCCGTCACGATCCAGACCACGGTCCTGCCGGTCTTGGAAAAGCCCAGGGCCTCGGCGCAGATGGGCAGCAGCAGCGGGATGAACAGCCCGTGGAAAATGAACCGCAGCTGGCTCATGGGTCGCAGCGCGTCCACGCTGATCCGTGCGCCCAGAGCCAGCACGGCGGCGTCGTAGCACAGGGCCAGGGACACCAGCGCCATGCAGATGAGGACGGGCTTCCTCTTTTTGCCAAACAGGATCAGCAGAACGACGCCGAAGATCAGCTCCAGCGCGGCGATGATCCCGGCCAGAAGGGGTCCGTTGTCCAGTAAGAATTCACGCATAGTGGTTTCCTCCCCCGTTATCTACAGGCAAACACGTACTTCTCAAAGATCTCCCGTGCGGTCTCCTCCCCGAAGAGCTTCCTGAACTGGTCCACCGCCGGTCCGCCGTGGGCGAACAGCCCGTCCACGTAGGCGGCGGTCTTTTTCTTCTTCTCCGCCGGATCCGCCGCCGGGGCACGGCCCACGTTGGCATGGTAGGCGGCGAAATAGGCGGCGGTGATCTCCTCCTTCCGGGCCTTCAGCTCCTTGCCGGTGGCGCCCAGGGTGAAGTCGTAGCGGATGCTGTCGTACCACCGGGGCCCCGTCACGTAGGGCGGCAGGTCAGCGTACCGGGCTTTCACCTGCCGGTACTGGGCCTCCGATTCCCCGTCCAGCGGGGCGATCATGTTGTCGTAGAACTCCTGGAGCAGGGTGCATTTCCCGGCGGCGCGGATGAAGTCGCCGGAATAGAGGGGCACGTCTTTCTCCTCCGCTGTCAGAATGAAGCTCTCCATCTTCATGAGCCCCAGCATGGCGGACATCTCGATGACGCTCATGGACCCCAGCCCCTCGATCTCATAGGCGGAGATGCGGAAGGTCATGCCGGACTTTTTCAGCACGGCGTAGGGTCCAACGTCCCGCTGGCGCACGGTGAAGTCCCGGCGCAGCTCGTTCAGGATCAGATTCTTCATCTCTTCACCAGCTTTCCGGCGGCCAGAAGCAGGATGCCCTGTCCCGCCACGTTGACGCCCTCGGCGATCCAGTTCATGGACGCCTGGGTAAAGTCGCGGGAGGACAGATAGCCCATGCCCAGCATGAAGACGAAGGCCACCCAGAACAATACGGCGGCGCCTGTCTTCTTCTGCTTGGCCGCCAGGATGCCCAGACCGCCGCAGAAGCCCAGGCAGCCCAGGATCATCAGCGCCACGAAGATCATGGTGCCGGGGAACACGGCAGGGGCGGCGGCGTAGACGGCGTTCTTCCTCTGGGGGAACGCCAGCAGCGCCACCACGGCGATGCCGGCCAGCAGGAAGCCCACGGACTGCATGGGGAAGAAGGCCTGGTTCAGCCGCTCAAAGTCGCACACGTTCAGGGCGTAGAGCAGCTTCCACACCGCCTTCATCAGCCCGGCGGCAATGACCATGACGGTGCCGCCGGCGAACAGGGCGAAGGCGCCCTTGCTCATGCGGTCGTACAGTCCCCGCTGGAGCACAATGGCGGAGACGGCGAACAGGATCACCGGCACGAAGTCCAGCAGGGCCATGGGCAGGCTCATTTGCTCTCCCCCTCCTTGTTCAGGTGGTAGATGGGCAGCAGGGGCAGGATGATGGGGGTCTTGTCGGCATACTCCCGGTACGCCTTCAGGTGGCCGTACTGCTTCATCTGCCGCTTTTCCATGCGCTGTGCGCCGTTGAACATGATGTAGACGATGGCGACATAGGCCACCACGGCGAAGATCCACTGGCCCACGCCGTGGTAGGTGGTGAGGCCCGCCACGAACACGCCGGTCCAGAAGGTGATCTCACCCAGATAGTTGGGGCAGCGCACCATCTTGTAGAGGCCGCGGGTGGCCACCATCTTGGGATCGGCCTTCTTCTGCTCCGACTTCTGCCGGTCCGCCAGGGACTCCAGCAGCAATCCGCACACGGAGACGGCGACGCCGACGAGGGGCACCACCAGATCCGTGGAGCCGTTGTGCCAGCGGAAGAACATGGGGCTCACCTGCATGACGTACAGGGCGGAGACGAAGATCCAGATGAAGATCAGCACGAAGATGGGCATCTTCTTCTCGTCGTTCTTGGCCAGGGATTCCTTGGCCACGTCGGTCTTGCGGAAGGAGGCGTTCTTGAACTCCCGGGCCAGCAGGAAGCCGGAGAGCCGGGCGCCGTAGGCCACGAACAGCAGCATCTGGATCAGCACCAGCCACAGCGGCGTGGCGGTGGGGTTGACAAGGTACATGATAAAGACGGCGATGCCGCCGCCGGCCACGGCCAGGCCGTAGCCCACGGAGAGGAAGTAGACGAACTTATAGAATCCCACGGCGCACATCACGGCGCAGACGATATAGAGGATTCCCAGCAGACCCCAGCTCATTTAGTTGCCCTCCTTGCCGAAATAGTCCTTGATATAGGCGGCGAAGCTCTTCTGGCCCACCTTGGTGTCGCCCACCAGGTCGTGGCTCAGGGTCCAGCGGGAGAAGAGGATGATGTCGTGCTTGCCGGCCTTTTTGATCTTGGGCAGGTTGGCCAGGATGCCGAACAGCCAGATGGGGGCCCACTTGATCTTCAGGGGCTTGCCGGCGGCGTCGAAGCACATCTTGGCCATCTCCTCGTAGGTGTAGGTCTCCTTGCCGCCCACGTTGTAGGTCACGTTGGTGTCCATCATATGCTCCACGATGAACTTGGCGAAGTCGGGGCAGTCCACCACGTTGGCCTTCACCTTGCCGTAGTTCTTCAGCAGCTGCATCTCGCCCTTGTCCACGTAGGGCTTGAAGACCTTGCAGATGTCGTAGAAGTAGCCGGTGGGACGGTAGATGACCCAGTCCATGGGCTGCTTTTTCAGCTCCTGCTCCACCAGATACTTGGCGTGGAGCATGGGCACCTTCTCGGCGCCGGGCTCGTCGCAGGAGATGACGGAGATATAGTTGAACTTCTTCACCCCGGCGCGCTTGGCCTCGTCGTAGAGGTTCAGGTTGCCCCGCTGGTCGATGTCGTAGGACGTGAAGCGGGTGGAGGCCCCGGTGAGGCCCATGGTGGTGATGACCACCTCCGCCCCGTCGCACAGCCCCTTCAGGGTGTCGGGGTTGGTGGCGTCGATGCTGCGGAAGGTGTATTTGCCCTCGGTGCCCTCCACCGGGCGCTCCTTCAGATCGGCGGCGACGACCTCATGCCCCGCCTTGCACAGCTCCTTCAGGATCTCGGCGCCCAGATTGCCGAAGGCGCCTGCCAGTACCACTTTCATTGTTCTGTTCCTCCTTGTTATTTATTACCAAAGTTACTTGTTCTTTTCCTTGGATCGCTTGTCGTTGATGATCTTCATATGCTCGGCGGTGATCAGGGTCACGCCGTTCTCCCTGGCCCAGGACACGCAGCCCTTCAGCACCACCGGCAAAAAGACCCGGGGCACGTTGAGGATGGTCTCCAGAGCGTCGTCGGTGAACTTGATCTTGTCATCGGCCCGGTCGGCGGCGTAGCGCACGGACTCCAGGGACGCCTTGCGCATGGGCAGCAGCTCGGCGCGCATCCGGCGCTTGCGGTGAAACCAGAAGTTCTTGCTGTCACGGTAGCCGTAGTCCACCGGCAGAGGCGGGAAGTCCCGGGCCTGTACGCCGTTGATGATGGCGTCGGAGTACTTCTTCTTCATGAGGATGCGGTCCACCCGCAGGATGAAGTGCGCGCCGAACTTGGAGGTGATGCCGTTGAAATCGTGGTAGGGCGGCTCGTAGCCGTCCAGCACGCCGGGCTGGTCGTCCTGGGCGTGGTCCAGCTGGCGCATCCAGGTGCACTCGATGACCTGGATGGCGTCGGACAGCACCTGGGGGCGCTTCTCGCCGGTCTCCTCCTGGATCTGGCTCGTCTCCAGGCGGAAGCTGCACTTGGGCATCTTGTCCTCCGGCTTGTCGCCGGGCCAGGAGAGCTTGACGCACTCCTTGAAGGTGGCGGGCTTGTCGTCCACAAAGTTGATGGCGCACTTGCCGGTGCGCAGGATGTTCTGCGCCGTGTTGGAGGAGTTGCGGCAGCACAGCAGCATGGCGTAGTAGTCCTTGCCGGCCACGTAGTAGGGCTGGCACAGGGAATAGGGGCCCAGGGTGGTGGAGCCGTCCTCCGTCAGGGTGCTGATGACCACCGTGGGCATGGGGAAGAACAGGGACGTCTGGTAGAAATTGTCAACGACGCGCAGGTTTTCAAAACTGCTCATATAGATTACCTCCTGATTGACAGCGCGTTGGCGCTGAAGATTACGTTTTGTTTTGCCACCGCTGGAATAACACACCGTGTCAGTTCCGTTTTTTCCGTCCAATCAGATACCCTGCGCCGCCGACGCCCGCAATGCCGACAATGGTAAGAAGCGGGTTGGACGAGGACCGAGTCGATGTGCTATCGTGCAAGGTGGTCGATTTTGATTCGTCTTGCCAAGTAGAGCTACTCGTCGATGTGGTTGGTTTGCTTGTTGATGTGTTCGGTTTACTTGTTGATGTGCTTGGCTTGCTTGTCGAATACGATGGGGTCTGGGGGTTTCTACTGCTTGATGTGGAGGAAGATGACGATGGAGAAGATGCTGTTTTTCCACCATCATAGATTGGTGGGCTGCAGTGGGAGCAGGGTCGATACCCGCGACGTGTGGCATCCTCCAAAGATATGGAGATTTTGCTCTGGCGAAGGTGGTAGCAGTCACCTCTGTGGTAGCATTCTCCGGTACGTGTGATATAGACTATCGTACTTCCATTGTCGGCATAGACCGGTGGGATGGAGAAAATCAGGATCAAAAGCGCACAAAGAAATGCGGTATATCGTTTCATGTTCGTTTCTCCTTATCTTCTGCTGCGCCGCTCCAGCAGCTTATCCACGGCGCTCTCCATGTCCCGCCACTGGCAGCCGTCATCGGCCCCCATGCGCAGGACCAGCTCCGCCAGAAAGTCGGGCAGCCACGGCTCCGCCTTCTCCTGCTCCGCCGGCAGGCCCCGGCGGACGTAGCCGGAGAGCTGCCGGACCAGCATGCCGTGATACCGCCGGCGGACGGGGGAGGCTTCGCCGCCTCTGCCGTACTGGTTCCAGGACCGGGCGTACAGGGCGGAAAAGGACCGCACCAGCTCAAAGAGGCTGCGCATCGTCTCCCGGGGCGTCCGCCCCTCCTGCCGCGCCTCAAAGTCCCCCGTCATCCTCTGCCAGTCCTCCAGCATGACGCCGGCGGCCAGATGCTCCTTGGAGGGGAAATAGTGATAGATGGTGGCGGGTGCGATGCCCAGTGCGTCGGCCACCCGGCGCATGGTCATGGCGCCGTAGCCCTCCCCGGTCAGGATCTCCCTGGCCTCGGTCAGCGCCCGCTCCCTGACGTTTTCGATGATTTTCGGCATAGTCCCTCCCGCAATGTGAACACGTTCATATAAGCATTATACGGCATCGTTATTTTTTTGTCAACCGTTTCCTCCCTCTCTTTTCCCCGTTGCAAAACGGGGCGGATTTGGGTATAATAGGGGCAGTGAAATATTACCGCAGGAGGAAACCATATGGATATCCACGAAGAGCTGGAACTGCAGGACTGCCCCATCTGCCGGGGACCCGGCCTGCTGGAGGAGGAGAACGGCTGGTGCTGGTACGTCATGTGCCTGGACTGCGGCTCCGCCACCGCCCCCATCGAATATAAGACGCCGGAGCAGCGGCTGGAGGCCGCCCGTCAAGCGGCGCACCTGTGGAACATCGGCAAGGTGATCCGCGCCGACCCCGGCGAATAAGCGCCTCTCTCAACCGCACACGCAAAAACTGCCGCCCTTCGGGGCGCACTCCGTAAGGAAGGCGCCCCGATGATTTGCTTGCTCTCGTCTACACCTCATCCGACCTCGCTTCGCTCGGCCACCTTC
>CAMVMU010000015.1 GCA_947168655.1 uncultured Oscillospiraceae bacterium
GGTTCTGGGTGGCCACCAGGTACCGCACCGCTTTGTCGATGCGGCCGTGGGGAGGCCGGTTGCTCAGCTTGGGAGCGGGGATGTCCACGTCCACGGTGATCTCGTGGTGGAAGCCCAGATGCTCGTCGATGTTGGCGGCGGCCACCTTGCCGGCGGCAATGGCGCGAATGGCGGTAGCGGGGCCGGTGACACAGTCGCCGCCGGCGAACACACTGTCCATATCGCCCACCTGGGAGCTGCTGGCGGCCACGAAGGTGCCCCGCTTGACGGGCACACCGGACTGCTCGAAGCCCTGGATCTCAATGCCCTGGCCAATGGCCACCACGATGATGTCGGCGGGGATGCGGACCTCGTCCAGATCGGCCTTGCCGGGCTTGGGACGACCGGCCTTGTCCGCCTCGCCGATCAGCTGAGGCTGAACGATCAGGGCCGTGGCCAGACCGGTTTCATCGGACTCGATGCGCACGGGAGCGGCCAGCGTCATGATCTCTGCGCCCTCGGCCATGGCGCCCGTCACCTCATCGGGCAGAGCGGTCATGTCGTCGATGCGGCGGCGGTACACACAGGTAACCTTTTCCGCACCCAGGCGGATAGAACTGCGTGTGGCGTCCATGGCCACGTTGCCGCCGCCGATGACCACCACTTTCATGCCGGTGAAATCGGGCATGCGGTCATCGCCGATGGAGCGCAGCATCTCCACGGCGGAGATGACGTTGCGGCTGTCCTCACCGGGGATGCCGGTCTTTTTATCCTGATGTGCGCCGATGGCGATATACAGGCAATCGTACTCCTTCTGGAGCTGTTCAAAGGTGATGTCCTTGCCCACAGTGACACCGGTATGTACCTCGATGCCGGTAGACAGAATGGAGTTGATCTCCTTGTCCAGCATGTGGCGGGGGAAGCGGTAGGCGGGGATGCCGTAGCGCAGCATGCCGCCCAGCTTGGCTTTCTCTTCGTAGACGGTGACGTTATGTCCCATGAGCGACAGGTAATAGGCGCAGCTCAGGCCGCTGGGGCCGCCGCCGATGATTGCTACCTTTTTGCCGGTAGCCTCCGCACGGGGCGGATTGGGCACGTCACCCACGTGATCCACCGCATAGCGCTTCAGGCCGCGAATATTGATGGCGTCGTCGATCATGCGGCGGCGGCACCGGGCCTCGCAGGGGTGTTCACAGATGTAGGCGCAGGCAATGGGGAACGGGTTGTCCTTGCGGATCAGGCGCACAGCGTCCTCGTTGCGGCCCTCACCAACCAGGGCCATGTAGCCGGGGATATCCACACCGGCGGGGCACATGGTCACGCAGGGGACCGGCAGCTGCAATCCGGCCAGGCACCGGTGATGCTGGATGTGCTCCACGTAGTCGTCGCGGAAGCCCTCCAGTCCGTCCACCACAAGCCGGGCGGCGTCACGACCGATGGCGCAGTCAGCGGTGTTGACAATGGAGCGCGCGGTCTTCTCTATGATGGACAGTGTCTCCATGGTGGCGGTGCCATCCAGCACCTTCTCGATGAGGGTGGAAAGCTGTCCCAATCCGATGCGGCAGGGTACGCATTTGCCGCAGGTCTGGGCGTGACACAGACGCAGAAAGCTCAGCGCCATATCCACGGGGCACAGGCCGGGAGGACTGGCGGCAATGCGCCGCTCCACGTCGCGGTAGAGGTTATCCACCACGGTTTGGGCCCTGCTGGGGGTCTTGATGTCTAATCTGCTCAAGGGGCCAACATCTCCTTTCGTCCACGTCCGGAAGAGATCCGGCGCAGACAATAATAGTTAATTCTTTAACAAAATATAGAATGACACAAACATAGAAGTTAGTCAATGATAATTGCAGAAAATTGTGAGATATTCATAAAAAAACCCGCCCGCGTTCAGCGGGCGGGGGGGGAGGGAGCAGATACTTATCTGTCGCGCCAGGTGGCGGGATTCAGCAGCACAAGAAGCGGCAGCAGTTCCAGACGCCCCATCAGCATCTCCAGGGCCAGCACCAGCTTGCTGAGAAAGGACAGTGCGCTGAAATTAGACATGGGGCCAAGGGCGCCCAGACCGGGACCGACGTTGCCGATGCAGGTCAGGGAGGCCACGAAGGACTCCTGAAATCCCAGGTTGTCCCAACTGACCACCAGAGCACCGGCGATCAGCACCAGCAGATAGGCGGCCAGGAAGCTGTGGCAGGAGGATACAACGGTTTCGTTGACCACCTCGCCGTCCATGGTGATGACGGACAGGTGCCGGGGATGGACAATGCGACCCAGCTCCCGGCGGAGACTTTTCAGGTGGATCAGGATGCGGGAAACCTTCACGCCGCCTGCGGTGGAGCCTGCACTTGCGCCGATAAACATCAGCATGGCCAGCAGAATCCGGCTGAAGGAGGGCCACAGGGCAAAATCCCGGGTGGCGTAGCCGGTGGTGGTCATGATGGTGACCACCTGGAAGGACGCATCAGTGATCGACTGCCCCAGCGGCGCGCCGGTTTGGACGCAGAGGTTCAGGCACACCAGAGCGATGGCGCCCAGAATGAGGCCGGTATAGAGCCGCAGCTCCTCACTGCGCAGAACCTGCTTCCACTGGCCCCGGAGAGCGGCATACAGCAGGGCAAAGTTCACGCCCGCCAGGAACGTGAATATGGTCACAATCCACACCACGGCAGGAGAGCCGTAGCTGGCAATACTGCTGTTGCGCACAGAGAAGCCGCCGGTGGCGATGGTGGTAAAAGCGTGGTTCACAGCGTCGAACCAGCTCAATCCCGCGATACGAAGGGCGACGGTTTCTCCCAGGGTCAGTCCCACGTAGATACCGTAGAGAATCTTGGCGGTCTGGCCAACCTTGGGAACCAGCTTGCTCTTGATGGGGCCGGGGCTCTCCGCCCGCATCAGGTGCACGGCGCCGTCTCCCAGCCGGGGCATCAGGGCCAGAAACATCACCAGCACGCCCATACCGCCCATCCACTGGGTCTCCGACCGCCAGAACAGCACACCCCGGGGCAGATGCTCCACCTCGGGGAAAATGGTTGCGCCGGTGGTGGTGAGGCCGGAGATGGTCTCGAACAGGGCGTCCACGTAGTGGGGGATGGCGCCGCTGATCACATAGGGCAGCGCGCCGAATGCGGAAAGACCCAGCCACGCCACGGCAACGGACAGATAGCCGTCCCGCCCCTGCATCTGATCCCTGTTGCCGGTCCGCAGCCGGGAGAGACAGAAACCGAGTACGGCACAGGCCAGAGAGACAATGGCAAAGCTGCTCCATGCACTCTCCCCGTAGTACAGGGAGATCCCCGTGGGCAGCAGCAGTCCGCCGGCCTCCACCAGCAGGATGTATCCCAGTATTTTGAAAATCAGACGAAAATTCATGGCATTTCCTCTCCGCTGAATAATACCTCATTCTGCATTATAGCCCCCCTGCCGGGAACCTGTCAAGAACCGGACTTCCGGGCCGGAAAACCCGGTGTTTACATTGAACGCCCGGGACGATATAATGGGTAAACAAAAAGGGGAGGTGATGGGAGGATGCGGGGAAGACCGGTAACGTGCTGCTTCAGCGGCTACCGACCGGAGAAGCTGCCCTGGGGCGCGGAAGAAAACGATCCCCGGTGCGCCGCGCTGAAGCGCCGGCTGCGCCACGCCATCCAGGCCGCAGTGGACGAAGGGTACTGCCACTTTATCTGCGGCATGGCCCGCGGCGTGGATCTCTACTGCTGCGAGATCCTGCTGGAGCTGCGGGATGAATACCCCATTACCGTAGAGGCTGCCATCCCCTGCCTCACCCAGGCGGAGACGTGGAGTGCAGCCGAGCGGGAGCGGTATGACCGCCTGGTGGCCGCGTGTGACGTGGAGACTGTGGTGCAGGAGAACTACACCCCCGGCTGTATGCAGCGGCGCAACCGCTACATGGTGGATCACGCCTCACTGCTCATCGCCGTGTTCGACGGACAGGAGGGCGGCACCCGCGCCACCATTCAGTACGCCCTGGAGCGGGGACTGGATATCGTGGACATCCCCCCGGTGCTGGAATAAGGAACCGTAGGCCGCCCGTGACGGGCGGCCTTTTCCATGCCCGGCCCGCTTGACGCAAACGCCGCGAAGGGTTACAATAGCCCGGAGCGAAAAAAACGCAAAGGAGACGATTTTTCATGAGAAAGAAAGCATTCAAAGCGGAATCCAAACGGCTGCTGGATCTGATGATCAACTCCATCTACACCCACAGGGAGATCTTCCTGCGGGAGATCATCTCCAACGCCTCGGACGCCATCGATAAGCTGTGCTATCTGAGCCTGACCGATGACAAGGTGGGTCTGAGCCGGGACGATTTTCAGATCACCCTGACCCTGGACAAGGACAATGGAACCCTCACCGTCAGCGACAACGGTATCGGCATGAGCGACACGGAACTGGAGAACAACCTGGGCGTCATCGCCAACAGCGGCTCGCTGAAGTTCCGCCAGGAGCTGGACGAGGCCGCCCAGAGTGAGACGGACATCATCGGCCAGTTTGGCGTGGGCTTCTACTCCGCCTTTATGGTGGCCGACCACATCACCGTGGTGACGAAGAAGTACGGCGAGGAGCAGGCCTGGCGCTGGGAGTCCTCCGGCGTGGACGGCTACACCGTGGAGCCCTGCGAAAAGGACACCGTTGGCACCGACGTCATCATGCACATCAAGGCCGACGGGGAGGAAAAGGACGAGTTCAGCCGGTATCTCCGTGAGTACACCATCCGCGAACTGGTGAAGAAATACAGCGACTATATCCGCTTCCCTATCCGCATGCGGATGCCCCATTCCGTGAAGAAGGAAGGTACCCCCGATGACAAGCCGGAGTACGAGACCGTCTATGAGCTGGAGACCCTCAACTCCATGGTGCCACTGTGGCAGCGGAAGAAGAGCGAGGTGTCCAAGGAGGAGTACGACAAGTTCTATCAGGAGCGCTTCGGCGAGTTCGCACCGCCCCAGTCGGTGATCACCGTGTCGGCGGAGGGCGCCGTGACCTATAAGGCGCTGTTGTTCATCCCCTCCAAAATGCCCGGCTTCTACGGCACCGATGAGTTCCAGCCGGGACTGCAGCTCTACAGCTCCGGCGTCATGATCATGGACAAGTGCGCCGATCTGCTGACAGAGCCGTTCAACTTCGTCCGCGGCGTGGTGGAGTCTCCGGATTTGAGCCTGAATATCAGCCGCGAGCTGCTGCAGCATGACCGCCAGCTGAAGATCATCTGCTCCAATCTGGAGAAGAAGATCAAGGCCGAGCTGGAGCGGATGCTCCGGGACGAGCGGGAGGAGTACGAGAAGTTCTACCGCAACTTCGGCCGCCAGCTGAAGATCAGCGCCATCAACGAATACGGCGCCCGGAAAGAGCAGCTTCAGGACCTGCTGCTGTTCTACTCCTCCAGTGAGAAGAAGCTGGTCACGCTGGGCGAGTACGCAGACCGGATGAAGCCGGACCAGAAGTACATCTACTATGTCCCCGGCGACAATGTGGACGCTATCGACCGCATGCCCCAGACGGAGCTGCTGAAGGATCATGAGATGGAGATCCTTTACTTCACCGACCGGCCCGACGAGTTCGTGGCCGACATGTTCCGCACCTATCGGGACAAGCCGTTCCGCTCTGCCGTAGACGGCGACCTGGAGCTGCCCGGTGAGGAAAAGAAGGAGGAGACCGGAGACTATCAGGAGGATTTCGCGTTCATCAAGGAGACTCTGGGCGACAAGGTGACGGAAGTGAAGGCATCTACCCGGCTGAAGACCCACCCGGTGTGCCTCTCCAGCGGCCAGGGCATCACCTTTGAAATGGAAAAGTACTTTACAGCCGTCCAGCCGGATCTGGGCATGAAGGCCCAGCGGATCCTGGAGATCAACGTGGATCACCCTGCCTTCGTGACGCTGCGCACCACCCGCATCACCGACCCGGAGAAGGCGAAGAAGTATGCCCAGATCCTCTACAATCAGGCCCTGCTGATCGCGGGACTGCCCATCGACGATCCAAGCGGCTATACCGACCTGCTGTGCAGCCTCTGGAAGTGAGAGGGAAAATATGTTCAACAAGCACGATATCTCCCGCGACGCATGCCAGCTCTTCGGCGAGCAGGCCCACTGCGGCTATGACTGGTGGTGGCACTCCTTCACGGGTCACCACGCCGTGACAGGGGAGGAGAAGGCGTTTTTCATTGAGTTCTTCCTCTGCAATCCCGCTCTGGGCGGTGACAAGCCGGTGTTCGGCCAGCTGCCGGAGAACAGAGAGAATGGCGTGAAGCCATCGTATCTCATGGTGAAGGTTGGGTCATGGGGCGCCGACGCCGCCCAGCTCCACCGCTTTTTTGGCTGGAACGAGACCAAGGTGGAGTGGGGCGTGCCCTTTGCCGTGTCCGCCGCTGACTGTTCTGTCACCGAGACGGAGACCAAGGGCGCCATCTGCGTTTCGCCGGAGGAAGCCGCCGCCCATCCGGAGTGGATGTGTGAGAGCGGCTCCATGAGCTGGGATCTGAAGATCGACAAGCAGATCGCCTTCAACGTGGGCTACGGTGCCGACAAGCCCATGCGGGAGGTTCAGGCATTTGAGATGTTCTGGCACGCCGAGGGCATGAAATCCGCCTATTCCGGCACGGTGACGTGGAATGGCCAGCCTTATATCATTACACCGGAAACCTCCTACGGCTATGCCGACAAGAACTGGGGCAAGGACTTCACCTCCCCCTGGGTGTGGATCAGCTCCTGTAACCTCACCAGCGAGCTGACGGGCAAAAAGCTCACCGACAGTGTCTTTGACATCGGCGGCGGACGGCCCAAGGTGGGCCATCTGGCGCTGCCGCGAAAGCTGCTCTCGGCCTTCTGGTACGAGGGCACGCCCTATGAGTTCAACTTCTCCAAGGTCTGGACCCACACCCATACTGAGTTCGAGTGCCACGAAACGGAAACGCAGATCGTATGGCACGTGGAGCAGACCAACCGTCACGACCGCATGGTGACGGACCTCACCTGTGAAAAAGCGGACATGCTGCTGGTGAATTACGAGGCGCCCAACGGGGAGAAGCGCCACAACCGCCTGTGGAACGGCGGCAATGGCCGGGGCACGGTGGAGCTTTACCACAATGGTGAGCTGGTGGACCGCATCCATGTGGAGAACGCCGGCTGCGAGTATGGGGAGTACAGCGAGTGACGTGTATTTCACGCAGTGCTGAAATGACGAAGAAACCTCTTTTGTCTGCCAGGACAAAAGAGGTTTCTTTGATGGACAAAGATTGCTATTATAACAAATCAAAGGAAATCGTTAGATTTCGTAACATCACCGCCAAACTCCCTTATGACTTCAATCAATCCAATTATATGACTGTTGAAAGTCGGCAGTTCTTCAGCAGGAATCCACAGTTCCTGATGCACATGATTGCCAACAGTATGAACATCAAATTGCCCGATGTATTCGTCATCCAAGGTGAACCGTGTTACATAGCCTTTTCCATCGCCTGTTTTGGTGTTCCATTTCTCTGCTATCTCGCATGCGTATTCTTCATTCAATACAGGATAAAAGATGGGTTGCTCAGGGAGTCTTGGAGGAAACTCCTTATAATTGCTCTGCTTTATCAAATTCAGTTCGGTTGTACCAACGGGTCTAAAAAGAATCATTTAGTTCACCTACTTCGTTTTCTTATCAAGATTGTAAAAAGGGTTGCTATCTTTGTCAAGATAGCAACCCTTTTCTGGCGCAGTGGGAGGGATTTGAACCCTCGTGGCGCTTTTGACGCCAACACGATTTCCAGTCGTGCTCGTTATGACCACTTCGATACCACTGCAGATATGCACTTGTTGCCGCGTGGGTCAACACAGCATTGGTTATTATATCAAATATCCGCCGCTTGTCAAGAAAAAATCGCAAAAGATGCGAAAAATTTGGAAGCCGCCCTGCAAAGACGCAGGGCGGCTCCTCTGCTGGGCAGGGGGTGATTATTTCATCATGTGGCTTACGTCATCCATGGCCGAATCCATCGCGTTACCCATCCGCTGCATGGCCTTGCCAACAGTGGTTTTTCTGGCCTTCGGATAGGAGGGCGTCACCATATCCACCACCACACCGGCGATAACGCCGATGCCCAGTCCCCATGCAAATGAGGACAGCTTCATCTTCATCACTCCTTCTGGTCACGTTGATAGTATGGCCGGAGCGGAGAAAAAAACACGCGGAATTCATTGCCAAAAGCCGGAAAAATGCGTATAATATAAACTGAAATAATTTATAAACGATAGAAAAGGGGAGAGGGAATATGTCGATCTCACTGCTGCAGGAGCAAATCCGGAAAAAGAAGACGCCGCTGCTGCTGGGCCTTGGCCCGGAGGCGGATCGGATCGCGCCAAAGATCCGCAACAGCTTCACGGAGATGTACGGCGAGAGCGTAATGGCCACCGCCGAGGCGCTGCGCTACCACGGCTGCCAGGTGCTGGATGCCGCAGCGGAGCATTTGGCCGGTGTGGTGCTGGATGCCGGTGCCTACCTGCGCTACGGCGCCATGGGTTTTGATGTGCTGGCCAACCTGGTGGGCGCGGCTAAGGCGCGAGGACTCTATACTGTCGTCGATACCCGCGGCGCATCCGCGTCTGTTTGGCTGGCGGCCATCCCCCAGGCGGACGCCGTGACGGTGCTGCCCTGGCTGGGCGGCGACGCCTGTGATGCCGGAGAGGACAAGGCGGTGCTCGCTTTGGTGACCACCGACAATCTCTCTGCTGCCGACACCCAGCGGCTCATCGCCGGGGATCGGAAGCTCTTTCTGGCAGCGGCGGAACAGATGGCCCGCGCCGGCGCCGGTGTGATGCTGGAAAGCGGCTATGCTCTGGACATTCGGGACGTGCGGCGCAAACTGGACAAGACCTTCCTGCTGCTGACCCACTGCACGCCCCAGGCCGCCGAGGGCGCTTTTGACGACTACGGACACGGCGCGGCTCTGGTGGACGGAACCATCCAGTATTCCGCCGATCTGAGTGATGCTGTGGAGAAGGCTGTGGACGAAATGAAAGAATGGGTGACGGTGGTATGACGCGGATTTATCTCATCCGCCACGCCGAGGCGGAGGGCAACCTCTACCGCATCGCCCACGGCCACTATGACAGCCTTATCACCGAGCGGGGTTATCGGCAGATCGCCGCCCTGCGGGAGCGGTTTGCCCATATTCCCATCGACGCCGTCTATGCCAGCGATCTGTTCCGCACCCGCACCACCGCCCGGGCCATCTACGAGCCCAAGGGCCTGCCCCTGCATCCCACGCCGGCTTTCCGGGAGGTGGGCATCGGCGTGTGGGAGGGCCACCCCTGGCAGGAACTGGCCATGACGGATCCGGAGGAGCTGGACCGCTTTAACCGAGATATGGCCAACTGGCACGTGGAGGGCAGCGAGACGGTGGAGGGCGTGCTGAACCGTTATATCCCAGCTCTCCGCGCCATCGGGGAGGAATACGACGGCAAGACCGTGGCGGTGTTTTCCCACGGCACGGTGCTGCGGCTGGTGCTGGGCACCCTCCAGGGCCTCACCATGGAGGAGATCAACAAGACCCGCCACGGTGACAATACGTCGGTGTCTCTGCTGGAATATGAGGACGGACAGTTCCGCGTCATCTACCGGGACGACAACAGCCATCTGGTGGAGGCAGGCCTTTCCACTTTGGCGCGCCAGACCTGGTGGAAGGACAAAAAAATGACAGAGCGGGGCGAATACTATGGGCCCATGACCGAGGCGGATTGCCGCTCACTTTCAGAGTGCGGCGCCGCCGTGCCGGAGGGTGGGGAGGTTATCGCCGTCCACTACGACGGGGAGGTCATCGGCGGTCTGCAGCTGCTGCCGGGCGGCGTCATCGGCTGGTACTGGCTGCGCCCCGACTACCGCGGCAGAAGGCTTGGGGTTCCGCCTCTGGGACAGGCTGTGCAGCATTTCCGCACCCAGGGCGTGGAAAATCTGCGGCTGCGCTGCGGCGACGAAGACCTGCGGCGGTTTTTCGAGAGCCTCGGCTTTGTCCCCGGCGAGGGGGACGAGATGGTGAAATACATCGGATACAAAGAAAGAGAAACCATATGATCGGAACAGAGTTCTTGCCAATAAGCCGGGAAGAGATGCTGGCGCGGGAGTGGTATTACTACGACTTCCTTGTGGTGACGGCGGACGCCTACATCGACCATCCCAGCTTCGGCTCCACCTTGATCGCCCGCACATTGGAGGCCGATGGCTTTCGGGTGGCTATTCTGGCCCAGCCGGATTGGCACGATGCCGAGGCCTTTCGGGCCATGGGGCGGCCCAGGTACGGTGTACTCATCGGCGGCGGCAATCTGGACTCCATGGTGGCCCACTACTCCGTGGCCAAACGCCGCAGGGCGCAGGACCTTTACAGTCCCGGCGGCAAAATGGGTTTCCGCCCCGACCGGGCAACGATCGTCTATGCCAACCGGGCGAGAGAGGCTTTTCCCGACTGTCCCATTGTCATCGGCGGTCTGGAGGCGTCCCTGCGCCGCTTTGCCCACTACGACTACTGGGATGACAAGGTGCGCCGCAGCATTCTCTTTGATTCGGCGGCGGATCTGCTGGTCTACGGCATGGGGGAGAGCGCCACACGGGAGATCGCACGGCGGCTCAAACGGAAGATCCTGCCTGCACAGATCACCGACGTGCCAGGCACCGCCTACGTGGCTGCGGATGACAGCGGCTGTGCCTTCAAGCGGGTGGAGTGTCCCTCCTACGAGGAGGTCTGCACCGATAAGGCCGCCTATGCCAGGGCAACGAAGATCCAGTACGATGAACATGACCCCGTCCGGGGCCGCGCCATTCTCCAACCCTGCCAGGGTCGGCTGCTGGTGGTGAATCCACCGGCCAGGCCCCTGGGGCGGGAGGAGCTGGACCGGCTCTATGATCTGCCCTATACCCGTCAAGTGCATCCCGTTTACAGTGAAGGCGTACCGGCTATTGAGGAGGTGCGTTTCTCTATCACTCACAACCGGGGCTGCTTCGGCGGCTGCAACTTCTGCGCTCTTGCCTTCCACCAGGGGCGGATGGTCACGTCCCGTTCCATCGAGTCCTGCCTCCGGGAGGCGGAGCTGCTGACCCACGAGCCGGGCTTCAAGGGATACATTCACGATGTGGGTGGCCCCAGCGCCAACTTCCGCCACACCTCCTGCAAAAAGCAGAAGCGGTGCGGCATGTGCGCCAATCGCTCCTGTCTGGCACCGGAACCCTGCCCCAATCTGGACGCCGATCACAGCGAATATACCGAGCTGCTTCGGCGGATGCGGGCCATCCCAGGCGTCAAAAAAGTGTTCGTCCGCAGCGGAATCCGCTATGACTACATGCTGCGGGACAAGGACAACGAGTTCTTTAAGGAGCTGGTGCGCTACCACATCTCCGGACAACTGAAGGTTGCGCCGGAGCACTGTGTGGCCTCTGTGCTGGACTATATGGGCAAGCCCCATTTCGACGTGTTCGAGCGGTTCTGGCGGCAGTATCAGAAGATCAACAACAGGGAGGACAAGGAGCAGTATCTGGTGCCCTACCTTATGTCCTCCCACCCCGGCTGTACCTTGGCTGACGCGGTGAAGCTGGCGGAGTTTCTCCACAGCACCGGCCATCAGCCGGAGCAGGTGCAGGACTTCTACCCCACACCGGGCACTGTGTCCACCTGTATGTATTATACGGGACTGGACCCCCGCACCATGGAACCGGTGTATGTCGCCCGGGATCCCCACGAAAAGGCCCTGCAGCGAGCCCTGCTCCAGTGGCGCCGCCCGGAGATGCGCAAGCTGGTGATAGAGGCGCTGGAGAAGGCAGGCCGCACGGACCTGATCGGCTATGGCCCGGACTGCCTGATCCGGCCCCAGAAAGGGGAGAGATACTTCGGAAAGAAGGCAGAGCTGCCCAAAAAGCCGGAGAAAAAGCGGGACGGAAGAGGTCCCAAGCCGGAGGGAGCGGTACACCGCAGCCGAACCGGACAAAAGGGAAAGATGCCGCCTAAAAAGAAAGGGGAATTTGCCCGTCAGCGGGCAAATAAGAAATAGAGAAAAACAGCCCGTCCGATCCCGGACGGGCTGTCATTTTGCACGGGTAGCATCTACCTCACCGACAGAACAAGCTTGCCGATGCCCACCAGCACGAGGCCCAGCGCCAGGTAGAACAGCAGCAGTACGCCGATGCCGCGCCAGAACTTCTTTGGCCCCAGTTCGGGCAGGTTCAGAAAGGGGTAGGGGTAAACGTAGTGGGTGTTGCCGATGGGGCGCCCGGTCCGTGCACGCAGCATGGCATAGATGAAATATGCCAGCGGGATGATCAGCCATGCCGCCGCACTCCAAACCGTGAGACTCTCCTTGTTGGCCCACAGCAGCCACTGCACCAGCACCAGCAGGGGCGTGACATAGTGGACAAGCACGTTGCCCACGGTCTCCTCGGCGGTGTCGGGCAGCGTACCTCCTTTGCGGCGGAAATCCCGCAGCAGAACGAAGTGATAGATGAGATGGGTGACCCAAATACAGGCCGCAACGGACAGGGCAACGGTGCCGTTGGCCACGATCCGGTGGGCCTTTTCCACATCGACCGCGGCGGTGAGGAAGAGAAGCAGTTCGTAAATCACCACCAGCAGGTTGCTGAGGTTGGTGTAAAAACAGAAGAAACCGGGGCGAATGTGGCCATCGCGGAACATGGAGGAGTGAATCACCAGACCGGTGATGCCCACCGCCGCAATAATGGGGGCGGAAATATCGTATGCAGTCATCGTCTCATCTCCTTCAGCAACGCGATCTCCGCGGCGTAGCCGGGCAGCTCGTTGGGGGTCTCCAGCACGAAGGGGAGCTCCCGCAGGGCCGGATGATTGATGATGCGTCCGAAGGCCTCCCGTCCCAGATAACCCTGGCCGATGCGGGCGTGGCGATCCTTGCGAGCGCCTACAGGGTTGAGGCTGTCGTTCACGTGAACTGCCCTCAGCCGTGTAAGGCCGACTGCCTTGTCAAACGCTGTCAACACACCGTCCGGATCGCCGGCAATATCATACCCGGCGTCGCTGACGTGGCAGGTGTCCAGGCAGACGCCCACCCGGTGGGAGAGCGTGACACGATCCAGTATCTCCCGCAACTCCTCAAATCGTCCGCCGATCTCCGTGCCCTTGCCGGTCATGGTTTCCAGCAGTACGGTGGTGCGCTGCCCCTCGGAGAGAATGGCGTTGAGGGTTTCGGCGATGAGGGCGATGCCCCGCTCCATCCCCTGGCCGGTGTGGCTGCCGGGGTGGAAATTGTAGAGATTGCCGGGCAGATATTCCATGCGCTGCAGATCATCGGCCATGGTCTCCCGGGCAAATTCCCGTGTTCTCTGATCCGCGGAGCAGGGATTGATGGTATAGGGGGCGTGTGCTATCAGCGTGCCGATGCCGTTGGCCTTCTGAAAGGCCAAAAAGGCCGACACGTCATCGGGATCAATGGCTTTGGCCCGACTGCCCCGTGGATTGCGGGTAAAGAACTGAAAGGTGGTGGCGCCAAGGGACAGGGCCGTCTGCCCCATGGCGAGAAACCCGGCAGAGGAGGAGAGGTGGCAACCGATATAGAACATAAGGGGATACTCCTTTACAGCTTCACAGCCGGTATGTGGCGCAGTCAAAGGTTTTGGCATTGATGGTGATAATGCCATAGGTGGCGATGGCTCCCCGGCCGCCTATGGTACCGGGATTCATGACGTACATCGTGCCGTCAAAATCCACCAGCGGCCGATGGGTGTGGCCGAACAGCAACACGTCGGCGCCGTATTCCCGGGCCGCATATACGGCGCGCTGGATGTCGTATTTGACACCACGGGTGTGGCCGTGCATCATCAGGATCCGTTTTCCGCCCAGCTCAATGAGCTTTTCCGGTTCATCCGCTGCGCCGAAGTCACAGTTGCCGGGCACCGTGGTCATCGGGATAGTTGGGAACCTGCGCACCAGCAGTTCCGCGTCGTGGACACAGTCGCCCAGGTGCAGAATCTGATTCGGCTCCACGCGTTCCACGCAGGCGGCCATATTGTCCAGACGTCCGTGGGAATCGGAGAGAACGAGTATTCTCATTTTGCTTAACTGCCTCTCAAAAAAATGTGATAAGATTATAGCATATCCGGTTGAAAAATCCAACGGTTTCCCGTAAAATAGGAAAAGTTGCAGAGGAGGTCCCGATATGGCCGGAATCGTTGAGCTGGATTTGCACGGAAAAACCGTTTATCAGGCCCGTGTTGCCATCGACGCAGCGCTGCGCCGGGCGGGGAAGGGGACCTACCGCATCCGCATCATCCACGGCTTTCACGGCGGGACCGCCCTGCGGGATATGATCCGTGCGGAGTACGCCTGTCGTGTGCTGCGGCTGGAGACGGGCATCGATCCCGGTGTCACCGATCTGGTGCTGCGGGAATTCTAAAAGGGGGATTATACCGTGCTGTTTATCTGCTATCCTCGCTGCTCCACCTGCCAGAAAGCCCAGAAGTGGCTGGATGAACGGGGCGTGAGCTATGAACTGCGCCACATCAAAGAAGACCGCCCCACCGCAGAGGAGCTTTTGGCCTGGCAGAAACTGTCCGGTCTGCCCATGAGCCGCTTTTTCAACACCAGCGGTCAGCTCTATCGCCAGATGGAGCTGAAGGACAAGCTGCCGGGCATGTCTGACAGGGAGATGGCCGAGCTGTTGGCCACCGACGGCATGCTGGTCAAGCGGCCGCTGCTTGTGGGTGACGGCTTTGTGCTGGTGGGATTCCGTGAAAAGGAATGGGCCGCCCGGCTGTGATACGAAAACAGAACAAAAATGAACATATTAGGAGGAGCAATCATGAAAAGGTACACAGAGATGACGCTGCAGGAACGGCAGACGGAGTATGCGGCCGTCAAGGCGGCCTATGACGCCCAGAAGTCCCTGGGCCTGCAGCTGAATATGGCCCGGGGCAAGCCCGGAAAAGCACAGCTGGACATGGTGATGGAGCTGTCCGGCATGCTGAAAGAGCCGGCGGACTATTTGGACGGAAATCTGGACTGTCGCAACTACGGCAATGTGGACGGGATCCCCGCTGCCAAGAAGATGTTTGCCGATATTCTGGGCTGTAAGCCGGAGCAGTGCTTTGTGGGCGGAAATTCCAGTTTGCAGCTGATGTTCGATACCATCTCCAAGGCATATATCAACGGTCTTCTGCACTCCGAGAAGCCTTGGAGCAAGCTGGATACCGTCAAGTGGATCTGCCCCGCCCCCGGCTATGACCGCCATTTCAAGGTCACGCAGAACTTTGGCTTTGAGATGATCACCGTCCCGATGACGGAGGATGGCCCGGATATGGACATGGTGGAGCAGCTGATCCGCGATCCGGCTGTGAAGGGCATGTGGAACGTACCCAAGTATTCCAACCCCGAGGGCATCGTCTACAGCGACGAGACCATTCGCCGGCTGGCTTCCATGAAGCCTGCCGCTCCGGATTTCATGCTCATGTGGGACAATGCCTACTGTGTTCATGAATTCGATTGCGAATTCCGCCCCTTTGAGGACATTCTCTCTCTGTGCGCACAGTACGGCAACGGCGACATGATCTACGAGTATGCCTCTACTTCCAAAATCACGTTCCCCGGTGCCGGTGTGGCTGTGATGGCCACCAGTGAGGCCAATCTGGCCTACCTCAATCCCATCATCAACGTGCAGATCATCAGCTATGACAAGGTCAACCAGATGCGCCATGTGAAGTTCCTGCAGGACCGGGAGCACACGCTGGCCCTGATGCGCCGCCATGCCGATGTGCTGCGCCCCAAGTTCCACGCCGTGCTGGATGCCTTGGACCGGGAGATCCAGCCGCTGGACATCGCCCGTTACAACCGGCCCGTTGGCGGCTATTTCGTCTCCCTCAACGCCATGCCCGGCACCGCCAAACGGACGCTGGCACTGTGCAAAGAGGCCGGCGTTACCATGACCGGAGCGGGCGCCACATACCCCTACGGCGTGGACCCCAACGACTCCAATATCCGCATTGCCCCGTCGCTGCCGCCGGTGGAGGAACTGGAGCAGGCAATTGCCATTTTCTGCAATTGCCTGAAGCTCTCCGCCCTGGAAAAACTGGGCGTGTAAAGGATAATCACATCACAGATCACCGCCCGGGAACAACGGTTTCCCGGGCGGTTTTTGTATGCGTGGAAGGAAAGGTTTTCCGTCACTTTGCCACGCAAAACGGATGAAAAATCGTGGAAATGACAAAAGTGACAAAAGATCAAAAAAAGTGTTGCGCACTTTAAAGCGAAATGGTATTATTGATTATCATAAAGTAGGCGGATTAGTCTGCCCGTTTGGGCCGGAGAACGGGTCCGGATTCATGCAGGTCTGAGCGGTGTTACATTATTATAATGCAGCATCGTGAATAATCACGATGATTTCACAATAATGTAGATGGACAAGGCCAAAAGGAGGTGTACAGTATGCGCGGACGTCGGGGAATCGGGTTTCTGCTGGCTGCGCTGCTGGCCGTCTCCCTTCCGGTGCTGATCGGATGTGCCGGCAAGCCGGGACATCGCCCCGCCGAAAAGCCGGAGGATTCACCTGATGCGACGAAGCCGCAGATCCCGGACACTGTACCGGAGGAGAACCTGCCGCCTGAAGAAGAGACGGTACGTGTTGCCATTCAGCTGGCATTCCCATCGGTGACGCAGGCGGGTTATCGTCTTGGCAGTGTTGCCACGGATGAGGCGGCCAAGGCGTATCAGAAGCAGGTGCGCGAAGAGCAGGAGAAAATGATCCGGATGATCGAAGAGACGCTGGGCCATCCCATTGCGGTGAAGCAGCGGCTCACCCTGACCACCAACGTGATTTCCGCCAACGTATTCCCTGCCGACATAGACGCAATCCGCCTGGTGGAGGGTGTGGTGAGCGTAACGGAGGAGATCCGTCACGAAATCACAGACGGATCGACGCCGCTCCCGGCTCCGCCGGGACAAACCGCAACAGGCTGAATGCCTGATCGACCATTTGTGTTAATAATGTGTGAAAGCACTTTATTAAATTCAAACAGAGGAGGAAAAAGTATGCGCAAAACCTGGAGAAAGCTCCTGTCCGTGCTGCTGGCACTGTCGATGCTCGTATCCCTTACCGTAACCGGATACGCTGCGGGCAACGACAAGACCCGTGCCAACGGTACGAAGCTGGAGCTGGAAGAGATCGATCCGAGCACGCTGAACGTGCCCCGGCTCGGTCAAATCACCGAGGACGAAGAGCCTGCTTCTGAGGGACTTCCCTATAAGTTCGGCGACATCGTCCGCGTATCCATCATCCTGGATAAGGACGCTACTCTGGACAAATACAGTGTTCAGAGCGTAAGGACCAATCCCGGAGCGATGGCTTATCGTGAAGGTCTGAAGAGTCAGCAGAAGATCGTCACCAACCAGATCCAGCGTGCCATCGGCCGCTCGATCGACGTGAAGTGGAATCTGACGCTGGCCATGAACGCCATCTCCGCAAACGTCCGTTATGGCGATATCGCCATGATCCGTACGGTTGCCGGCGTCAAGACCGTCGAGATCGAGAACAGATACGAGCCTCAGGTCGATGAGATCAACACGGCGGTTACCACCGAGTATATGGTGGGCGCCACCGCACTGTGGGAGAACGGCTACACCGGCGCCGGTTCCCGCATTGCCATCATCGACACCGGTACCGACCAGGATCACCTGTCCTTCGATCCCAAAGCTCTGGAGTATGCCCTGGCTGAGGACGGCGGCGACTACAACCTGCTGACCTGGGAAGAGATCAGCGGTCTGACCGATCAGCTGAACGCCCCCGTCACCGAAGAGGTGTACAAGAACACCAAGATCCCCTACGCATACAACTATGTTGACGGCGGTTACATCACCGACCACATGAGCGACTCCCAGGGCGAGCACGGCTCCCACGTGTCCGGTATCGCCGCTGCCAACCGCTATGTGAAGGTGGATGGCGAGTTCGTTGACGCCGCCAGCAAGGTCTTTGCCGTCGGCGTTGCCCCCGACGCCCAGATCATCACCATGAAGGTCTTCGGCGCCAACGGCGGTGCTTACGACTCCGACTACATGGTCGCCATCGAGGATGCCATCATCCTGGGCTGCGACAGCGCCAACCTGTCCCTGGGCTCCTCTGTGGCTGGTTTCTCCTTCTCCCCCAGCTATCAGAACGTCATGGACAGCCTGGTGGAGTGCGGCACCGTTGTGGCCGACTCTGCCGGCAACAACAGCAACTGGGCTGACAATCTGGCGAGCAGCCCCCTGAACAGAAGCATCCCCTACCTGTATCTGGAGGATGTGAATCTGCACACCGGCGGCAGCCCCGGTTCCTTCATCAACAGCTTCGGTGTTGCCTCTGCCGACAATATCGGTGTTGTGGGTTCTCCGCTGGTGTTTAACGGCACCCAGACGGCGTTCCCCTCCGAGACGTCCGGCTATGGCAATGAGCCCATCGCCACCATCGCCAACGAAGCCGGTTACGACTACGTCCTGGTGGATGGCCCCGGCGTTGACGACAACGCCAACGTGGGCAAGGAAGGCGACCAGTTCATGGCCCTTGGCCGTGAGGTCCTCGAGGGCAAGGTCGCCATGTGCTACCGCGGCAGCTCCTCCTTCTTTGCGAAGGCCAACGCCGCCGTTGCTCAGGGCGCTATTGCCGTTGTTATCATCAACAACACCGACGGCGCCATCAACATGAACCTGACCGGTTATGAGTACACCGCTCCTGCCGTCTCCATCCTGAAGGCCATCGGCGACGCCGTGAAGGCTGAGTCCGAGGTCGTCAACGATGAAGAGGGCAACCCCCTGTACTACACCGGCAAGATCGTGATCGGCGAGAAGACCGCTGCGGCCACCGCTGATCGTTCTGAAGCCACCATCTCCAGCTTCAGCTCCTGGGGTGTTCCCGGTTCCCTGATTCTGAAGCCCGAGATCACCACCCCCGGCGGCAGCATCTTCTCCGTCTGGGGCGCCAATATCGCCAGCGGCAGTGAGCAGTCCGCCCATGACCAGTACGAGCTCATGTCCGGTACCTCCATGGCCGCTCCTCATCTGGCCGGTATGGCTGCCCTGATGGGTCAGTACATCCGCGAGAACGACCTGGAGAACGTCACCGGCGCCAATCGCCGTACCCTCATCAACTCCCTGCTGATGAGTACCTCCACCCCCATGATCGTGGACGGCGACTATCTGCCCGTTATCCAGCAGGGCTCCGGTCTGGGCGACGTCTTTGCCGCTACCCAGGCGAAGGCCTACATCACCATGAACGAGGACGCTACCGCCTCTTATCAGGACGGTAAGGTCAAGGTCGAGCTGGGTCAGGATGCCAAGCGTGAGGGTGTTTACACCTACAGCTTCAACATCAACAACTTCAGCGATGTGGATATGACCTATGAGCTGTCCACCGACCTGTTCACCCAGGCCCCCACTTATTATGCAGGCAACTTCTACATGCTCCACGATACGATCATGTCCTTCGTTGAGGATGACGGTGACTTTACTGCCGAGTATGACTATCCCACCGGCACCCCCAATGACCACGACGTCAACGTGGACGGCAAGACCGACAAGGCTGACGCCCAGGCCATTCTGGACAAGATCACCGGCGAGTATGCCGAGGATGCCGAATTCGACGCTGAGGCCGCCGATATGGACGGCGACGGCAAGTACACCACCTACGACGCTCAGCTCCTGCTGCAGTGGCTGCAGAGCGACTTCGATGAGCTGGTGGTTCCTGCCGGCGAGAGCGTTACCGTTACGGTGACCCTCACCCTGGGCGACGAACTCAAGCAGTTCCTGGATGCCTACTATGTCGGCGGTGCCTACGTCGAGGGCTACACCTATGTGACCCCGACCACGGAGACCGAGGACGGTGAGATCCTGGGCGTGGAGCACTCCATCCCCATCATGGGCTTCTACGGCTCCTGGACGGATGCTTCCATGTTTGACTGCACCTCCGTCATCGACGCTGCCTACGGCTCCACCAAGGAAGCCTATATGGGCAATGCCGAGACCAACTACATGACCGTGAATTACGGCAAGGGCAACTCCATCTTCATGGGCAACCCCTACGTGATCGAGGATGAGTTCCCCGCTGACCGTCTGGCTCTGAACACCAACACCGGTCTTGTAAACTTCCGCTACAACATGATCCGCAACGCTGCCTCTACCGGTGTGCTGTTCCTGGATGGGGAGTACAACGTGCTGAAGGGCACCATGGGCGGCTCCGCCTATGCTCCTTATTATTACCCCAACGGCGGCGCATGGCAGAACTACAGCACCATGACCGCTGCCATCGGCGGTAAGGTCGGTGATCTGGGCGTGAACGAAGGCGACGTGTTCACCGTCGGTTACTTCGCCATTCCCGAGTATTACGGCATGATGCTCCATCCCGGCGAGGGCATCAACAGCGTCACTGCTGACGAGGTTGGCCAGCTGCTGGCCGACGGTGAGCTGGGCCTGGGCTCCTATTTGGGCTACACCTTCACCGTGGATAACACCGCCCCCGTTGTCGATGACGTGACCGTCAGCGAGGACGGCAAGACCATGACCGTCACCGCGCACGACAATCAGTTCATCGCCGCTGTGATGATCATGGACGTGTACGGCAATGATCTATTTGCTCTGGAAGTTCCCGAGCAGGCCGAGGCCGGCGAGACCGTTGAGGTCGAGTTCGAGATCACCGATGAGATGGGCAACGGCGTGGCCGTGGTCGCCGGCGACTATGCCGGAAACGAAGGCGCCAAGCTGGGCAGGCTCAGCGATGAGCCCATCACCGGCCAGAAGACCGTTTACGTGCCCGTCACCACTTTGGAGGCCGGCAAGAACTACATCTTTGTCGCTCCCAAGGCTGCCGGCGCCGCCAAGGTCATCAGCCTGTCTGAGTCCGGCATGGCCGGCAACTCCGGTGCGCTGGCCGCCTCTGATGTCACCGTCAAAGAGAAGGACGGCCAGATCTACGTCGAGGTGGACGATGTTCAGAACGCAATGCTCTGGACAGCCAATACCAAGGGCACCGGCTTCAGCCTGGTCAACGTGGGCAACGACAAGATGTCCATCGGCTACAACAGCAGCCAGGACGGCAAGCCGCTGTATGCCTGGGGCTATCCCTATGACACCATGAACGTTGACGAAGAGGGCGCCCTGTTCGTGACCGGCTTTGCGCAGAACCTCTACGCCACCTATGATGCGGCGCAGGATATCGTTGCGGTCCACCGCACCGATCCCAACCGTTTCTACGCGTTCGGTGAGGCCACCATCGAGGAGGAGTTCGATCCCACTCTGGCCACCGGCATCACTGTGGAGCCCGAGGAGACCATCCTGGTCCTGGGTCACAAGGATAACGTTCAGCTGAACGCCGAGGTCAAGCCCATCCTCCTGGAGGACAAGAGCGTGACCTGGTCCAGCGAGGATGAGTCCATCGCCACCGTTGACGAGAACGGTCTCGTCACCGCTGTTGGCGTTGGCACCACTACCATCACCGCCACCACCGTGGCTGAGCCGCATCTGACGGATACCGCTACCATCCGCGTTGTGGAGATCGACGCCAATGCCGACATCCGCGGCCTGATCTACGGTGACGACAGTGTGGCCTACTGGTCCCTGTTCAACTCCGACGCCACCCTGGATTGGGAGAAGGTCGCCGAGGGCGGCTACTACGACAGCGGCGCCCTGGTGGGCGACACCATCTACACCGTGGATGGCGAGAGCATCTACGCCGTTGACGCCGACACCTACGAGGTCACCACTGTGGGCGGCATCGTCTCCGATTGGTGCTACTCCGATGGCGTCGAGATGCCTGCTGACCTGGTTGAGGCCTGGGGCATCCCCGGCTTCGTTGTGGGCGGTCCCTGCTACAACGGTACCTACTTCGAGGTCCTGAACCCCGAGGAAGGCCGCCTGAACTACTGGAACCTGTCCAGTGTCTACGGCAATGATCCCATGGCCACCGTCGCCTATATCGGCCGCGGCCAGGCCGGTGAAGCCTACTACTACATGCTCACCGAGGGCGGCGTGCTGTGGCTGTTCACCTTCGACATGGAGGGCAGCCTGAGCCGTCAGCAGATCGGCGAGACCGGCATGAAGCTGGAGGGCATCGCCAACCTCAACAACAAGGCCTCCATGGTCTATGATGAGGCCAGCGACTTCCTGTTCCTGGCTTACTACGACGGCAACGGCGATACCGCCAGCCTGTACGCCATTGACCCCAACGAGCCCGATGTCAACTGCGAGCTGGGCAACTTCGGCGGCAACGTGTGGCCCGTGGTCAGCCTGTACCAGTATGAGCCTGTCACCGATCTGGTGCTGAAGGTCAATCCCACTGACGTGGAGCTCTTCGAGACTCAGACCGCTGAGCTGAAGATCAAGGTCAAGATGGGCGAGACCAACGAGTACACCGCTGAGGTCGCTGATCCCAGCATCGCCTCCTTTGAGGACGGCGTCATCACCGGTCTGAAGGAAGGCGAGACCACCATCACCATTACCACCGTCGATAAGAACGCCGCCGGCGAGCAGCTGACCGAGACCGTCAACGTCACCGTCAAGCCGCTGGTCAGCATTGACGCTTTCGTGATGGGTCAGGTCACCGATGCTCAGGGCACTCGCTTCGCCAAGATCAATCTGGAGGATCTGACTGTTTCCACCAAGGGCGTTGACGCCCCCGGCAACGTCACCTCCGGCGCCCGCACCGGCGACATCTATATGGCAGGCATGGGCACCAACATCGTTGCTCTGGATGCCGAGGATATGACGACCCCGGCCCAGTACAGCTTCGACTCGTTCTACGCACAGTATCCCGCTCAGGATATTGCCAACTACCCGATGTTCCTCGACGAGGAGGGCGAGCTGGACGAGCACAAGGCCCTGTTTACCACCAACCTTGGCTGGCTGGTGACGCCTGACTACTACGGCTGGAATCTGAGCTCCTATCTGCCCGACATGGCGGCTGTTGCCTTTGCCGGTGTGGACGAGAATGATGACGGCGAGGCCATCTATGTCTACTACATTCTCACCACTGAGGGCGTCCTGTACCAGATCGACGTCGCTTATGAGAGCGGCAGCATCAGCCTGAATCCGCTGCTGGAGACCGGTATCACCGTTGACGATCAGAGCGCTCTGTCCATGGTCTTCCTGCAGAACGTTGGCTTTGAGTCCGGCGAACTGACGGTCAAGGATGCCGGTCTGGTTGTTGCCAACAACGAGGATCAGTCCATGTGGTACATCGACTTTATGACCGGTGAGGTCGGCATGTTCGGTACTCTGGACTCCACCAACGTCTCCGGTCTGATCGGTACCTTCGACGATCTGGCCACTGTTGTCGATCCTGAGGATATGCCCGAGCCTGCTCCCGAGCTCGAAACGATCCAGGGCTTCTACTTCGAGGAGGATCCCGCCCAGGAGGGCTGGACCTTCGTCGATCAGGATGGCGATAACTACAACTGGGCTTGGAACCAGAACATCGGCAGCTGGTTCAGCGGCACGCCCGACTTCGACAGCATGGCCTACGAGGGTACCGGCTGCATCGCTTCCGGTTCCTACATCAACACCGTTGGTGTCTTGTCTCCGGACAACTGGGCTATCTCCCCGGCCATCGACCTCAGCAACGCTGATGGCGAGCTGGCACTCTCCGTGTACGCCAAGGGCCTGGATACCAACTATGCGGCTGAGAACTTTGCCCTGTACGCCGGCACCAGCGCTGATCCCGCTGAGATGGTCAAGATCTCTGATGACTTCACCTCCACCGGCGACTATAAGGCCTACCCCGCTGATCTCTCCGCCTTTGCCGGTGAGAGCGAGGTCTACGTGGCCATCCGTCACTACAACATCTCCGATATGTACATCCTGCTTGTTGACCAGGTCGAGATCGGGGCTGTTGTTGAGGCTGACGGAAATGTGGCTCCCGCGGTTGATCTGTCCAAGTACGCTGCTCCTGAGCTGAACCTGAACAAGGTCGGCGATGGCTGCGCCATCTTCGGCGTCACCGCTCCTGCCGCTGTTGAGATGACCAGGTTCTCCGAGACCGCCAACGAGGCCCGCGGCAGTCTGAACGCCACCGCCACCGAGGTGAGAAATGCTGTGACCGCTGAGCTGCCCAAGGCTGATCTGGATTCTGACGAAGCTGAGACCGCCGAGGATGCTACTGTCGTCACCATCACTGAGGACGTGGAGGTCACCAACGGCCTGTACAAGGTCACCTATGATCCCGAGAAGCTGACCTATGTCTCCTCCGAGTGCGAGCACGAGATCAGCTCCATCCACGTGGACGAGGAGAAGGGTGAGATCACCCTGGCCTTCGCCGAGCTGGATGCCATCGCTGCCGGCGAGACTCTCGCCACTGTGAACTTCACCGTGTCCTGCGAGGATACCGAGGTCACCGTGACCACCGAGGAGCGCAACGATGAGCTGGATCTGAGCGAGACCGAGACCATCGACTGCGAGGGCACCGGCCACGATTGGGGCGAGCCCGAGTGGACCTGGTCTGAGGACTACACCAAGGCTACCGCCAAGTTCGTCTGCAACAACAACGAGGAGCACGTCAAGGAGATCGAGGCTGTTGTTACCACCGAGACCACCGATGCTACCTGCGAGGAGGACGGCAAGACGGTTTACACCGCCACGGTTGAACTGGACGGCGAGACCTACACGGATACCAAGACCGTGACTCTGCCTGCTATGGGTCACGATTGGGGCGAGCCCGTGTGGACCTGGTCCGATGATCACAAGACCGCTACCGCCACCTTCACCTGCAAGAACTGCGGCGAGGTCAAGACCGTCACCGATGAGGCGATCCTGGTCGAGACCGATAAGGACGGCAAGGTCACCTACACCGCCAGTGTTGTCGGCCCCGATGGCAAGACCTATACCGACACCTACACCAGCGGTGTGCCCACCGGCGATACCATGAACCTGTCTCTGTACATCTGCCTGCTGACCATCAGCGCTGCCGGCGCCATCGTGCTGCTGCGCGGCCTGAAGAAGAAGGAGAACTGAGATTGGCCTTCTGGCGCCAAGGGATGATCTTCTGATCGGTTAATAACCAAAACAAGGCACTGCCTGCGGGCAGTGCCTTGTTTTTTGTAAAAAACAGTACCATTTTGCAGTCGAATCGTATATAATGAATTCATCACACAACCGTACCGAACGGCCGAAGGGGGAATCACCATGATCCTGACCGAAAAGAAAATCTTTATTCTGGAGACGAACCGCACTGGCTACGCTTTTCGCGCCACGGACGGGGGCGTTCTGCAGCATCTCTATTATGGATGCCGTCTGCCCCGTCCGGAAGACTACGACAGCGCACCGGTCATTCTGAATCAGCCGGGCAATGCCCTGCTGGACGGGGACGGAGTGTGCCGCGAGGATCTCCTGCAGGAGGCGGGGACCGTTGGCTGGGGTGATCTGCGAGCGCCATTGGTGGACGTGACATTCCCTGACGGCGGGAGAAGCTGCGATTTTCGATTCTCTCATTTTGAGCGGCCCGAAAAAACGGGACCGGAGGGCATGCCCGCGGCAGTAGGCGGAGAGACGCTGAAGGTGGTGCTGAAAGAGCGCACACATGACCTCTATCTTGAACTCTATTACACAGTATATGAGGATACCAACGTCATCGGGCGCTGGAGCCGTCTGATCAATGACGGGACGGAGACCGTCTGGGTCAACCGCCTCATGAGCCAGCAGCTGGATCTGCCTGTGGGGGAGTACGATTTGGTGACCTTCCGCGGTGCATGGGCGCGGGAGATGGACATGCTGCGCCAGAAGCTCTCAGGCGAGCTTCGCTGGAGCAGCAATGCCGGCGTCAGCTCCAACCGATGCAATCCGTTTGCCATGGTTTGCCGGCGGGGGAGCGGTGAGGAGCACGGCGACGTATGGGCGCTGAATCTGCTCTATTCCGGCGATCATCTCGGCACAGCGCAGGTCAACGCCTATGGCAGCGTCCGACTGACCCAGGGCATGGGTACGCTGCGTTGGGAGTTATTACCGGGTGAAAAGCTGGATTCGCCTCAGGCTGTAATGACATTTTCTGCGGAGGGATTCAATGGCGTCAGCTGCCAAATGCACCCCTTTGTCCGCCGCCATATCGTCCGGGGCTACTGGCAGGACCGGGAACGCCCGATCCTGGTAAACAGCTGGGAGGCACTCTATTTTAAGGTCAGCCACAGGAAGGTGGTATCCCTTGCCCGCAATGCAAAAAACATCGGCGCGGAGCTGCTGGTTATGGACGATGGCTGGTTCCAGGGCCGAAGCGATGACAGCCACGCGCTGGGCGATTGGAAGGCAGACCTGAAGAAGCTGCCTGACGGCCTTGCTGCGCTGGCCAGAGAGGTAAACGCGCAGGGCGTCCGCTTCGGACTGTGGGTCGAGCCGGAAATGATCAGCCAGCAGTCGGAGCTGTTCGCTGCCCATCCGGACTGGATCCTCGGACATCGAGATCAGGCCATTGGCCGCAATCAGTACGTGCTGGACCTGACGCGTCCGGAGGTCTGTCAATATATCTGTGACAGCATGACCGCCCTGCTCAGCTCAGCCGAGATTTCCTATGTCAAATGGGATATGAACCGCATTCTGTCCGATGTCTTTTCCCCGGCACTGCCGGCTGATCGACAGGGAGAGGTGGCCCACCGCTATGTCCTGGGCCTGTATCGTATTCTTGATGAGTTGACGAAGGCATTTCCCGAGGTGCTGTTTGAGAGCTGCGCCAGCGGCGGAAACCGATTTGATCTGGGAATGCTGTGCTATATGCCTCAGGTCTGGGCCAGCGACAACACCGATGCCGCCTGCCGCAGCAACATTCAGATGGGATACAGCTATGGATATCCCCAATCCGTTCTGGGCTGCCACGTTTCCGACTCGCCCAACCACCAGACGCTTCGCAGGTCGCCTCTGCGCAGCCGCTTCAACGTGGCTGCTCTGGGACTGCTGGGCTATGAGATGGATCCCGGTGAACTGAGCAGTGATAAAATTGAGGAGGTCCGGGAGCAGGTCGAATTCTATAAGGCGCACCGCCGGCTGCTCCAGTTTGGACAGCTCCACCGCTGCCCAGCCGGGGATGGCGAGTGCTTTACCATGGTGATCGCACCCGATGGAAGTGAGGCAGCCGGCGTTCATTTTGTCTGGGAGAACCAGCCCAATCCAAAGTCGGTGCCGCTGTATTGCCGTGGGCTGGAGGGGGAGAAGCTCTATCGGATCACCAGCCGATCCACCCGCCCGCACATCATGGACTTCGGATCACTGGCAAACTACATGTCGCCGATCCGGATCCGCAGCGGCTCACTGGTAGAAAAGGCGGCGGACAGACTGGTGAAGCTGCCCCAGGACGAGCTGGAGCTGACAGCTTCCGGCACGGCCTTTTGCCATCGCGGCTTTTATCCGATCCAGCCCTTCGGCGGAACGGGCTTTAACGGGGCGACGCGCCTGATGCGAGACTTTGACAGCCGTCTCTATCTTTGGGCAGAGGAGAAGGAGTAATAGCCGCAGCACGTGAAAAGTGGTAGTACTTTACATGAAACGCCCGCAGACCGGAGCAGATCGCTCCGGCCTGCGGGCTTCATAAATCCTGTTCTTGAGAGGAAAAAAATGGTTTGGAAACGTTAGGATTTAGATGAAAAAAAATACAGGTATCTGAAAAGATTTTAGCTTGCCAATTTGACGGATTAAAGCTATAATGTGATAGATGAGTCAGGCTGGGTCCAAACTCAATTATGAAGGAATCATTTTTGGAAAATAACGTGGCAACACTTTATTTTAACCGCACAACCCCAAATCCAAACAGATCAGAGGAGGAAAAAGCATGAAAAAACGCCTGAAGCGTCTCCTTTCCATGCTGCTGGTACTCACCATGGTCGCATCCTTTGTAGTAACAGGATGGGCCGTTGATGAGCCCGGCGGTTCCGCCCCGAGAGGCTCGGGAACGGAGCTGGAAATGGAGGATCTTGATCCCAGCACGCTGCACGTTCCCAAGCTGGGCGAGACCCAGGGCGAGGAAGAGCCGGCTCAACAGCCGATCACCTTCAACCCCAATGACATTGTTCGCGTATCCATTTTCCTGAACAGTCCCGCTACACTGGACGCGGGCTACTCGATGGAGGGCGTGGCTGCCAACAATGCCGCGAACAACTACCGCGAGAGCCTGCGCCGTCAGCAGGACAAGGTCACGGCAGCCATTGAGAAGAGCATTGGCTCCCAGCTGGACGTGAAGTGGAACATGACCCTCGCGGTCAACGCCATTTCCGCCAACGTTCGCTATAAGGATATTCCTCTGATCGGCACGGTCAGCGGCGTCAAGACCGTGATCCTGGAGAACCGCTATGAAGCTCCGGCACCGGAGCCCGACGAGCCCAACACCGCCAACACCGGTGAGAACATGGTTGGCGCATGGGATGCCTGGGATCTGGGCTATACTGGAGCAGGCAGCCGTATCGCTATTATTGATACCGGTATCGACACCGCCCATCAGTCCTTTGCTGAGGAACCCTTTACCTACTCCGTGGGTCAGGTCGGTGCCACATCTGAGCTGATGACGAAGGCGCAGGTTCAGGCACTGGCCAGCCAGCTCAACAGTAAGAGCGGCAACTATGTCAGCGCCAAAATCCCCTACGGCTACAACTACGTTGACGAGGACACCAGAATCGATCACAAGGATTCTCAGTCCAACCACGGTTCCCACGTAGCCGGCATTGCCGCCGCCAACCGCTACATTGGCTCTGCTCACAATGACGCCGCTTCCACGGTTGGCGCGGTGGGTATGGCGCCCGACGCCCAGCTGTTCATCATGAAGGTGTTCGGCTCCGGCGGCGGTGCTTACGATTCTGACTATATGGTCGCCATCGAGGACGCCATCATTCTGGACTGCGATGTGGTCAACCTGTCGCTGGGTTCCAGCATGCCTGGCTTCACCTTCAGCGATAATTATCAGGATATCCTGAACGGTTTGGTCAATAAGGAGCACAACGAGGGAATGGTCGTCTCCATTTCCGCCGGTAACGCCTATTCCTTCGATAGCTTTGCCGCTTCCGGCAGCCTGTACAAGGACGATGTGCACTTCCACACCGGCGGCAGTCCCGGTTCCTTTATCAACAGCCTGTGCGTTGCCGCCGCTCAGAACACCCTCACCAAGGGTATGCCCTTGGTCTTCAACGGCAGCCAGAAGGTGTTCTATGCAGAGTCCACTGAGGACAGCGACGGCAATGCCTACACCAATCCCAAGATGTCCACCGTCGCCGGCACATACAACTACGTATACATTGACGCCACCGGTACCGCCGATGACTACAGCACTGTCAATGGCGCCGTGAGCCTCAGTGGCAAGATCGTCATCGTCAACCGCGGCGACCTGTCCTTCTCCGAGAAGGGCAACAATGCAGCAAGCTACAGCCCCAAGGGCGTGGTCGTTGCCAACAATGACGATGGCACGATCCTCATGAATCTGGCCGATTACACCGGCACCTTCCCCATGGTCAGCATCACGCTGAAAGATGCCAGCCTGATCAAGGAAGGCGGTACCGCCCACACCGTTGGCAGTATTACCTATTACACCGGTTCCGTGCAGGTCACCAACGTCGAGGAGGAGACCGTCGCCAACCGCGACCAGGCTACCATTTCCGACTTCAGCTCCTGGGGCGTTCCCGGTTCCCTGCTCATGAAGCCTGAGATCACCGCCCCCGGCGGCGACATCTACTCTGTAAACGGTACCAGTGATGCCGACAGCGGCAGCGGTACCGACCAGTACATCAGCTACAGCGGCACCTCCATGGCGGCCCCCCACATCACGGGACTGTCCGCCGTGGTGGCCGAGTACCTGCGCGAGCATCCCATGTCTGCTGCCAACGCGGATCTGACGGCAAACTACTCCACCCGCGCCATCATCCAGAGCCTGCTGATGTCCACCGCCACTCCGATGATCGTGGACGATGCATACCTGTCCATTCTGCAGCAGGGCGCCGGCCTGGCTGAGGTCAGCAAGGCTGTCACCGCCACTTCCGTCATCATGATGACCGACGAGGGCAACACCCTCACCGTTCGCACCGGCGCCAATGCCGACGGCAAGGTGAAGGTCGAGCTGGGTGACGATCCCGACAAGGCCGGTGTATACAGCTTCGGATTTACCGTCTACAACCTCTCCGACGAGGCCCAGACCTTTACCCTGGATACCGATCTGTTTACCCAGGCCATCCGCGGTGAGTTCCTGAGTCACAAGACTGACATCCTGCCCGCCGGCGGTGTGACCTACACCTGGAACGGCGCGGCCGGCGTCAGCGATGAGAGCCATGACGTGAACAAGGACGGCAGGACAGATAACGACGATGCACAGGCCATCCTGGACTACCTGACCGGTATTCTCACGGAGGACGATATCGACGTGGATGCCGCTGAGATGGACGGCAAGGAGGGAATCACCTCTTACGACGCCTATCTGCTTATCGACTGGGAGCCCGAGGGCGGCGCTCCTGCTGACGGCTACACCGTCGCGGCCCATGACTCCGCTGAGGTCGTGGTCACCATCAAGCTGACCGCTGCTCAGAAGGAATTCCTGGCCGCCTACGCTGCCGGCGCCTATCTGGAGGGCTACACCTACGTGGAGTCCGAGGACGGAACCTCCCACACCATTCCCATCCTGGGCTTTTACGGCTCCTGGACCGATCCCACCATGTTTGACACCATGTCCTATGTGGAGAGTCTCTATGGCGCCGAGAAGGTCAACTACTCCGGCAACCAAGTCACCAACTACCTGCGGGTGAACTACGGCGGCTCTGTCACCAGATTCTCCGGCAACCCCTACATGGTGGAGGACGAGTTCCCGGCTGATCGCCTGGCGATCAACAGCAGCACTGCGCTGGTGGATATCGGCTATAACCTGGTCCGTTCCGCCGGCACCACCGGCTACGCCGTGACCAAGCTGGATGACGACGGCAATGTCACCGACATCGTCACTTCCACTGTCACCGGCAACAATATCTCCGGCCTGTGGTATTACGTGAGTCAGGGCGCCTGGCAGGGCACCACCATGAAAAACTACAGCATCAACAAGACTGTTGGCTCCTATGGCTTCAACGCCGGCGACAGGTTCCGTGTCGGCTTCTACGCCATTCCCGAGTACAACGCCATGGTGGTCAATAACAGCTACGATGCAGCCACATCCGGCACGTTGGGCCAGACGGGCTTTAACACCCTGCTCCAGAGCAACGTCCTGGGTAACGGCGCCTTCGTTGGCTACGACTTCACCGTGGATAATGAAGCGCCCACCGTGGAGAGTGCCAGCCTCAACGGCAACACCCTGTCCATCTCCGCCAAGGATAATCTGAACCTGGCCTACGTGGCGGTCCTGAGCCTGGACGGCACCGTCAAGTACGCTGAGGCCGCTCCCGGCACCGACACCTACACCGTCAGCTTCGACGCCTCCGACGCCATTGCCAACGCCGCCGGCTACGTAGCCGCCTTCGCAGGCGACTACGCCGGCAACGAGACTGCCGTGGCCATCAAGGTCAACGACAACTCTCACGTTGAGAAGACGGTCTACGTTCTGACCGATTCTCTGACGGCAGGCAACGACTATCTGATCTCCGAGGTCAACACCGCCGGCACCGGCCACATCCTGAGCTACACCGCCGGCTCTTACAGCAACACTGTCACCGCTACTGCCGTGACCGTCAAAGCAGGCGACAGCAGCACGGGCAACAAGCCCTACATCGAAACTGCCGACGTTCCCTCCACCGGTGTGTGGACGTCCAGCTCCGGTGTTAAGCTGATGAATGGCAGCAACTATTTGCGTCATACCAGCAACACCAGCAACACGCTTTCGATCTCCACTACAAATAGCTATAACAGCTGGACCTATAATGCGAGCGGCAGCTATGCAAACACGCTTCAGGTTGATTCCCGCTACATGCGCTACTACAACAATACGTTCAGCCTGAGCACGTCCAACAATAAGATCTACCTGTACGTCAAGACCACGATTTCTTACGATGTGGATCCGTACAGTGTCTCCGGTGTGACGGTTACGCCCACCAGCCTGGATCTGTATAAGGGCAGCAGCGCCGATTTGGTGGCCAAGGTCACCCCGCTGACCGCTACTGACCGCACGGTCACCTGGTCCTCCAGCAACAATGCCGTTGCCACGGTGGATCAGTACGGCCATGTCACCGCGGTTGCAGCCGGTACAGCAACCATCACGGCCACGTCCAACGGTGACAACACCAAGAAGGCCACCTGCGCTGTGACGGTCACTGCCATCGACAAGGAGCTGAGCGCCATCATCTGGGACGAGGAAGGCGGCGTCTTCTTCTCCTACTTCAACTCCAACAACCTGCCCAACTGGACCAAGCGCCATAACACAGCAGGGGAGGTTTACCTGACCAGCGCGCTGATGGCCAGCACTTCGGATCTGTATGCCGCCACCAACGACCTCAGTACGTCCAACATCTATACCGTCAACCGTTCGACGTATGCGCTGACGCTGGAGGGTGAGAGCTATGTCATTCCCTTCGGTATGGCACCGGTCGGTTCCGGCTTCGGCAGCGGCTACTTTGTCTTTGCCTTTGCCAAGTATCTGGTCTTCGGCAATCTGACAGCAGAGACGGACGACGATTATGGTACTTACTGCGGCTTCCCCTACGGTCTGCTGGATCTGTCTACTACCAATGTGGGCGATGCCTACGCAGTGGCCGTCTGCGCCAGGACCAGAAGCACGACGTCTGCGACCTACTACTTCCTGGATGAGACCGGCAAGATCTGGCAGGTCAGCCAGAGCTACAGCCAAAACAACGGTATCTCCTTCGGCACGCCGAGTCTGGTTGTGGATACCGGCATCGGTACCGGCCTCCAGTACAACTCCCTGTACTATGACGGAACCAACATCTTCTGGACCCGTCAGGTGGACAACGTGTCCGAGCTGGTCATTTACAACCCCAGCAGCGGCAAGCTCTACCACGCAGGCAACTTCGGTGACGGCGTGTGGCCCGCTGCCGGTCTGTACGTCGACGGCTCTATTGCCCCCGCTTCTGCGGAGGATGAGGTGCTCGTGGATCTGAGCGGCCTGACCATCCAGGCTACACGCGATGAGCTGATGACCGCTGAGGTCATGGAGCGTTTCGCTGGTGAGCAGAGCAAGTTTACGTCCGCCCAGCCAATCAGCGGCGGCCTGAACATCGTCTCCGGCACCATCAAGCCCATTGACCCGATCAAGCCCGTTGCCGATGATATCAACGCCATCTCCGATCCCGTGATCGGCGAGGGCAACGTGACCATCGACCTCATTGAGACCGTGGCCGCCCACAACGGTCTGTATACCATCGAGTATGACCCCGATGTGCTGACCTATGTGAAGACCACCTCCAACCCCGCTTACTCCTCCATCTTTGTGGATGAGGAGAAGGGCGTCATCACCTACGCCTTTGCGGACAAGGAGACCACCTTCGCTGCCAACACCGCCATTGCTACCGTGGAGTTCGCGACCTCCTGCGAGGATACTGTGATCACCTCCATCACCGAGGAGTGCAACGATCAGTTCGAGCTGTCCGACAACTTCAAGAAGGATGTTACCGGCGTCGGTCACAACTGGGGCGCTCCCACCTGGGCTTGGGCTGCGGATAACAGCACCGCCACCGCCTCCTTTGTGTGCCAGAACAACGCCGAGCACACCACCGAGATGGAGGCCACCATCACCAGTGAGACCACCGCTCCCACCTGCGAGGCTGAGGGCACCATCGTCTACACCGCCACTGTGGTGCTGGATGGCAAGACCTATACGGATACCAAGACTGTGATCACTGATGCCATCGGCCACGATTGGAACACCCCCACCTACGAGTGGGCTGCTGACAACAGCACCGTGACCGCCAGCCGCATCTGCAAGAACGATCCCACTCACGTGGAGACCGAGACGGTGACCGCCACGGTGACCACCACCGCC
>CAMVMU010000016.1 GCA_947168655.1 uncultured Oscillospiraceae bacterium
CCGCCAAAGAGGGCAAGAACCTGGTCATGAACCTGGGTTACTCCCATCAGATCATCATGCCTGAGATCGAGGGCATCACCATTGACGTCCCCGCTCCCAACAAGATCGTGATCTCCGGCTGCGACAAGCAGAAGGTGGGCCAGTTCGCGGCGGAAGTCCGCGAGAAGCGTCCTCCCGAGCCCTACAAGGGCAAGGGCATCAAGTATGTCGATGAAGTCATCCGCCGCAAGGTCGGTAAGACCGGCGCCAAGAAGTAAGGAGGTGTGCCGATATGATTAAAAGACCCAATACCAACGCGCAGCGTCTGAAGCGCCACAAGAGAGTTCGCTCCAAGGTGTTCGGCACTCCCGAGCGTCCCCGTCTGAACGTGTTCCGCAGCGAGAAGAACATCTACGCCCAGGTCATCGACGATACCGTCGGCAACACCCTGGTCTCCGCCTCCTCTCTGGACAAGGAGATCGAGGGCAACGGCGGCAACAAGACCGCTGCCCGCGCTGTGGGCAAGCTGGTTGCCGAGCGCTGCAAGGCCAAGGGCATCGACAAGGTCGTGTTCGACCGCGGCGGTTACCTGTATCACGGCCGTATCGCTGAGCTGGCTGAAGGCGCCCGCGAGGGCGGCCTGGATTTCTAAGAGAGGAGGAACACTGACAATGGCAAGATTTGAAAGAGAACCCAGCGAGTATATCGAGAAGGTCGTTGCCACGAACCGCGTGTCCAAGACGGTCAAGGGCGGTCGTGTCATGAAGTTCTCCGCTCTGATGGTCGTCGGCGACGGCAAGGGCAAGGTCGGCTTTGGCCTGGGTAAGGCCGCCGAGGTGCCCGAGGCCATCCGCAAGGGCATCGAGGATGCCAAGAAGAATATGATCAACGTCTCCCTGTCCGGCAGCACCATCCCCCACGAGGTGATCGGTGAGGCAGGCGCAGGCCGCGTGCTGATGAAGCCCGCCGCTCCCGGTACCGGCGTGATCGCCGGCGGTCCGGTGCGTATCATCATGGAGGCTGCCGGCATCAAGGACATCCGTACCAAGTGCCTGCGCTCCAACACCGCCGTCAACGTGGTGGCCGCTACCTTCGAGGGCCTGAAGGCTCTGCGTACGCCGGAAGAGGTCGCCCGCACCCGCGGCAAGACCACGGAAGAGATCGTAGGTTAAGGAGGGGCAACCATGGCTAATCTGAATATCAAGCTCGTCAAGAGCCTCAACGGCAGACTGGATAAGCATATTGCCACTGCCCACTCCCTGGGTCTGCGCAAGATCGGCGACACCACGGTGCAGCCCGACAACGACCAGACCCGCGGCAAGATCGCCAAGATCGGTTACCTGCTGCAGGTGACCGAAGCTGAATAAGGAGGTGCGAGAGAATGGAACTGAATAAACTGTCTCCCGCCGCCGGCTCCACCAAGGAAGCCTATCGCAAGGGCCGTGGCGCCGGTTCCGGTAACGGCAAGACCGCCGGCCGCGGTCACAAGGGCCAGAAGGCCCGCTCCGGCGGCGGCACCCGCGTTGGCTTCGAGGGCGGCCAGATGCCTCTGGCCCGCCGTGTCCCCAAGCGCGGTTTCAACAACATTTTTGCAAAGCCCATGGAAATCATCAACCTGAGTGCCCTCAACCTGTTTGAGGACGGCGAAATTGTCACCGCGGACGCTCTGCTTGCCAAGGGGATCCTCAGCAAGTGTGAGTACGGCTACAAGGTTCTTGGCAACGGCAACGTGACCAAGAAGGTGACCGTACAAGCCAATGCTTTTTCCCAGGCTGCCAAGGAAGCGATCGAGGCGGCCGGTGGAAAGGCTGAGGTGATCTGACGTGATTCAAACGATCCGCAGAGCTTGGGGCATCCCCGAGCTGCGCAAAAAGATCATCTTCACAGCGCTGATCCTGCTGATCTTCCGCATCGGCAACGCCATTCCGGCGCCCTACGTGAACGCCAAGGCCCTGAGCGACACCATTGACGCTATGAGCACCACCGTGCTGGGCCTGTACAACGTCATGTCCGGCGGCGCCTTCGCCAACGCCACCATCTTCGCCCTGGGCGTGCAGCCCTACATCAACAGCTCCATCATCATCCAGCTGCTGACCATCGCCATCCCGTCTCTGGAGCGTCTGGCCCGTGACGGCGGCGAGGAGGGCAAGAAGAAGATCCAGTCCATCACCCGCTACGCCACCATCATCATCGCCGTGCTCCAGGGCTGGGGCTACTACGAGCTGATGAAGCGTTATAACGGCGTGCTGACCACCACCAACTTCTGGGTGTTCCTGGTCATCCTGGTTTCCTTCATCGCGGGCAGCGCCTTCGTGATGTGGATGGGTGAGCAGATCACCGAGTTCGGTATCGGCAACGGTATCTCCATGATCCTGTTCGCCGGTATCCTCAGCCGTGTGCCCAGCGTTGTCGGCAGCCTGATCACCGGTCTGCGCACCGGCACCGTTAAGTGGTGGATGGCGCTGCTCATCATCGTCGGCGTCCTGGCCCTGATCGTTCTGATCACGTGGGTCAACGGAGCTGAACGCCGCATCCCGGTCCAGTATGCCAAACGGCAGGTGGGCCGCAAGATGTACGGCGGTCAGAGCTCCAACCTGCCCATGAAGGTGAATATGTCCGGCGTTCTGCCCATCATCTTCGCCCAGTCCATCGCCATGCTGCCCGCCACTGTTGCCGCCTTCTTCCCGGAGCCGGCCAAGGGCACTTTCGGCTACGGACTGCTGCAGGCCATCGACTCCAAGTCGGTCATCTACATGATCATCTACTTCCTGATGATCATCGGCTTCAGCTACTTCTACTCCACCATCCAGTTCAACCCCGTGGAGATCTCCAACAACCTGAAGAAAAACGGCGGCTTTATCCCCGGCTTCCGTCCGGGCAAGCCCACCGCTGACTTCATCCGCAAGGTGTTGAACAAGGTGACGCTGTTCGGCGCCATCTACCTGGGTGTGGTGGCCATTCTGCCTCTGATTATCGGCAAGGCCGTGAACGTAGCCAATCTGGCCATCGGCGGCACCTCCGTCATCATCGTTGTCGGTGTGGCGCTGGAGACCGTCCAGGCCCTGGAATCCCAGATGCTGATGCGTCAGTACAAGGGCTTCCTGGAATAAGAGGTAAAAACCATGAAACTGATCCTTTTGGGCGCTCCTGGCGCCGGTAAAGGCACGCAGGCCGCGATCCTGCAGGAGAAGCTGGGCATTCCCACCATCTCCACGGGCAACATCCTCCGTGCCGCCATCAAAAATGAAACGCCCGTGGGCCTGCAGGCCAAGGCTTTCATGGACGCCGGCCACCTGGTTCCCGATGAGGTGATCATCGGTATCATTCGTGAGCGTTTACAAGAGCCCGACTGTGAAAACGGCTACATTCTGGACGGTGTGCCCCGCACACTGGCCCAGGCGGAAGCCCTGGAAGCAGCCGGAATCAGGTTCGATGCCGTGGTGGCCATCGAGATCCCCGACGAGCGTATCGTCGAGCGGATGGGCGGCCGCCGTGTCTGCGAGGTCTGCGGAGCAAGCTATCACATTGTCAGCGTTCCCTCCAAGGTCTATGGCATATGTGATGTCTGCGGCGGCAGGCTGGTGCAGCGCAAGGATGATAAGCCCGAGACGGTCCTGGATCGTCTGACGGTCTATCATAACGAGACAGAGCCCCTCAAGGGTTTCTACGAGGCCCGTGGGATTCTGAAACCCGTGGAGGATCGCCCCACCGTGGACGAGACCTCCCGGGCGATCCTCGCAGCGTTGGGGTGTGAGCAATGATTACACTGAAATCCAACCGCGAGATCGATCTGATGCGCCGGGCGGGAAAAATTACCGCGGCTGCCCGTGCTGTGGCACGGGAAATGGTAAAACCCGGCGTAACAACCCACCAAATTGACAAAGCAGTGTTCGAGTTCATCAAGTCCCAGGGGGCGACGCCGTCTTTCCTGAACTACAATGGCTATCCGGCCAGCGTATGTGTCAGTGTCAACGACGAGATCATCCACGGCATCCCCGGTAAACGGGTGCTTCAGGAGGGGGACATTGTCAGCGTAGATGTGGGCGCCTATATCGGCGGCTTCCACGGCGACTGCGCGGGCACCTATCCCTGCGGCAGAGTGTCTGAGGAGGACATGGACCTGATCCGTGTGACCCAGCAGAGCTTCTTCGAAGGCCTGAAGGTCGCCCGTGAGGGGTATCACATCAAGGATATCTCCCACGCGGTACAGACCTATGTGGAGTCTCACGGCTACAGCGTGGTCCGGGAGTATGTGGGACACGGCATCGGCAGAATGATGCACGAGCCGCCTGAGGTACCCAACTTCGGCGAGCCTGGTCACGGTCCCCGCCTGCTGCGGGGCATGACGATTGCTGTGGAGCCCATGGTGAACGCAGGAACGGCGTCTATCATCCAACTTCGTGATGGCTGGACGGTGAAAACCGCCGACGGCAAAAAAGCCGCCCACTATGAGAACACCATCCTCATCACCGACGCTGATCCGGAGATCCTGACGGATCCCGAGGAGTCACTGGTGTAACGTATGGACATTGCGAAATCACAAATCGTAAAAGCTATCGCTGGCAGGGATGCGGGAAGTTACTTCTTCGTTCTTGCGACGGAGGGTGACTTCCTCCTGCTGGCCGACGGTAAGAGAAGGCGACTGGAAAACCCCAAGCGCAAGCGCCGCAAGCATGTGGAGCTGGCGGGGGAGAGCGCAAGCTCTGCCGCCGAGAAGATCAGAAGCGACGAAAAAGTCACAAACAGCGAGCTTCGTAGAGCCATCGCTGCCTGGAGCAGCGACAATCCAGACCAGGAGGGATCGTAACTTGGCAAAATCCGACATGATCGAAGTTGAGGGCGTGGTCCTTGAGTCCCTGCCCAACACCACATTCCAAGTCGACATTGGAAATGGACACACGATATTGGCACATATTTCCGGAAAGCTCAGAATGAATTTCATCAGGATTCTGCCCGGCGACAAGGTGACGGTGGAGATGTCACCCTACGATCTGACCCGTGGCCGGATTACCTGGCGTAGTAAGTAGGAGGTTACAAAACATGAAAGTTAGACCGTCCGTGAAGCCCATGTGCGAGAAGTGCAAGGTCATCCGCCGCAAAGGCCGTGTCATGGTCATTTGCGAGAATCCCAAGCACAAGCAGCGCCAGGGCTAAGTAGAAAGTGGAGGTGCTTTGAATTATGGCACGTATTGCCGGTATTGACCTGCCCAAGGATAAGCGAATCGAAATCGGTTTGACCTATATCTATGGCATTGGCAGAAAGAGCGCCCAGGACATCCTGGCGCAGACGGGCATCAACCCCGACACCCGCGTAAAGGACCTGACCGAGGCTGAGGAGAACAAGCTCCGTGAGGCCATTGACCACGGCTACGTGGTGGAAGGCGACCTGCGCCGTCAGGTGGCGCTGGACATCAAGCGCCTGACCGAGATCGGCTGCTATCGCGGCACCCGTCATCGCCGCGGTCTGCCCGTGCGCGGCCAGCGCAGCAAGACCAACGCCCGTACCCGCAAGGGTCCCAAGAAGACCATTGCTAACAAGAAGAAGTAAGGAGGGGAGAATCAAGTATGGCTACTGCTAAGAACAGCGGCAAGAAGGTCATTCGCCGCCGTCGTGAAAAGAAAAACGTTGAAAAGGGACAGGTCCATATCCGTTCTTCCTTCAACAACACCATGGTTACCGTTACCGACAGCCAGGGCAACGCTCTGAGCTGGGCCTCCTCCGGCGGCCTGGGTTTCCGTGGTAGCAAGAAGTCCACCCCCTTTGCTGCACAGAGTGCTGCCGAGACCGCTGCCAAGGCGGCCATGGAGCACGGCCTGAAGACCGTCGAGGTCTTCGTGAAGGGCCCCGGCCAGGGTCGTGAGGCTGCCATCCGCGCCCTGCAGGCCGTGGGTCTGGAAGTGACGATGATCAAGGACGTTACCCCCATCCCCCACAACGGATGCCGTCCCCCCAAGCGTCGTCGCGTGTAAGTTGAGAAGGAGGATTTGAGATTATGGCTAAGAATATGCAGCCGATCGCCAAGCGCTGCAAGGCGCTGGGCATTTCTCCTACCGTCATGGGTTACTCCAAGAAGGAGACCAAGCGCAACCCCGGCGGACAGATGAGAAAGAAGAAGAGCGAGTATGCTGTTCAGTTGAATGAGAAGCAGAAGGTCAAGTTTGTCTATGGCATTCTGGAGAAGCAGTTCCATATGTACTATGAGAAGGCTTCCCGCATGCCCGGCAAGACCGGCGAGAACCTGCTGAGCCTGGTTGAGCGCCGTCTGGACAACGTTGTGTACCGTCTGGGCTTCGCCATGACCCGCCGTGAGGCCCGTCAGCTGGTGAACCACGCTCACTTCACCGTGAACGGCCAGAAGGTGAACATCCCCTCCTATCTGGTTCGTGTGGGCGATGTCATCGAGGTCAAGGAGAGCAGCCGCTCCTCCGCGGCGTTCAAGCGCCTGACCGCCGAAGACGCGCCTATGGTCACCGTTCCCCAGTGGCTGGAGCGCGACAAGAACGCCCTGAAGGGCACTGTCGCCAAGCTGCCCGCCCGCGAGGACATCGACATGCCCATCGAGGAGCACCTCATCGTTGAGTTGTACTCCAAGTAATAGGCCCCTCACAGGCAAACGAATCAAAGTGGGCGCAAGTTTTCCTTGCGCCGGAATGAGAATAAAGGAGGGTACTGCATGATCGAAATTGAGAAGCCCCAGATCGAGTGTATCGAAACACCCGGCGATGCCTCCTATGGAAAATATGTAATCGAGCCCCTGGAGCGCGGCTACGGTATCACCCTCGGCAACGCGCTGCGCCGCACCATGCTGGCCTCCCTGCCCGGAACGGCTGCCACCAGCATCAAGATCGCGGGCGTCCAGCATGAGTTCTCCACCATCCCCGGTGTGAAAGAGGATGTGACGGAGATCGTTCTGAACGTCAAGAGCCTGCTGACCAAGCTGTACTGCGAGGGCACCAAGACGGTCTTTATCGAGGCCGTCGGTCCCTGCGAAGTGACCGCCGCCGACATCAAGAGCGACGGTGAGGTGGAGGTGCTGAACCCCGAGCTGCACATCGCGACTCTGGACGTGGGCGCCACGCTGAGCATGGAGATCACCCTGAACCACGGACGCGGCTACGTGTCCGCGGACCAGAACAAGGCCCTGCGGGGCGGCGTGATCGGCGTAATCCCCATCGACTCCCTGTACACACCTGTGAACAAGGTCAACTACACCGTGGAAAACACCCGTGTGGGCAACATGACGGACTTCGACAAGCTGACCCTGGAGGTCTGGACGGATTCCACCATCTCCGCCCGTGACGCCGTGTCCCTGGGCGCCAAGATCCTGTGTGATCACTTTACCCTGTTCACCGATCTGAGCGATACCCTGGGCGACAAGTCCACCGTGGTGGAGAAGCCCACCGATCAGCGCGACAAGGTGCTGGAGCTGACCATCGAGGAGCTGGACCTGTCCGTTCGCAGCTTCAACTGCCTCAAGCGCGCCAATATCAACACCGTCGAGGACTTGATTTCCAAGACTGAGGACGAGATGATGAAGGTGCGCAACCTGGGACGCAAGTCTCTGGAGGAAGTCATCAACAAGCTGGCGATGATGGGTCTGTCCCTGGCCAGCGAAGAAAACAACTAACTGCATTCCGCGATGCGCGGAATATCCTGACAAGGAGGAAACTGATATGCCCGGAACTCGTAAGCTCGGCAAGACCACCGATCAGCGTATGGCGATGCTCCGTCAGCAGGTCACCGATTTCCTGGACAACGGCCGGATGGAGACCACCATCACCCGCGCCAAGGAGATCAAGCCCATGGCCGAGAAGATGATTACCCTCGGCAAGAAGGGCGACCTGGCCGCTTACCGTCAGGCTCTGGCTTTCATCACCAGAGAGGACGTGGCCAACAAGCTGTTCAAGCAGATCGCGCCGGAATATGCCGAGCGCAACGGCGGCTACACCCGCATCATTCGCAGCGGCATCCGCCGCGGCGACGCCGCTGAGACCGCCATCATTGAGCTGGTCAAGTAAGCGGATCTGATCGAATAAAAACACCCTTTTCTATGGAATTGAGCCCATAGAAAAGGGTGTTTTTCGCTGTGAACGGTGGTATAATGAGGTCGGGAAACTACAAGTTGCGCGAATATTCGGTAAAAAACGCCAAGGCAACTTCAAATTGATGGACAGTTTTGCCAAAATGTAGTATCATTTTTGCAGAACAAGGCACGAGAGGAGTGGGATCGCATGGCTGCCATTCGATGCAAAGCCTGCGGCAGGCTGTATAGCTATAAAAAAGAGGGTTGCTGTCCCAACTGCGGCGCTTATAATCGCCCGCCCAAACAGGAGCGCGTCAACGCTGACGGAACCGTGCAGCATATGACCGATGCCGCTTATGAGCATCGGCAGCACGCACAGGGCAAGGTGTGTTTTGAGAAGAAGGAGTGCTTTGAGGACCAAACCCGCCAAAGCAAGCCGCGTATCGAAGTGAAAAGCACCGCTGCGGCCTCCCCGTCCCACAACAAGGGGAGGAAGAGTCCCGCACAGTCGATCATCGGTGTGATCATTGCCGTCATGATTGCGTCCGGCGTATTCTCCAGTTTTTTTGACAGATTGACCGGTGTAGATGTGGAGCCGGAGGACTACACCGGACCGGTTTATACGGAGCCCGATGAAAATGAGCCCGTTGAAGTGATCATTGGCGGGGACAACACCGCTGCGATGATGGAAGAAGTTACCATGGAGGATGGATCGACCTTTACCGTGTGGGATTGGGAGCGGAACGATGATTCGAAGGAAATGGTCATTTATCTGGACGTGTTGCCTGCTGAGGACAGCGAGCATTACTTTGATGCGGTCCTGAGGTGCACCTATCCCTCCGGCGAGGAGGAGCTCCTGACGGAAGCATACACGGTACAGGATAGCGATGGCACGATGGAATACCATTTTGATATCTCCGAATACAGCGATCTGACGCCAGCATTTTTCGAGGTGCATGAGTGGGAGCATGGAGATGTGATACTCACCCAAACCATCGATCTGCGATGACCGTCTCTCATGGTATTGCCAAACGTGCGGAGCTCGTGCTATACTGAAAAAGGAACCCTGTGGATTAAAAAGAAAGGGGGATGCGGATATGGCTTCTATCCAGTGCAAAGCCTGCGGAACAGTCTATCATTATAACAAAGAGGGATGCTGTCCCAACTGCGGCGCCTACAACCGCCCGCCCAAGCGGGAGGACGTTCGTGCTGACGGTACCGTACAGCATATGACGGACGCCGAATACGAGAAGCGGCAGCACGCCCAGGGAAAGGTGTGCTTTGAGGAGAAGGAATGCCACGAGGAGAAGGTCTGCTATGAGGACCAGGCTCGCCGGGGCAGCCGCGCCGGTTCTGTGCCCAAACAGGCCGAGTCGCCGCTGATTGCCGAAACGCATGCACCTAAGCCCACAAACCAGGCGGCGCATTACAAAGCCCTGGCCAAAGGTGCCTCTGCGCGGAAGACGTCAACTTCCGGGGGGCCGCAGAAGAGAAGCTCGTTGGGGTGCCTGATCACATTTATCATCATCGCCGTATTGATTGCCGCCGTAACAATTGTGTCCGTGAGCGTTTTGTCCACATTGCGGGATTTGTATTATAACTGAAAAAACCTGCGCTGTCACAGGACAGCGCAGGTTTTTAATCACTTGAGATAAAACAATTACTTCACGCCGGCGGCAGCCATGCAGTTCAGAACAACGGTCAGCACGATGAAAGCGGCGCCCACCCACTTGGTGGCTCTGGCCAGCTTGGCATCGATGGACTTGGCCTTGCTGCGGGCCATGTAGGAATCGGCAATGCCGCCGATGGCGCCGGACAGACCCTGGCTCTTACCGGATTGGAACAGCACGATGGCCACGAGGGCGAGGCCGACCAGAAGCTGCAGGATAGTGACAATGATCATAACAGTGTGCATATTGGATGCTCCTTCAAACGTATTCCATGCCATAGGGCACATTTCTCAAAGTACGATATATCTTAGCACGATGCCGGATAAAATGCAAGAGGAAAAACCGCTTTTCCAACACGATTCTAATAAAAAATAGGGCATGTGTTATAAAAAATATATAGAACAAATGTTGCAAATTGCCAAAAGATATGGTATAATGCAACCGTAGAATGATGTGTCCGGGCGGAAAGGAGACGCAGCATGGCAAAGATGACCAAGATGCAGCAGCGCATTTATGACTATATCGCACAGACCATTCGAGAGCAGGGTTACCCGCCCTCCGTGCGGGAGATCGGCGAGGCTGTGGGGCTGAAGTCACCCTCCACGGTGCATTTCCACCTGAAGCATATGGAGGAGCTGGGCGTCCTGAACAAGGGGGCAGGCAAGGGGCGTGCCATTGCCTTGACGCACCCGGCGGAAAACGTTGCGCCGGTGCGGGAGGTCACCCCCAGGATCGTGGAGCCGGAGATCCCTGCGGGCAAGGTGCCCGTGGTGGGCAACGTGGCAGCCGGTACGCCGATCCTGGCCCAGGAGTGCATTGAGGATTACCTGACCTTTGATACCAACGGGCGGGACGGCGAGTACTTTGCCCTGCGGGTGCGGGGCGAGTCCATGCTCTATGCCGGGATCCTGCCGGACGATCTGGTGGTGGTTCATCAGCAGCAGGAGGCCCGAAACGGCGAGATCGTGGTGGCCCTCCTGGAGGATGAGGCCACGGTAAAGCGGCTGCAGCGCAAGGGCAATGAGGTATGGCTGCTGCCAGAGAATCCGGATTACAAGCCTATTGACGGCAGAAACGCCACCATCCTGGGCAAGGTCACCGCTGTGATCCGCACCTATTAAGGCAGAAACAATAAGCGCCGAGGGAGTACGATTCCCCTCGGCGCTTTTCATCTGTTTTATGGGTTATCCTCCGCCCACTGGATGGTCCAGTCAGCCAGACCGTAGAAGGGGTCCGAGGCAGTGGGCGTCTGGAGCCGTACGGCTTTTTGGGGCAGCAGAATGGACACACTCTTGAAGCACACCGGTGCGAAGGGCGCTTCCTGCTGCAGATGGGCGTACAGCTGCCGCAGAGCGGTTTCCCGTCCTTTGCCGGATGCGGTTGCCGCAGCGTATAAGAGTTCCGGCAGTTCCTCATCGGTGTATCCGCTGAAATTCAGGGTCCCACCCTCCGCGAGCAGGGCGGAGAGGTCCCAATCGGCCGGGAGCTTGCACTCCCCGTAGTAGAGATCGTAGCCACCCGTGACCAGGGCCTGCTGAAACTCGACCCATGGAAGGGATTTCACAGTGATTTTCACGTCAAATCGGGAGAGATCCTGGGCGATCTGCTGGGCGGCCTGAACACGGAATGGGTTTTCGGCGCTGACGATCATGGTTGCCGGATATTCCTTGCCGCTGTCGTATCCGGCCTCCGCCATGGCGGCGGCGTAATCCTCCGAAGAAAAGGTGCGCTCCAAGTCCGCCGGATAGAGAGGGCTGGACGGAGAAAGGGGAAGGGTGGCGGCGGTGCCGTGCCCCAACAGACAGGCGTTGACGCATTTTTCCCGGTCGATGCCCAGGCTGAGGGCGGAACGCAGAGCGGGATCGGAGAACAGGCGGGAGGCGGTGTTGAACCCCACGTATTGCATGATGGGCGTGGAGACGTCGGTGTAGCTGTTGGCGCCGCTGGCATTGAAAGGCACCGTGCCGGTGAGATCCCAGGAAACCAGTTGGATCTTTCGGGAGAAAAAGGCGTAGGCCATGGCGTCCACATCCTTGCAGGGCACCAGGGGGATCCTTTCGATGGGCAGGTCCTGAGCGCGCCAACTGTTCTCATTGACAGCCAGATAAGGCCCTTCGTCTCCCTGCCGCCACACGTAGCGTCCGGTTCCCACGGGGACCGGGTCGTTCTCCGTCCCGGCTTTGACAATGGGAATGTCCAGACGGGCGATGAAAGCGGCGTTGGGCCGGGAGAGGGCGATATATACCGCGTTGTCCGCGGCGGTTACAGCTGTCACGTCCGCCAGACGTCCGCCGTAGCGGTCGGACCAGCGGGCCCGCTCCAGCGTGGCCGCCACGTCAGCGGCCGTCAGGGGTGTGCCATCAGAAAACGTGACGCCGCTGCGCAGCGTGATGCAGTAGACCAGGGATTCGGTGTCATAGGTATAGCTCCGGGCCAGCACAGGCTGGGGCTCAAATCGTTCGTCCAGTGCGAAAAGTCCATCATAAAGCAGACTGCCGATGGCCTGATGGGGCCCATCGGCACAGGTGATGGGGTCCATAGTCTCCCCGGCAAAATAGGGCAGGGAGAATTCGTCCAGACCTGCGGAGGTGGGGATGGGATCCACAATGGGGCCGTCGTTTCCGGGCGGGCTGTCCGGCGTGGCGGGACCGTCGTCCATATCGGAGCAGGCGGTCAGCAGTGCCAGACTGAGAAGCAGCAGAAGCAGAAAAAGCTTTTTCCTCATAGGCGGCACCTCACAGGCAGATCATGGCGATCTGAGAGCCCCGGGCCTGGCCCATCTTCCGGTGGGACCAATAGAGGTCGGGATGGCAGGCGGTGCAGTGGCCGCAGATGTCGATGTGCTCCACCCCGGTCCGGCGGAGCCACAGGGCGTTGACGGCTTTCAGATCGATGTGCCACTTGGCACCGTTCCATTTCATGTACGGCTCTACGTCATTGCCCAGAGCGGCACGAAGGGCCTCCGGCACGTCGCCGTCCGTTTCAAAGCAGCATTGCCCGATGGCGGGGCCGATGGCGGCGCGGAGATCGGCGGGATTGGAGCCGAAGGAGGCGGTCATCTGCTCCGCAGTCTTCTTCACGATGCCCAGAGCGGTGCCACGCCATCCGGCGTGGGCGGCGCCGATGGCACGGCGCACCGGATCGTAGAGAAGGATGATGTTGCAATCGGCGGAAAAAACCACAAGCGGAATCTCCGGGGTATTGCAGATCATGGCGTCCACGCTGGTGTAATCCCGGTCCCGCCACAACCCCTTGCCGCAGTCGTCGGCGGTCACCAGGCGCACGTTGGCCTCGTGGACCTGCTTGCTCAGCACGCAGCGCATGGGGTCAGTGCCCAGGGCGGCGCAGAAGCGGCGGTAGTTTTCCCGCACGTTTTCCATGTCGTCGCCACGGCCCACGCCCAGGTTCAAGGTGTCCCAGGGTGCCGGGCTGACGCCGCCCCGACGGGTGGAAAAACCGTGGCGCACGCCGTCCAATATGTCGCTGGTCAGAAAGACTAACCCGTTTTCATCGTGTGTTTGAAAAGACATGGGGGCCTCCTTTTTGAGAGAATCACATGGCGGGGGAGTTCAAGCTGGAAAATACTGCGGATCAGTCAGTGAGCACACATGTGCTTCGTTTCAGCTGATTTGCCAGTTTCTCAAAGAACACGATATAGAAATCAAGACGTGATTTCCACATTTCATCAGCAGTTTTTGTTGCAAATGATAGCTTTCTCAGTTCATGCAGTCTGGAGATCCGTTTTTCGACATACTCCAGTTTATCCGCAAAACTCTTTCCCAGAAAGCAATCATTGCTTAGCGTTTCGTGGATGCGGTATGCATCAAAACGATCGATATTGTCGGCATCACCCACGGAAAGAGCGAACGGTGTATTCTCTCCTGGGAAATCAGCCTGTTCATCAACGTGAATAGCGATGCCATAGCAAATATCATGGATGCGATCTTCGGCAATACCCAGTTCCTTCAGAAACGGACGGGCAATTGCGGCTGAGCGTCTTCCGTGTTCCTTCCATCCGCTTTCCCCAAACTCCTCACAATAGGAAACATCATGCAGAAGGCAGCCGATCACCATCTCGGTCTCGTCAAATCCTTCCTTTACGGCGATCTCGCGTCCAATGTTTGCCACACGGTAGATATGCTCTATTCTGTATGCCTTAGCTTCCGGGTGCTCGTTCAGATATTTAGCACCCTCGAATTTCTGCTTCAGAAACTCTTCTGTTTTTGTGATCCATTCATAATTGAGCATACTATTCCCCCCTTTATCAAAGCCGACCACATGGCGACCTGCGCCGTCATATGGTCGGCTGGTTTGCTGCTTAAAGGTACGGATTCCCACGTCACCAGTCTGCGGACTGGTTCCTCGGAATGACAGATAAAGCCTCGCAGAGTTCGCGTCCGCAGACGCGAAGACATTTGATCATTTTTCCCGACGACATGTGCGTCGGGAAAAATACTTCTCGCCGTTTCGAGTGTGCGAACAAAGTGAGTGCGCGAAAAACGGAGCAATCCTGCTCACATGAAATGGCAAGGCCATTTCATGTGAAATTAGTTGCTATGGTACTGGGAGCAGGTGCACTTCTTCCACTTCAAACCGGAGCCACAGGGGCAGGGATCGTTGCGGCCAATCTTGACCACCTTCTTGGGCTGCTTCTTCACGGTGCCGTCGCCGCCCACGTTCTCGGTGATGCCGGTGGCCACCCGCTGGCGCTTGATCTCCTCATCCTTGCGCACACGCACGGAGTAGAGGCGGCGCACCGTCTCCTCCTGGATGGCGGAGATCATCTCGTCAAACATCTCCAGAGACTCCTTCTTATAGGCGATGACGGGGTCGGTCTGGGCGTAGGCGCGCAGGCGGATGCCCTGGCGCAGATCGCTCATGGCGTCGATGTGATCCATCCAGTACTCGTCCACCACCCGCAGCAGCACCACGCGCTCCAGCTCGCGCATGATGGGGGAGGTGATCTCCTCCTCCTTCTTCTCATAGTAGTCGGTAGCGGCGGCGGAGAAACGGTCGATGAAATCCTGGTCGGTCATGACGGCAAGCTGTCCCTCATCCACGCGGACGGTGTACTTGGGGAAATACAGGCCCTCCACGCTGCGAAGCAGCTCCCGGCACTGAGTCATGTTCAGATGCGATACACCCTGAAACGCGGTCTCCACCTGGTTGGTGATGGCGGTGTGCATCATGTTCATGATGACGTCCTTGACGTCCATGCCGTCCAGCACCTGCTTGCGCTGACCGTAGATGATCTCGCGCTGCTTGTTCATCACATCGTCGTACTCCAGCACGGACTTACGGGCCTGGAAGTTCCGGGACTCCACCGTGGTCTGGGACTGCTCAATGGCACGGGAGAGCATCTTGTTCTCGATGGGGGTGTCCTCGTCGATGTTCAGCCGCTCCATCATGTTGGTGACGCGGTCGCCGCCGAACAGGCGCATCAGATCGTCCTCCAGGGAGATATAGAAGCGGGTCTCGCCGGGGTCGCCCTGACGGCCGGCACGGCCACGGAGCTGGTTGTCGATGCGGCGGGAGTCGTGGCGCTCGGTGCCGATGATGAACAGGCCGCCCGCCTGACGGACCTTTTCCGCCTCGCCGGCGATTTCCTTTTTGTGCAGCGCCAGCCGGTCGGCGAACAGCTTCCGGGCGTCCAGGATCTCCTGGTTGTCGGTCTCGGCGTAGCCGGTGGCTTCGGCGATGATCTCGTCGCTGAGCCCCGCCTTGCGCAGATCGGCGGTGGCCAGATACTCGGCGTTGCCGCCCAGCATGATATCGGTACCACGGCCGGCCATGTTGGTTGCCACAGTGACGGCGCCCAGCTTGCCGGCCTGGGCCACGATCTCGGCTTCGCGCTCGTGGTTCTTGGCGTTCAACAGGTTGTGCTTGATGCCGGCGCGGGTCAGCATGTGGCCCAGCAGCTCGTTCTTCTCAATGGACACGGTACCCACCAGCACCGGCTGGCCCTTGGCGTGGCAGGCCTTGATCTGCTCGATGACGGCCCGGTACTTGCCCTGCTCCGTCTTGTAGACGGCGTCCTCGTTGTCGATACGCTTGATAGGGCGGTTGGTGGGGATCTCGATGATGTCCAGCTTGTAGATGGTGGCAAACTCCTCTTCCTCGGTGAGGGCGGTACCGGTCATACCGGAGAGCTTGCTGTACAGGCGGAAGTAGTTCTGGAAGGTGATGGTGGCCAGGGTTTTGCTCTCGCGCTGGACGGACACGTGCTCCTTTGCCTCGATGGCCTGGTGCAGGCCCTCAGAGTAGCGGCGGCCGAACATCAGGCGGCCGGTGAACTCGTCGACAATGATGATCTCGCCGTCCTTCACCACGTAGTCCACGTCCCGCTTCATGATGCCGTGGGCCTTGATGGCCTGGTTGATGTGGTGGGCAATGGTGGAGTTCTCCGGGTCGGAGAGGTTCTCCAGGTGGAAGAACTCCTCCGCCTTGGCGATGCCGCGGGCGGTGAGGGTCACGGTGCGGGCCTTCTCATCCACCACGTAGTCCGCGTCCAGATCCACGTCCTCTTCCACCTTGTCGTCCGTCTCGGCCACCACGTACTTCTTCAGCCGGGCGGCGAACATCTCCGCCATGTCGTAGAGCTGGGTGGACTTGTCGCCCTGACCGGAGATGATCAGGGGGGTACGGGCTTCATCGATGAGGATGGAGTCCACCTCGTCCACGATGGCAAAGCTGTGGCCCCGCTGGACCTGCTCGCTGGCGTAGATGGCCATGTTGTCACGCAGGTAGTCGAAGCCCATCTCGTTGTTGGTGCCGTAGGTGATGTCGGCCTGGTAGGCGTCCTGGCGCTGCTTCTTGTCCATGTCGTGGATGATCAGGCCAACCTTCAGACCCAGGAAGCGGTGGACCTTGCCCATCCACTCACTGTCGCGCTTGGCCAGATAGTCGTTGACGGTGACGATGTGCACGCCCTTGCCGGCCAGCGCGTTCAGGTAGGCGGGCAGGGTGGCCACCAGCGTCTTGCCTTCACCGGTCTTCATCTCGGCAATGCGGCCCTGGTGCAGCACCACGCCGCCGATGAGCTGTACCCGGTAGGGGCGCAGACCCAGCACGCGGTCCGCCGCCTCGCGCACGGTGGCAAAGGCCTCGGGGAGGATGTCGTCCAGCGTCTCGCCGGCGGCCAGCCGTGCCTTGAACTGCTCCGTCTTGGCCTGCAGCTCCGCGTTGGAGAGCTTGCGGTAGTCCTCCTCCATGGCCTCGATCTTGTCCACGATGGGATAGATCTGCTTCAGCTCACGCTCACTATAGGTGCCGAAGATCTTCGTGAAAAGTCCCATGTATGAAACCGTCCTTTCTGTTGGTAAACGGATAATTGCTTTTCGCCTATTTTAACCAATATAGTATAGCACACTTGTCCGCCGGATGCAAAGGAAATATGGCGGCAGGCAAAAAGCAGTCCCCAAAAGCCCGGGCTTTTGGGGACTGCGGCCATAAAAGCTCAAAAAACCAGATCCACGGTCTTGCTCCGGCCCACCTCCGCCGTGGCGGTGACAGTGAGGGCGTCCGAGCGTGTGACGGCCATGATGCCGCCCGGCTGCCTGAGGGACACGGTCTCGCCCGCCCGGCCCGACAGATACGCACCCACAGCGGCAGCTGCGCCGGCGCAGCTCTGCCGCCAGGCGGCAGCTCCGAGTGCCTTATCCCAGATCAGCGGGTCAAGGGAGAGGGCATCCTCGTTCCAGAACAGCATCCCGGCAGCGGGAGCGGGCAGTAAATGGCTCCAGCGGCGCAGCAGCTCCCGCGCTTCGGTGCGGGAAACGGAGCCAACGGGGACGATGACGTGGCTGATGCCGGGGAAACGTACCACCGGCAGTGCGATCTCACTCCCGGGCAGGGAGATGGTGGTTTCCTCCGGCGCGGGCATGGTGACGGTGACCAGACAGCAGGTGTTCACCGGTGTCACAGCGCAGGGAAGAGACACAGGTCCGGCGGGGAGAGGGAAGGACCACGTCTCACCCAGTGGTACGCCGTTTTCCAGGGCAAGCCACGCGCAAAGCGCCATGGCGCCGTTGACGGACAGACCGCCGGCCGCCGTCTCCAGCCGGGGCTCGTCACCGTTCCAGGCGGCAAATACCACCTGCTCGGCATCCTCCACCCGGCGCAGCAGCCACCCGGCGGTCTGGGCGCGGAGGCTGCCTTCCACGTCTGTGGTGACCAGAAGGACGATGCTTTTGGCAATTTTTACGGGTACGTATGTCAGCTTCATGGCACTCTCTCCCGCTCCTGTCGGTTTTTTTCATTATATCCGACTGTGGGGGAAAAAGCAATGTTGCCCGCGGAAGAAAAAGGTGGTATGATACAATTAAGATGAAAATGGGAAAGGAGTACCCTTTTTTATGAAACTGAAATTTTACGGCGCGGACCAATGTGTTACCGGCAGCTGCCACTGCCTGGAGGTGGGCGGCAAACGGATCCTCATCGACTGCGGATTGCAGCAGGGCCGGGACGAGGTGGACAACACCAGCTTCCCCTTCCACGCCGGCAATATCGACTACGTGCTGGTGACCCACGCCCATATCGACCACTCCGGCCGCCTGCCGTTGCTGCTCAAGCAGGGGTTTGAGGGGGAGATCATCACCACCCGCGTGACGGCAGAGCTGCTGGATATCATGCTGCAGGACAGCGCGCATATCCAGGAGAGCGACGCCGAGTACAAAAACCGCAAGGGTCAGCGCGCCGGTCGTCCGGTGGAGGAGCCCCTCTACACCGTAGACGACGCCAAGGCCACCATGCAGCTCGTCCGCACCTGCGAGTACGGCCAGGAGATCTCCATATGCTCAGGTGTGACGGCTACGTTCATCGACGCGGGACACCTGCTGGGCAGCGCCAGCATCAAGCTGACCCTTACCGAAAACGGTGAAACGCGCACCATCGTGTTCTCCGGCGATATCGGCAACGTGGACCAGCCCATCATCCGGGATCCCCAGTTCTTCACCGGCGCGGACTACGTGGTGATGGAGAGCACCTACGGTGACCGTAACCACACGGAGGTATGGAGCTATACCGACCAGCTGGCCCAGATCATTGACGAGACCCTGGGCCGGGGCGGCAACGTGGTGATCCCCGCCTTTGCCGTGGGCCGCACCCAGGAACTGCTGTACTTTATCCGGGAGATCAAGGACAAGGGCCTTGTCACCTCCGTGAAGGATTTCCCCGTCTACGTGGACAGTCCCCTGGCCGAGGCAGCTACCCGCATCTTCTGCGGCGACCTCCGGGGCTATCTGGACGAGGAGGCCGTGGATCTGGTGCGGGACGGCGAGGCCATGTTCAGCTTCCCCGGCCTGCGCCTGACGGTGACCACCGACGAGTCCAAGGCGCTGAACACCGACGGTACGCCCAAGGTCATCATCTCCGCCAGCGGCATGTGTGACGCCGGCCGCATCCGCCACCACCTGAAGTACAACCTCTGGCGCCCGGAGAGCGCCGTGGTGTTCGTGGGCTTCCAGGCTGTGGGCACCCTGGGCCGCCACCTGTTGGACGGTGCCGAGTCCGTCAAGCTCTTCGGCGAGGACGTGGCCGTGCGGGCCAGAATTGTCAACTTCCCCGGACTCAGCTCCCACGCTGACCGGGATCATCTGCTGGGGTGGATCGGGCAGTTTACCGATCCCAAACCCCGCCACGTCTTTGTGGTGCACGGGGATCGGGAGGTGGCGCCGGCCTTTGCCAAGACCGTCACCGAGTTGGGCTATATGGCCCACGCGCCCCAGTATACGGAGGAATACGACCTCACCACCGATCAGCGCACGGCCATGGGCTATCTCCCCGAGCGGAAGGTCAAGTCCTTCGAGGGCGCGCCCAAGACCTCTTCGGCCTATCAGCGGCTGGTCCAGATGGGCGAAAGCCTGGCTGCCCTCATCCGCCGCAGCAGCGGACGGGACAACAAGAGTCTGGCGGCCTTTGCCGAGGCCATCCGCAAGCTGATCGAGAAGTTCGATTTCTGACATGCTGAAGAAAAACCAGGTATATTCCGCCGTCATCGAGGGTTACTCCTCCGAGGGACTGGGCATCGCCCGGATCGACGGGCAGGTGGTGTTCGTCCACAACGCCGTCCGTGGCGAGCAGTGCGACGTGCTGATCCTGAAGGTGCTGAAAAACACCGCCTTCGGCAAGGTCGCTTCCCTCATGGAGCCGTCGCCCCACCGGGTGGAGCCGGACTGCCCCTATTACGCCAGATGCGGCGGCTGCGACTTCCGCCACATGGACTACGAGGAGGAGTTGTGGGCCAAGCGGCGGCGGGTGCAGGACGCCCTGACGCGGCTGGGCGGCAGCGACGTGACTGTGGAGGAGATTCTCGGCGCGGCAGAGCCGCTGCGTTACCGCAACAAGAGCCAGTATCCCATCGCCCCGGACGGGGCGGTGGGGTTCTACCGCGCCCGCACCCATCAGGTGACGGATGTGACGCACTGCCTCATCCAGAAGCCCCAGGCGGACGCGGCGGCGGAGGCGGTGCGGCAGTATATCCGGCGGTTCGGCGTGTCCTGTTACGACGAGGGCACGGGCAGCGGCCTGCTGCGCCATCTCTACGTGCGCACCAACGCGGCAGGAGAGAGCCTTATCTGCCTGCTGGTGAACGGCGGGAAGCTGCCCCATGAGGCAGAACTGGTTGACATAATTCAAAAACACGTGCCCAAAGCCGTGGGCGTGGTGCTGGGCGTCAACACCCGGTTGGGCAACACCATCCTGGGTGAGGAGTACCGCACCCTCTGGGGGGCGGACACCATTACTGATACCCTGTGCGGCCTGACCTTCCGGCTGTCGGTGCCCTCTTTCTACCAGGTCAACCGGGACCAGGCGGAGCGGCTCTACGAAAAGGCGGTGGAATTCGCAGGTCTCACCGGGCAGGAAACGGTGCTGGACCTCTACTGCGGCGCTGGGACCATCACCCAGGTGATGGCGCGCCACGCAAAGGAGGTCATCGGCGCCGAGATCGTGCCGGAGGCCATTGCCGACGCCGAGGAGAACGCCCGCCGCAACGGTATCGATAACGTCCGCTTTTTCTGCGGTGACGCATCGGCGGTGGCGGCGGATTTCGCCGAAAAGAATCTGCGGCCCGACGTGATCTGCGTGGACCCGCCCCGGAAGGGTCTGGCCCCCGAGGTGGTGGCGGCGGCTGCCTCCATGGAGCCGAAGCGCATCGTGTACGTCTCCTGTGACCCCGCCACCCTGGGCCGTGACGTGAAGCGGTTTGCTGAATTTGGCTATTTCGCTCACCGTGCTGTTGCGGTGGACCTGTTCCCGAGAACGGCGCATGTGGAATCAGTCGTGTTGATGTCTCGAGCCTGAGTTGAGGCTACAGATTAAATACCTGATGGGAAAGGAAATTGAAATGGATGACTGGAGATTGAGAGGGCAAGAAGAATATCTAAAGGATTTGACATTTTATAAAGTCAGATTTCCGGATTTTTGGATAAAGGCATATGCTGAGAAAAATGCGTTTTATCAAATGATTTCAACCGAAGCTCATCGGTTTGTTGAACAGATGCGGCGGGGAGAAGAATATCTGGAAGGCGAAAAGATTCAGCACTTCTGGCATGAACATTGCGAGTTCTGTTGGGAAAAAGCGACAACGGATAAGGAATGCGTTTTCTACTGCACGAAAGATATGCGCTATTGGGTATGCCCAGACTGTTTTATTGATTTTAAAAAATCATTCGGATGGGTAGAAAAAGAATCAACCGAGCTATTTGATGAGCATGAACAATAATGTGTTCAACGGCATATTCCTGACGCCGGGGGTCGTGTGGGCAGCGTAGATAACGGCATTTTTATCCATGCCATTGTCCCAAGGCACGTCGAATCAGTCGTATTGATGTCTCGAGCCTGAGTTGAGGCTACAGATTAGATGTTGGTAATTTTTGCAATCGATTATTAAGTCGAGGTGAGCAGAGAATGGATGAGGGCCTGAAAACACTATTTGCCCTGTATAAAGGAATGAGCTGGAGTGAAATAAATATTACCGAAGAAGCGTTTTCTGCTGCAAAAAGGCAAGGTTATCTCTTTGATTATCCCAAATATGAATCTCATTCAGAATCCTTGAATAGAAGACATGATCTTCTTTCGCAGATTGAACCACGGGATATTGCGAACGCTTTTCTTTTCAGTCTGTCGACACGTAAACTCGAATACAGATCCGCTCTCGGAAGTTATTATTACTTAATAGCGATTCCCGAGCATGATTTTATGAACAGCCATAATGAAACACTCGCAGCGGCCGGCGTTCATTGTTATCTTTGCGGGTGGTCTGCGTGGAAAACCATACCGAGCAAGCAATCCATCAAGAGCGGATATAACTTTTATAATTGGCTGCGATACAAATACGGCGGCAGTCCTATCGGGAACATGGATATCAATTATGCACTTTTTGATCTGGAACAGTTTTTAATGCTTCCGAAAGTTATGCCTACGGAAGAAGACAAACAAATCTTTATGGCAATATTATCCTGCGTTGACTGTTTGAGCAGTTCGGATAAAGCAGGCAAGCTCAGAGACACTATTACAAAAGCAAAAATATTGAAGAGCAATAAAGATGAATTATCTGTTCTGTTGGGAGAGTTGGGAATCTGCGGTATTCTTGCAAGCAATGATTTCCCAGCTTATGATACTTACTTTGCGAATGAATATGAAAGGGATCCGGTAGAATATAAGAATGACTTTGCATATCCCGTCAACAGATGGCATGCGATGGATGGTATCAATACTGAAAAGCTAAACACAGTTTTTGGCTTTGCGTTGAAGCCTTAACTTCAGTGACTGCCGATCAACGGCATATTCCTGACGCCGAGGGTCGTGTGGGCAGCGTAGATAATGGCGTTTTTATTCACGCTGTTGTCCCGAGGCATGCGGAGAGCATGGATCTTCTTTGCCGGGAAGCTGAACAGGCAGAAAGACGCATTTTATTGGGCTGTGGATCTGAAGGCAGGTTTATGAACAGGACGGAAGATGATCATGAAAGCAATCAATCAGAATGAATTAATGAATCACTTCGGTGAGTTTTATTCTTTTCTCGAAAAAAATGTTCATAAGTGGCTGCGGACGTTCTTTGCGGATAAAGAAGCGTTTATTGCTTTTTTAGATGATGAGGATATTCGTGTATTGGCCTATCATGATGAGCAAAACAAGCTGTGCTGCGCAGTCATTCTGAATGAGAACGCAATTGTTACGGCTGTTTTTTCAGACAAAGCGGAAAAGGAAGCGTGTTATTCCACTGTTTTAGATGATGTTGAAAGCTTGGTGAAGGATCTGCATTATTCGAGCATCTATTATGGCGCCGGCTATGAATCATATGGTGTTTTTTACAATGACAGAGATGAAAACGCCTTTGGCGATTATCTGAAGCGGCATGGATTCGTCGTTGAATCCGTTTCCTATGATATAAAGCACAAAACATCAGACCTCAAACAGGACAGCGGATCGGAGAACGGTTCTGTGTTGAAAACCGGCCGTGAGCTGTTTGAAGACGCCGGGGCACTTGATGATTCTGTTTTGAATTCCATCAGGGAGGGTTTCTGCAGGTTTCCTTCTGATACATGTTACATTGCTGTCAGAGATGGAAAAAGGGACATCCGGGGATATGCGTTTCTTGACGCATGTTCCTGCGCAATTGATATTTTGAGCATATATGAAATGGATCCGGCTGCCTGCAGGAAAATAAAAAGGGAATTGCTGTCATCGATTGCCGCTGAACTGAACGCAATGGGTGTTGATTCATTGATTGAGACGAACGTCGATCAACTGGAGTGTCAGAGACTCACACATCATTTTGAAGTGTGCGGGAGATATGAAACGCTGGCAAAGGGATAATGATTCATCGGGCATAAGAAACAGCGAAGACGGAATCGTTCAAGGGGAGACAGAAGTGAAAGTCATCAGTTTTTATGACAGCGACAATCAGGCCCACTGGCTGGAGGAGATCCAGAGAAGCGACTGGCGAGCCGGCGCGTTTCTCCACAACCTCTTGAGCAAAGGCACGTTCTTTGACGCGGTGGGCCAGCACTCAAAGGTGCTGCTGCTGACGGAAGGCGATGAATTGATCTCCTTCTGCACCTATGCCGAGAAGGACGATATCCAGCCCACGGAACTGACGCCGTGGGTGGGTTTTGTCTATACGTTTCCCGCCCACCGGGGACACCGCTATGCGGGACTGCTCTTTGACGAGGTCCGGCGCCTGGCCGGAGAGGAGCAGGTGAAAGAGGTCTATCTCTCAACAAACCATATCGGATTGTATGAGAAATACGGTTTTACATACAAAACGCAGATGAATGACATGGACGGGGAGCCGTCAAGGGTCTATGTCCGGAAGATCGGGTGTGAAAGAAAGATTCTGGAAACGAAACGGCTGATCCTCCGGGCGTGGGACGAAGCGGACGCGGAGGAGTGCTATCGATATGCCAAGGATCCCCGGGTGGGTCCTGCCGCCGGGTGGCCCGTCCACACAAGTGCGGAGAATACGAGGCAGGTGATCCGGGACATTCTTGCCGTGCCGGAGACCTATGCCATCGTGTGGAAGGAAACCGGGCTGCCCGTGGGGAGCATCGGCTTGCATTTCCACAGCGATCTGGCGAAAAAGGACGATGAAGCCGAGTTGGGCTACTGGCTGGGCGTCCCCTGGTGGGGGCGTGGCATCGTGCCGGAGGCGGCGGGAGAGGTGCTCCGCCACGCTTTCGAGGACCTGAATCTTCAGCGGGTCTGGTGCGGGTACTTTGACGGCAACGAGAAGTCCAGGCGCGTGCAGGAGAAGCTGGGCTTCCGGTATCAGTGGACCACCGAGGACGTGCCGGTCCCGCAGATGGGCGAGACGCGCCGGGGAATTGCCAACCTTCTGACCCGGGCGGAATGGCTGGAAGAGAGAGAAACAAAAAAGCAGAAGAACGCCATTGCATACCGAATGATTGAACCCGCAGAGATGGAAAAGCTGTGGGAGCTGCAGAGAGCTTATAAAGCCGAGATCGGGGAGAACGAGCCGGGCAAAGAGGATTGCGTCAGGCTGGCCGCTGCAATGGACAAGGGACAGATCCTGTTCTTCGGCGCATGGGACGGGGCGGTGCTGGCAGGCTGCTGCTCCGTTACGGTGGGCTTTTCCACGTTCGACTACGCCCCCGGCGGCGTATTCGAGGACTTCTATATCCGTCCGGCATACAGGCACAGGGGGATTGCCCCCGCCCTGGTGCGGTTTGCGTACAGCGAAAGCGGCGTCAGTTCCATGACGGTGGGCTGCGCAGACTGCGACGTGGAGATGTACCGGGCACTGGGCTTCTCTGTCAGACTGGGAAATCTGCTGGCCTTTGAGTGACTGGCGGCGGAACAAAAAAGAAACGAATATGAGTAGGAGAGATCGTCATGCGAAAAATCAGCAAAAAGCTCGGAGAGGTGTTGTCGTATTTCATGATCATCGTGGGTGCGCTCATGGCCAGCTTCTCCGTGGTGTGCATCCTGCTGCCCAACGACGCCATTGACTACGGAACGGCGGGTATCGCCATCATCCTCAGCAAGGTGACGGGGCTGAACCTGTCGCTGTGCGTGGCGGTGGTCTTTCTGCCGTTCCTGGTGGCAGGTTTTTTGATTCTGGGCAGAAAGTTTGGCCTCAAGGCCCTGGTGGGGAGTGCTGTCTACACGGTGGGCCTGGAGATTTTTGAAAAGGTCCCCTTTGAGCTGAACACGGAGCATTTTCTGGCGGTGGCCTTCGGCGGCGCCATTCTGGGTGCCGGTCTTGCGCTGATCCTCCGATACGGCGGCTGCATCGACGGTTCGGAGATCTTTGCCAACATCGTGATCAAGAGGATTTCGGACCGCACCGGCAAGAACTTCAGTATGACGGCCATCCTGGTGGCCTTCAACGCCTGCGTGTATCTGGCGGCGTTCATCCTCATCAACCGCAACGCGGCGCTCATGAGCCTGCTGGTGTACGTGGTGGCCACCACCATCATCAACCGGTTTACCGATCACTTCGAGGCCATCAAGCAGGTGACCATCATCGCCAAGGATCCCGACGGCATCATTAAGGCTCTCAAGTCAGAGATGAATAAGACCTGCACCATGATGAACTCCTACGGCGCCATCGCCGGGGAGAACAAGACGTTGATTTGTTATGTAAACTACTTTGAACTGCCCATGGTGAAGGAGATTATTGCCAAGAACAAGGGCTCGTTCAGCACCGTGTCCACCATTGACGAGATTTTACGGTAAGGAGAGCTGACAGTGAACAGAGATCGGATGGCGGACGCCATCGAGACGGAGCGGCTGGTGCTGTTCTCCTATACGCAGGAGAATCTGGCGCTGTTTAACAGTGACCTGGCTGGATTTGAGGAGACGTACGGCGTGAAATACCGGGGTGAGGAACTGGACTACCTGCTGACCGGCTTTCTGAAAAAGCTGGAGCGGGAGATCGCCGACGACCCGGACAACTACCTCTTTTTCACCGAGTTTCTGCTGGTCTGCAAGGAGAACGATACCATCATCGGCTCCATCGACTACAAATATATACCCCGCTGCGGCGTGACGGAGGTGGGTTACGGCCTGAACCCCCGCTATGAGGGGCAGGGCTACATGACCGAGGCGCTGACCGCCTTCCTGGACTTCGGGAAAAAGCTGGGGATCCGGACCGTGAGGGCGGATACGCGAAAGGACAATGTGAGGTCACAAAACGTGTTGAAACGGTGCGGCTTCCGCTTTTGGAAAGAAGAGGAGAACCTCTGGTGGGAGCGGGAACTGTGACATTAGGAAAGGAAAAGTGACCATGGACCGAATCAAACGGATCGAGGAAATGGAGCGGTGCCTGGACGTGTCCCGGCAGGCATTGGATGGGTTGGCGGAGGCCTTTGCCGCCTATGAGGCGGCTCAGAAGGACTACAAGAAGCTCAGCGACTACTACGGCAGCACCCGCTGGATGGAGGACTACGAAGCTGACGAGGCCGGCAAGCTGCCCCGGGATCTGAAGCGGGGCGTGCTGTCGGAGGACGCGGTGTACGACCTCATCACCGACAACCACGACCTTGCCGTGCGGATGCTGAAGGTCATCACCAAAGCGCTGGAGAATCAGGCGCTGTAAAGGAACGGACAACAACACCGGGAGGTTTACATAATGATAGGTATCGTTTTGATCGGCATCGTGTTTCTGACACTGCTGGAATTCAACAAGAACAGCCTGTGGGGCTGGGCGCTGGCGCTCATCGCGCTGGTGGGCTTTTTCTTCCTACGCAAAAACGTGCTGCTGGACAAGTCCTGGCTGCTGCGGGCAGCGGGCTGGATCGGCCTCATTGCCGTGCTGGCGGCGGTGGTGGTATTCACCCAGGGACCTCAGCTGCGCCGCCCGGCGGTAGAGGGGAAGAACCCCGCCGTGACGGATATTGTCACCGTGGAGCAGGGGCAGCTCACCGGACTGGTGTCGGCGGACGGAGCGGTGGAGGTTTACGCCGGTGTGCCCTACGCCAAGCCGCCTGTCGGCGAGCTGCGGTGGCGGGAGCCACAGGATCCCGAGCCCTGGGAGGGCGTGCTGGCGGCGGATCACTTCGCTCCCATGGGCATGCAGCCGTCCAACGGCGCCATCTACGGCTCACTGGCGGATATCATCGGCTATCACGACTACAAGATCACCACCAAGGACAACTTCCGGGATATGATGAGTGAGGACTCCCTGTACCTCAACATCTGGAAGCCGGCGGGGGAGGTGAAGAACGCCCCGGTGCTGGTGTATATCCACGGCGGATCCCTGATGACCGGACAACCTTGGTATGCCGATTACAGCGGCATGGGCCTTGCCCGTGACGGCGTCATCGTGGTGAACATGGGCTACCGGCTGGGCGTATTCGGATTCTACGCCGACCCGGAGCTGGCGGCGGAGTCCTCCAACGGCACCACCGGCAACTATGGCCTGCTGGATCAGATCAAGGCCCTGGAATGGGTGCGCGACAACATCGCGGCCTTCGGCGGCAATCCGGACAACGTGACCGTAGCCGGTGAGTCGGCGGGCAGCGCCTGCGTCACCGCGCTCTGCACGTCGCCTTTGGCGAAGGGCCTGTTCCGCCGCGCCATCGGTGAGAGCAGCACCACCACCGCGCCCCAGCCCGCCCACTCCTACCGCTCGCTGGAGGAGGCGTATGAAGCCGGCAAGGCTACAAAGGAGCGGTTCGGCGCAGCGTCCGTGGCGGATCTGCGGGCTGTCCCGGCCGAAAAACTGGTGGCAGCCACAAGCATGAACCACCACATCACCGTGGACGGCTATGTGCTCACTGAGTCGCCCTATGAATCCTACCGCAAGGGCATCCACAACGAGGAGGCCATCTTCCACGGCTACAACGCCACGGAGAGCGCTCTGTTCATCATCTTTGACCACGCCAGCCTGAAGAACTATGAGCAGAAAGTGCGCAGCTTCTTCGGCACTTACGCCGATGAGGTGCTTGCCCTGTATCCCGCGACCACCGACGCGGAGGCCAAGGCCAACTGGATCGACATCTACTCCGCCATCTTCTTCAACCATGGACACTACTGCTGGACACGGCAGGCCCTGGCGGGCGATATCCCCGTGTACGAGTATTACTTCACCAAGGACAACAAGCGCCTGGGCCCCAACCACGGCGGGGAAGAGGCGTACTTCTACGGCAATATCCCGGCGGACTCCCGGCTGTACGACGACAGCGATCGTGCGCTGGGGGAGATCATGCACAGCTACTTCCGGAATTTCATCGCCACAGGCGACCCCAACGGGGACGGGCTGCCGGCGTGGGAGGCAACCACCGATCCCGGCACCATTTTTGAGCTGGGCCGGCATGTGGGTCAGACGGAGGAGCGGTTCATCAAACTCTATGAGATCCTGGACCGGATGCAGGGCTGGGAGTAATGGAAATTGTTATTTGAGTTATTTGACAAGAGAAAGCTCTCCGGGGACAACCCGGAGAGCTTTTTCCAAGAAATCAATTTTTCAGAACAACTTATACAAAAGATGCGGTTTTTGGCACAGGAGATATGGCGCTTTTTGGACTTGACAAGAAATCGCGAAAATGGTAAAGTGTCGAAACTAAATCTTTGTTACAGAAGAACAGAGTGTTTTCATAAAATACTGCAATTTTTTATGAAGGATTTATATACGAGCCGATAAGGTGATACATGCAGCCCGAAGGAAAGACCACAGAGAGAGGCTGATGTATCACTTCCCTTTTGCGATTAGGAGCGAGTTTTCCATGATTCTACAATTTCATGACGCCTCTCCGCTGGAGAGAGCCCAGGGCATGTGGCGCTTTTTGCAGCGCCGCGGCTACCGGGCTCTCAGCCTTTTGACAGAGCGCACGGAGGCGTTCTGGCTGGGCCGGAGCTATTTTCCGCTGTTGCTGGCCATACTGATCCTGGCGCTGGCCCTGGACCGGCAGGTGGCAGGCGCCGCTGTGCTGTTGGCCGCCGCCACCTGGTTTGCTGCACTGTGCCCGGATTTTCTGGCGACGGTAACCCCGGTCATGATGGCGATCCTGCTGGTCTGCCCGGAGTACAGGCACCTGTCTGTGTTTTTTCCGTGCCTTCCGCTGCTTTTTTCCCTTTTAATGGCTGTGGCGGTGCATTTTGCCGTCTGGCCGGTGACGCTGCGCCTGGGCAGAAGCGCCCGGGGATTGGCGCTGGTCTCGGCGGCTACGCTGCTCAGCGGCTGCGGTGCAATGTCAGCCGACGACCGCGGCGCACCGCTGACTCTGTATTATACCGTCAGTCTGGGGCTGGGGATGCTGGTGCTGTACGCCATCTTCCGCTCGCAGATGTTCCGGCGCCACAGCTACGACGTGCAGGAACGCTTTGCCCGGATCCTGCTGACGGTGGGCCTGGGCATGGGCGCCGTGGTGGCGTCGATCTGTCTGCGCCACCTGGCGGATTTCGAGGCGCTGAACGGCGCGGTGCCGGAGTTCAAATGCCGCAATTTCTGCGCCACCGTTCTGCTGACAACAATGCCCTCCGCTTTCTATCTGTCCCGGCGCAGCCGCTGGTATCTGACGGCCGTCGGTGTGATGGCGGCGGCAATGATTTTCAGCGGCAGCCGCAGCGCCCTGCTGTTCGGCGCGGTGGTGCTGGCGCTGGGCTGCGTCTATCTGGTGCATTTCGGTGTTGTGTCACGCAAGATCATGCTGGCCATGCTGGCGGTGGGCTGCGGCGTGTTTCTGCTTTTCGGCCTGGATGGGCTGAAATTGCTGTATAACAGCCGCATGGAAAGCGGCCATCTGATCGGCAGCGAGACAAACCGCTGGCGTATGCTGGCCCAATCTGTAAAGGACTTTCTGCGCTATCCCGCCTTCGGTATGGGATTGGGCAACACAACCAACCGGACAATCTATGCCGGTGTGCCGGGCAGCATGTTCTTCTACCACAACATGATTGCCCAGATCATCGGCAGCATGGGACTTCTGGGCGTGGCCGCCTATGCCTGCCTGATCCGGGGGCGGGTGAATCTCCTCTGGCGGGGAAGACGGGATCCGTTTGTGGCCATGCTGGCCATCAGCTATCTGGGGATGCTGCTGGTTTCCATGACGAACCCCGGCGAGTTCTGTCCCTTTCCCAACGCGGCCATGATGGTGATGCTCTTTGCCACGGCGGAGGACGCCGTGGGGGATGTGGCGGTGCCGGTTGCCCGGCCTCGCTCCCGACGAGGCGTCCGGCGGCTGGCGTATATGCTGAATGTCTGGTAAACCGTCTTAAAAGTGAAGAGGAGCTCTGCTGCTCAAGGCAGCAGAGCTCCATTTTTTTGCTGAATATGCAAAAAAAAAGAAAAACCCCCTTGACAAGCCAAGGAGATACTGGTAAAATGAAGTGCTTATGTTCGGATAGTGGACCTATAGTCCCTTTTAACTATCCATATGATACCACCTTCCCCGGCAAAAAACAAGAGGGAATGCTGCAAAAGTTTCAACAAGGCCGTGCGTGCCATGTTGGACGCAGAGGGAACCCCGGCGGTTTTCTGACCGGTAAAAGCGAAAAGAAAGGCGTGAGGATTGAAGATGGCCAAGGACAAGTACTACGGCAAGACACTGCGCAAAAATTTTGCCCGGCACGAAGAGGTCATGGCGATGCCCAACCTGCTGGAGATCCAGAAGAAATCCTACCAGTGGTTTCTGGAGACCGGTCTCCACGAGGTGTTCCGGGACGTGGACGCCATTGCCGATTATGCCGGCAACCTGGAGCTGAGCTTCATTGACTACAGCATGAACGAGGCGCCCAAGTACTCGGTGGAGGAGTGCAAGGCCCGTGACGCCACGTACGCTGCGCCCATCAAGGTGAACGTGCGGCTGCACAACAAGGAGACCGGCGAGATCAAGGAGCAGGAGATCTTCATGGGCGACTTCCCCCTGATGACCCAGTCCGGCACCTTCGTCATCAACGGCGCCGAGCGCGTTGTGGTCTCCCAGATCGTCCGCAGCCCCGGCATCTACTATGGCAAGGAGATCGACCTGAAGACCGATCTGCCCCTGCTGACCTCTACGGTGATCCCGTATCGCGGCGCATGGCTGGAGTACGAGACCGACACCAGCGAGACGTTCTGGGTCCGGATCGACAAGAACCGCAAGCTGCCCATCACCTGCCTGATCCGCGCTCTGGGTCTCAAGACCGACGCGGAGATCCTGGAGCGCTTCGGCGACGATCAGCGCATCCGGACCACTCTGGAGAAGGACACCTGCAAGACCTATGAGGACGCCATGCTGGAGATCTATCGCAAGCTGCGTCCCGGTGAGCCCCCCACGCTGGATACCGCCCAGACCCTGCTGCAGAACCTGTTCTTCGACCCCCGCCGCTACGACCTGAGCATCGTGGGCCGCTACAAGTTCAACAAGAAGCTGACCCTGTGGCAGCGCTGCCGCAACCAGAAACTGGCCGCCCCCGTGGCCCATCCCGCCACCGGCGAGGTTCTTTTCGACGAGGGCCACGTGCTCACCGGCGAGGAGTGCCGCGAGCTGGATGAGATCGGCGTCAGCGAGATCACGGTGCGGCTGGAGAGCGGTGCCACGGTGAAGATTTTCACCAACCGCATGTGCAACATGCGCCGCTACGTGGACTTCGACCCCGTCAAGGAGTGCGGCATCAAGGAGCGCGTCCGCTACGACGTGCTGCAGGAGCTGCTGAGCCAGTACGAGGGCGAGGAGCTCATCGAGCAGTGCAAGCTCCACGCCGACGACCTAGTGCCCAAGCACATCATCGTTGACGATATCCTGGCATCCATCAACTACATGAACTCCCTGGCCCACAACCTGGCCACCAAGGACGACATCGACCATCTGGGCAACCGCCGGCTGCGCTGCGTGGGCGAGCTGCTGCAAAATCAGTTCCGCATCGGCTTCAGCCGCATGGAGCGTGTGATCCGCGAG